>NZ_JBIRGO010000007.1:0-404243 GCF_044328065.1 Streptomyces sp. NPDC017993
ACGTTCGGTGGTCTGACGGGTGTGATCCTGGCGTCGCCGCCGATGGACTTCCATGTGTCGGACTCGTACTTCGTGGTGGCGCACTTCCACTACGTCGTCTTCGGCACGGTGGTGTTCGCGATGTTCGCCGGCTTCCACTTCTGGTGGCCGAAGTTCACCGGCAAGATGCTCGACGAGCGGCTCGGCAAGATCACGTTCTGGACGCTGTTCATCGGCTTCCACGGCACGTTCCTCGTCCAGCACTGGCTCGGCGCCGAAGGCATGCCGCGTCGTTACGCGGACTACCTCGCCGCCGACGGATTCACGGCGCTGAACACCATCTCGACGATCAGCTCGTTCCTGCTGGGCCTGTCGATCCTGCCCTTCATGTACAACGTCTGGAAGACGGCGAAGTACGGCGAGAAGATCGAGGTCGACGACCCCTGGGGCTACGGCCGTTCGCTCGAATGGGCGACGTCCTGCCCGCCGCCGCGGCACAACTTCCTCACGCTGCCGCGCATCCGGTCCGAATCCCCGGCGTTCGATCTCCACCACCCGGAGATCGCCGCTCTGGAGGAGCTGGAGAAGCCCCACGGCTCCGAGGTCGCCAAGGCCGTCATCGGCGGCAAGGAGGAGGGCAAGTGAAGATCCAGGGCAAGATGTTCATCTGGCTCGCTGTCTTCGTCCTCGCCATGGCGGTCGTCTATGGCGTCTGGTCGAAGGAGCCCGCGGGTACCACCGCACTGTTCCTCGCCTTCGGCCTGTGCATCATGATCGGCTACTACCTGGCCTTCACGGCCAAGCGGGTGGACGCGGGTGCGCAGGACAACGAGAACGCCGAGGTCTCGGACGACGCGGGCGAGCTGGGCTTCTTCAGCCCGCACAGCTGGCAGCCGCTGTCCCTGGCCATCGGTGGCGCGCTCGCCTTCATGGGCGTCATCTTCGGCTGGTGGCTGCTCTACTTCTCCGTCCCGGTGATCCTCGTCGGCCTCTTCGGATGGGTTTTCGAGTACTACCGCGGTGAGAACCGCACGCAGTAACGCGGCCCACAGGCCGTACGGGCGGGCCCGGACACCCCAACAGGTGTCCGGGCCCGCCCCTTTTGCGCCTTGAGGTGGACCCCATTTGCAGTCCTCCAGCGCGCTGAAACAGGTGATTCTTCATATTTTTGGGTCATGAGTAACAGACCTCGAACCCGGACGGTGCTGAGCTGCGGACTCCTGCTCGTGCCCCTTGCGGTGAGCGCCACCGCTTGCGGGGGCTCGTCGTCGGAACCGCTCTCCGCCAAGCCCTACGACGCGGCCGACCAGATCTCGGCCAACACCCCGGACGGCAAGCAGAAAGCGGATCCCGACAAGCCGCTTGAGGTCACCGTCAAGGGTGATGAGGCGCGGATCACGGACGTGACCGCCACCGACGCCTCCGGCCGCTACATCAGCGGCGAACTGAGCGCGGACGGCAGGCGCTGGCGCACCACTGTGCCGCTCGCCGCCGGTACCCGCTACACGGTGCGGGTGAGCACCGAGGACGAGGACGGCGCGCCAGGCCGCAAGACCCTCGTCGTCGAAACCACCGACGCCGACGACCGCCTGAGCGTCAAGTTCGGCCCGGACAGCGGCGACTACGGCGTGGGCCAGCCGGTCACCGCCGAGCTGAGCAAGCCGGTGAACGACCCGAAGGCGCGTGCCGTCATCGAGAGCGCCCTGAAGGTGGACTCCGCGCCGCGCGTCGAGGGCTCCTGGCACTGGGTGGACGGCAAGTCGCTGCACTTCCGGCCGAAGGACTACTGGCCGGCCCACGCCACCATCGCGGTGCACAGCAACCTGGACGGGCTGAAGATCACCAAGAAGCTCTACGGCGGCCCGGCCAAACCCGTTCGGCTCACCACCGGCGACCGGATCGAAGCCATCACCGACGCCGGGTCGCACCAGATGACGGTGCTGCGCAACGGGAAAGAGGTCAACACCATCCCGGTCACCACCGGCAAGCCCGGCTACGACACCCGCAACGGCGTCAAGGTGATCCTGGGCAAGGAGAGCTTCGTCCGGATGACCAGCGCCAGCATCGGCGCCTCCGACTTCTACGACCTGCCGGTCTACTGGGCCACCCGGGTCACCTGGAGCGGCGAGTACGTGCACGCCGCGCCCTGGTCGGTGGGCTCCCAGGGAGCCGCCAACGTCAGCCACGGCTGCACGGGCATGTCCACCGGCAACGCGGAGTGGTTCTTCAACATGGTGCGGGTCGGCGACATCGTCAAGGTCGTCAACAGCGACGGCGAGTCGATGACCGCATTCGACAACGGCTTCGGCGACTGGAACATGCCCTGGAAGGAATGGCGGGACGGCAGCGCGCTGAAGAACAAGGCGTCCACCACCACAGGAGCGGCTGAGCAGCAGCGGGGGACCGCTGATGCCGCACGGCTGCGTCCGCAGGTCTGAGGGCCCCTCAGCGGGCCGCTCAGGCCTGCGTGAGGAGCTTGCGGCGCAGCAGGGACGCGAGGGAGTCCGCGAACGCCACCGGGTCCACAGGGTGCGTCACAGCGGCGTCCGCGCGGCTCCAGGTGGCCAGCCAGGCGTCCTGGGGGCGGCCGATGAGCAGCAGCACCGGCGGGCAGCGGAAGATCTCGTCCTTGATCTGCCGGCAGACGCCCATCCCGCCCGCGGGCGCGGTCTCGCCGTCCAGCACGCAGACGTCGATGCCGCCCTGCTCCAGGGCCTCCAGGACGGCGGCCTGGGTGGCGCACTCCAGGATCTCGATCTGCGGAGCGTCGGGGGCGGGGCGCCGGCCGGCCGCCAGCCGGACCTGCTCCCGGGTGTGGGCGTTGTCGCTGTAGACCAGCACCGTGGCAGTCGGCTGCATCGTTCCTCCACGCTTCGTCGCGGCACAGGATGGGAGAGGCCCACCGTAGGTAGGGGACGGATGCTACTCCCGGACCGGGCGCTCGCAGGAGGGTTCGGACGGATCCAAGATCTGCCCGACGGCCCGTCAGGACCGGTCGCAAGGCGGCCGGGGGGCCGGCGCGGAGGTGTCGCTTCCCTCCTTCGAGCGACCTGCGGAATGGGCCGGACGAGCAGGGCATACGTCCTTGACACACCGAACGGCACCCCCCGGAGTGAGGGCGGGATAAGCGACCGACATAATGTCGGTCGTGGCGACAGCAACGACAGTAGAAACCGGGCACGCGCACCCGTCGGTCAATCGGCCGAACCTCACCAGCGTCGGAACCATCATCTGGCTGAGTTCCGAGCTGATGTTCTTCGCGGCCCTCTTCGCGATGTACTTCACCCTCCGATCGGTGACCGGGGCCGAGTATTGGAAGGAATCCGCCGATGCGCTGAATCTTCCGTTCTCCGCGACGAACACCACCATCCTGGTGCTCAGCTCTCTGACGTGCCAGCTCGGTGTTTTCGCGGCCGAGCGCGGTGATGTCAAGAAGCTGCGAACGTGGTTCGTGATCACCTTCATCATGGGTGCGATCTTCATCGGCGGTCAGGTCTTCGAGTACACGGAGCTGGTCAAGCACGAGGGCCTCTCGCTCTCGTCCGGCCCGTACGGCTCGGTGTTCTACCTGACCACCGGCTTCCACGGACTGCACGTGACAGGCGGTCTGATCGCCTTCCTGCTGGTCCTGGGCAGGACGTACGCGGCCAAGAGGTTCACCCACGAACAGGCCACCGCGGCCATCGTCGTGTCCTACTACTGGCACTTCGTCGATGTCGTCTGGATCGGCCTCTTCGCCACGATCTACCTGATCAAGTAACCGGTCCAGGCCGGACTCGCATTTCAGACATAGCCAAAGCATCGACGCAGAAGATCCTGACACCGGGGTAATCCGTGAAAAAGCTCTCCGCACGACGGCGCCATCCGCTGGCGGCGCTCGTCGTCCTACTCTTCGCGCTGGCGGTCACTGGGGGGCTGTACGCCGCGTTCGCGCCGGCGGACAAGGCTCAGGCCGATGACACCGCCCAGTCCCTTGCCATCAAGGAGGGCAAGAAGCTCTTCGCCGTGGGCTGCGCCAGCTGCCACGGCACCGGCGGTCAGGGCACCTCCGACGGCCCGAGCCTGGTCGGCGTGGGCGCTGCCGCCGTCGACTTCCAGGTCGGCACCGGCCGCATGCCGGCGCAGCAGCCGGGCGCCCAGGTTCCGCGGAAGAAGAACATCTACAACCAGGCCGAGATCGACCAGCTGGCCGCGTACGTCGCGTCGCTGGGCGCCGGCCCCACCGTGCCGGACAAGGAGCAGTACAGCCCCGACGGCGCCGACATCGGCAAGGGCGGCGAGCTGTTCCGCACGAACTGCGCGCAGTGCCACAACTTCACCGGTAAGGGCGGCGCCCTCACCGACGGGAAGTACGCACCGACGCTCGAGGGCGTGGACCCGAAGCACATCTACGAGGCCATGGAAACCGGCCCGCAGAACATGCCTTCGTTCGGTGACGGCTCGCTGACGAAGGAAAACAAGAAGGACATCATCGCGTACCTCGACGCCGTCAACGGCGACGAATCCGAGAGCCCCGGAGGCCTGGACCTCGGCGGTCTCGGGCCGGTCAGTGAGGGTCTCTTCGGTTACGTCTTCGGCCTTGGTGCGTTGATCGCGGTCGCCATCTGGGTCGCTGCCCGGACTACGAAGGCCAAGAAGTCATGAGTGAGACTGGACGACACCAAGACGTGCCGGAAGAAACCCTTCCCAGTGAGCGGGAGACGGCTCACGACACCGCGGTGGAGACGGCGGGCAACCCGTTCGCGGACCCGGGCCTGCCGCCTCACGAGCACCGCATCCAGGACATCGACGACAAGGCCGCGCGCCGCTCCGAGCGTGCCGTCGCCTTCCTGTTCCTGGTGTCCATGCTCGCCACGGTCGGCTTCATCGCCTCGTACGTGATCTTCCCGATCGACAAGATCGTCTACATCTGGCCGATCGGTCACATCAGCGCGCTGAACTTCGCGCTCGGTATGACCCTCGGTGTGGCGCTCTTCTGCATCGGCGCCGGCGCCGTCCACTGGGCCCGCACGCTGATGTCGGACGAGGAGGTCGCCGACGAGCGGCACCCGATCGAGGCCCCGCCCGAGGTCAAGGCCAAGGTTCTGGCGGACTTCGCGCAGGGTGCCAAGGAGTCGCAGTTCGGCCGGCGCAAGCTGATCCGCAACACGATGTTCGGCGCGCTGGCCCTGGTGCCGCTCTCCGGCGTCGTCCTGCTGCGCGACCTCGGCCCGCTGCCCGGGACGAAGCTGCGCACCACCGGCTGGAAGAAGGGCGTCCGGCTGGTCAACCAGTCGACCAACCTCCCGCTCCGTCCCGAGGACATCGCGGTCGGCTCGCTCACCTTCGCCAAGCCCGAGGGCCTGGAGGAGCACGACGAGGACTTCAACCAGCAGATCGCCAAGGACGCCCTGATGCTCGTGCGGATTCAGCCGCAGAACATCAAGGACAAGCACGAGCTGTCCTGGTCGCACGAGGGCATCGTGGCGTACTCGAAGATCTGCACCCACGTGGGTTGCCCGATCAGCCTGTACGAGCAGCAGACGCACCACGTGCTCTGCCCGTGCCACCAGTCGACCTTCGACCTCTCCGACGGCGGCCGGGTGATCTTCGGTCCGGCAGGTCACGCCCTGCCGCAGCTTCACATCACGGAGAAGGACGGCTTCCTGGAGGCCGCAAGCGGCTTCGGTGAGCCCGTCGGCCCGAGCTTCTGGGAGCGCGGATGAGTAACGAGACGAGCGCGACCACCACGCGCCGCGGCAAAGCGCCCGCGGGCGAACGGGTCGCCGACTGGGCGGACGGCCGGCTGGGCATCTACAGCCTCGCCAAGTCCAACATGCGCAAGATCTTCCCGGACCACTGGTCCTTCATGCTGGGTGAGGTCGCGCTTTACAGCTTCATCATCATCATCCTGACCGGTGTCTACCTGACGCTGTTCTTCCACCCGAGCATGGCCGAGGTCGTCTACCACGGCTCCTACGTGCCCATGCACGGGGTCCGGATGACGCAGGCCTTCGAGTCGACGCTGGAGATCAGCTTCGACGTCCGGGGCGGACTGCTCATCCGGCAGATCCACCACTGGGCGGCCCTGGTCTTCCTGGCCGCGATGATGGTCCACATGATGCGGGTGTTCTTCACCGGCGCCTTCCGCAAGCCGCGTGAGGTCAACTGGCTCTTCGGCTTCCTGCTGCTGGTGCTGGGCATGTTCACCGGCTTCACCGGCTACTCGCTCCCCGACGACCTGCTCTCCGGCACCGGCGTGCGGTTCATCGAGGGCGTCATCCTGGCGATGCCGCTGGTGGGTTCGTACCTGCAGTTCTTCATCTTCGGCGGGGAGTTCCCGGGGCACGACATCATCCCGAGGTTCTTCACGGTGCACGTACTGCTGCTGCCGGGCATCATGCTCGGCCTGCTGGTGGCGCACCTGATCCTGGTCTTCTACCACAAGCACACGCAGTTCCCGGGTGCCGGCAAGACCAACAACAACGTCGTCGGTATGCCGCTGCTGCCGGTCTACATGGCCAAGGCCGGAGGCTTCTTCTTCCTGGTCTTCGGTGTGATCTCGGTGATCTCCGCGATCGCCAGCATCAACCCGGTGTGGGCGATCGGCCCGTATCGGCCGGACCAGGTGTCCACCGGCGCCCAGCCCGACTGGTACATGGGCTTCGCCGAGGGTCTGGTGCGTGTGATGCCGGGCTGGGAGTGGAACTTCTGGGGCCACACCGTCAACTTCGGTGTGCTCATCCCGATCGTGGTCTTCCCGCTGGTCCTGGTCGCCATCGCGGTCTACCCGTTCGTGGAGTCCTGGATCTCGGGCGACAAGCGCGAGCACCACATCCTGGACCGTCCGCGCAACGTCCCGAACCGCACCGGCTTCGGCGTCGCCTGGCTGGTCGCGTACTTCGTGATGCTGATCGGTGGTGGCAACGACCTCTGGGCCACGCACTTCCACCTGTCGCTCAACTCCCTCACGTGGTTCGTCCGGATCGGCTTCTTCGTCCTTCCGGTGCTGTCCTTCATCGCCACCAAGCGGATCTGCTTGGGTCTGCAGCGTCGCGACAAGGACAAGGTGCTGCACGGGCGCGAGTCCGGCATCATCAAGCGCCTGCCGCACGGTGAGTTCATCGAGGTCCACGAGCCGCTCGACCAGGAGCAGCTGCACACGCTCACGCAGCACGAGCAGCCCAAGCCCCTGGAGCTCGGCCCCGAGGTCGACGAGAACGGCGTCGCCCGCAAGGTGTCGCGGGGGCAGAAGCTGCGCGCCAAGCTGTCGAAGTCGTACTACGGCGAGGACAGCGTCATTCCGAAGCCGACGGCCGAGGAGTACAAGGAGATCACCAGTGGCCACGGCCACCACTGATCCCCGCAGCGCCGTGTAGCCACGGCAGGTAGTACGCCACCCAGAGGGCCCCGTCCGACGAATGGACGGGGCCCTCCGGCCTGCCGGGGCCTCGGTAGGCTGACGGCATAAGCAGGAGACGATCCAGGAGTGTGGACCATGAACGTTGTGACCCCGGTCGGCGGCGACAGCGTGGCGGCCCACACCTGGCCGGACCTGCTGAATGCCCTGCTCGACGGCCGTGACCTAGCCGCGGACGACACCGCGTGGGCGATGGACCGGATCATGCGGGGCGAGGCCAGCGACGCACAGATCGCCGGGTTCGCGGTGGCACTGCGGGCCAAGGGCGAGACCGTCGCGGAGATCTCCGGGCTGGTGCGGACGATGTACCGGCACGCCCGGCTGATCGAGGTCCCCGGGCCCAGCGTCGACATCGTCGGCACCGGCGGCGACGGCGCCAAGACGGTCAATATCTCCACGATGTCCGCGATCGTGGTGGCCGGCTCCGGCGCGAAGGTCGTCAAGCACGGCAACCGCGCGGCCTCGTCCGCCAGCGGCGCGTCCGATGTGCTGGAGAAGCTCGGGGTCAACCTCGATCTCACCCCGCAGCGGGTCACCGAGGTCGCCCAGGAGGCGGGCATCACCTTCTGCTTCGCGGTGAAGTTCCACCCGTCGCTGCGGCATGTCGCGCCCGCGCGGCGCGAGCTGGGTATCCGTACCACGTTCAACGTGCTCGGCCCGCTGACCAACCCGGCGAAGGTCCGCGCGCAGGCGACCGGTGTGGCGGACGCCCGGATGGCCCCGATCCTCGCCGGGGTGCTCGCCGAGCGCGGCTCGTCGGCGCTGGTCTTCCGCGGCGACGACGGGCTGGACGAGCTGACGACGACGGCGACCTCCCGGGTGTGGATCGTGCGGGACGGCGCGGTGCGCGAGGAGCCCTTCGACCCCAGGGACGTCGGGATCCCGCTGGTGCCGGTGGAGGCGCTGCGCGGCGCGGACGCGTCGTACAACGCCGATGTGGCCCGCCGGCTGCTGGACGGCGAGACCGGGCCAGTACGCGACGCGGTGCTGCTGAACTCCGCGGCCGCCCTGGTGGCCCTGGAGCCCTCCGACGCGCCCTTGGCGGAGCAGATCCGGGCGGGCATCGACAAGGCCGCCCGGTCGATCGACTCGGGGGCGGCCAAGCGGGCCCTGGAGCGCTGGGTGGCCGCCAGCAACGCCTGACCCGGCGCGCGGTGTGACGCGGGACTCGGTCCGTCCTTCGGACCGGGTCTTGCGCCGTTCCGCCGGTGTGGCATGATTCTGCGCAGGTCACGAGTGACAGCGATGCAGGCCCCGGCCCGCTGTCCGGCAACCCTCCTTCCGTGGCGGGGTGCCCCGGGTGATGACCAGGCCGCAGGCAGCGAGGTCTGTGGCAAGCGCGGATCCCTCGCCAGGGATCCTGGTTGTCGAGGGAGATCTCTCCGTGATTCAGCGAATGCGATAGGGCCCGACGGCCCCTTTTCCGCACCCTTTTCTCTTTGCGCTGCGCCGCCGTGGCTCCTTTTGCCCACGCCCATTTCGCAGCGAATTCGCTTATCTCCCAGGGGAGTTCGCCATGTCTGTTTCCGCCGTCGCCGCCGACCGTTCGCTTTGTGCCCCGCTGCCTGTTCTGGGCCGGGATATCCTGGTGCCGCTCGTGACGGGTGGTGAGGTCGACTACGCCGCGCTGGACTACGCCGCCAGCGCGCCGACGCTGCAGCGGGTCTGGGACGACGTGGCCGGCTACGCGCCGTACTACGGCAGCGTGCACCGCGGTGCCGGGTACCTCTCGCAGCTGTCCACCGACCTGTTCGAGAACAGCCGCGCCACCATCGCCGGCTTCCTCGGCTGCCGCGCCGACGACCAGGTGGTCTTCACCCGTTCGACGACCGACTCGCTGAACCTGCTGGCGGCCGCCCTGCCGCGCGGCACCGAGGTCTTCGTCTTCGAGACCGAGCACCACGCCTCGCTGCTGCCGTGGGAGCAGCGGGCGGACACCGCCGTGACGTACCTGAACGCGCCGCGCACCCCGCGGCAGGCGGTGGAGACCCTGGAGAAGGCCCTGGCCGGCCGGGCGGCAGCAGGGACCGGCCCGGCGCTGGTGTGCGTGACGGGGGCCTCGAACGTGACCGGTGAGCTGTGGCCGGTGCGGGAGCTGGCCGCCGCGGCGCACGCGCACGGCGCCCGCATCGTGCTGGACGCGGCACAGCTCGCGCCGCACCACCCCATCGACATCGCCGCCCTGGACGTGGACTGGGTCGCCTTCTCCGGGCACAAGCTGTACGCCCCGTTCGGCGCCGGAGTGCTGGCCGGCCGCGCGGACTGGCTGCAGACCGCGGAGCCGTACCTCGCGGGCGGTGGCGCGAGCCGTAAGGTCTCGCGGCGTGCGGACGGCGGGGTGGACGTCGAGTGGCACACCACCGCGGCCCGGCACGAGGCCGGCTCGCCCAATGTCATCGGTGCCTACTCCATCGCCTCCGCCTGCCAGGCGCTGACCGAGGCAGGGTTCGAGAGCCTGGTCGCCCGCGAGCAGGCGCTGATCGCCCGCCTCCGGGAGGGCCTGGCCGAGGTGCCCGAGGTGAAGGTGCTCTCGCTCTTCGGGGAGGATGCGCCGCGGGTGGGCGTCCTGTCGTTCGTCATCGAGGGCTGGAACAGCTCGCACTTCGCGGCGGCGCTGTCGGCCGAGTACGGCATCGGCGTCCGCGACGGTCTGTTCTGCGCTCACCCGCTCGTGCGGACCCTGCTGGGCAGCGAACCGCAGGAGCCGGGCGAGTGCGGTGCGCCGGAGGCGGCGCCGGGGGAGCGGTCGCTGAACGCCATCCGGGTCAGCTTCGGCGCGGGGACGCCCGACGAGCACGTCGAGCGGTTCGTGCGGGCCGTCAAGGAACTGGTGGCGGACGGTGCGCGCTGGAACTACCGCACCGAGGACGGGCGTTGCGTGCCCGACACGTCCGCCTGACGGCGGGACCGGGCGGTCTTCGCCGCCGGCCGGACGCTCCCTAGGCGTCCAGGCCGATGGCGAAGGCCGCTTCGAGGTCGTGCTGGGAGTAGGTGCGGAAGGCGATGTGCGTCTCGGTGGAGGCGACGCCGGGCACCTTGCTGATCCGGCCGGGGATGACCTCGGCGAGGTCGTCGTGCGCGGCCACCCGCACCATCGCGATCAGGTCGTGCGCACCGGTGACGGAGTAGACCTCGCTGACACCCTCCAGCGCGGCGATCTTCTCGGCGATCTCCGGGATCTGGTCCACGCTGGTCTTGATGAGCACGATCGACGTGATCACGGCTGGCTCTCTCCCTCGGTCGCCGGTGCGTTCCCCCGGTTGGCCTCCACACTATCTCTCCCGTAGCGCACCCACGCGTACAGGAACCCGAGCGCGAATCCCACCACATGGGCGAGGTAGGCGACCCCCGGGCCGCCGGGATCGTGCCGCGCCGCCTGCCACTGCAGGCCGAACCAGAACAGCAGCACGATCCAGGCGGGGAAGCGCAGCGGCAGGAAGAACAGGAACGGGAAGAGGCTGGTCACCCGGGCCTTGGGGAAGAGGTAGAGAAAGGCCCCCAGGACCCCGGAGATCGAACCGGACGCGCCCACCAGGGTCTGGGCGGACGTCGCGTGCGCGGCCGCGTAGCCGAGCAGGGCCAGATAGCCGGTGGCGATGTAGAAGGCGGCGAACGACAGCCGGCCCATCCGCGCCTCGGTCATCCCGCCGAAGACGTACAGGAACAGCATGTTGCCGAGCAGGTGCAGCCAGCTGCCGTGGACGAAGAGGGCACTGAGCGGGGTGGCCAGCGCCGCGGCCGAGCCGCTCCACAGGTCGACGGGGATCACGCCCCACCGCTCGAAGTAGGCGGTCTGGGCCTGGAGCAGGGCGTCGCCCATGCCGTACATCCGGTTGAAGCCGGAGGCCGGGCCGATCAGGAAGACCGTGCAGCACACGCCGATCAGCACATTCGTGACCCGCGAGAACACCGTGGCGAGGGATCGGGTCGGGTGCGGGGGCCGGGGGACTCCGGGGAACAGGGACGGCGCCGTCATGAAGTGATCATGGCGCAATGCGGGCAATCGGGACAGAGTGCCTCGCCGCGTCCCGGCTCCTGGGCGGACCCGCACCGGCCCCCCGTCAGGCCGTAGGGTTACAGGCAGTACTTTGCGTACTTCCGCAGTCCGACGGCGCACCGCGTGAAACCGCACAACTGCACGAGCACGACGAGCACGAAAGAGGACGACACGATGGCTGTTCCGCTTCCGACGGCCGAGACCCGGTGGCGCTGCACGCTCTGCGGCAACCTCACGCGTTTCGATGTGACCCGCCGGTCCAAGGTGGTGGAGTACCTCCACCTCGACCTGGCCGGGGAGCCGAAGGTGGAGGAGCGCGAGGTCCTGAGTGAGAGCATCGAGTCCGTGCGCTGCCGCTGGTGCAACGCGGTCGACCAGATCGAGCTGGTGGACCGGCCGGGCGCGAGCGCCTGAGATCGGAGCGATGCAGCCGTGGTGGAGCGTCCAGAAGGGGAGCCGGGAGTGGAGCATGCCGCCGCATCCGAGGGTGCGGCCGACGACGTGCTCGACCGCCCGCTGCCCGAGGGCGTCCGGCACCGCGTCGTGGCGCTCGCCGCGGACTCGTTCGGCGCCCTGACCGTCTCCGAACTCCCGCCGCCGCTACGGCAGTACGCCCGCTTCACGCCGTCCCGCCGGGCCAAGTTCGCGGGTAACGCGATGGCCGCGGCGCTGGAGAGCGACGCGGTCTTCCGGCAGCGGATCGGGGGCAAGCTCCGCGAGGCCCAGCCCGAACTGGCCGCCGCCCTGGACCACGGCACCCCGCCCGCCGCCGCCGACCCGCTGGATGTCGCGGCGGCGGCCTACGTCCTGCGCCCGGACGGCTGGGTCAAGCTCGTCGCCGCGGCCGGCGAGGAGGCCCAGCGGGCCCGTGCCGAGCGGGCCGGTGAGGAGGCCGAGCGGGAGCTGGCCAGGCTCCGTGAGGAGCTGGGGCAGGCCCGTACGGAGGCGCGTACGGAGGCGGACCGGGTCCGGGTGGACCTCGACGCCGCCCGCAAGGAGAACGAGTCGCTCCAGCGCAAGCTGCGCAGCGCGCTGAGCGATGTCAAGCGCGGCGAGGCGGCGGTGCGCAAGGCCGAGGCCGAGCTGGAGGCCGGACGCTCCCAGGCGGCCACGGAGAAGACCGCGGCGGACAGCGAGCTGCGCCGCCTCAAGGCCCGGATCGCCGAGACCGAGGCGTCCCTGGAGACCAGCAGGCGGGCCGCCCGCGAGGGGCGCAGCGTCGAGGACATGCGGCTGCGGCTGCTCCTGGACACGGTGCTGGACGCGGCTCAGGGGCTGCGCCGCGAGCTGGCGCTGCCGCCCGCCAGCGTCCACCCCGCCGACACCGTCGAGGCGGTGGCGCCGGGCCAGATGACGCCGAAGGATGTCGCGACCCGGGCGCTTTCGGACATGGATCCGGCGCTGCTCGACCAGCTTCTGGCCCTGCCGCAGGCGCACTTGGTCGTGGACGGCTACAACGTCACCAAGACCGGCTATCCGACGATGCCGCTGGACAAGCAGCGGCTGCGGCTGCTGGGCGGGCTCGCGGTGCTCGCGGCTCAGACCGGCGCGGAGATGACCTGCGTCTTCGACGGTGCGGAGCTGGCGGCGCCGGTGCTGCTCGCGCCGCCGCGCGGGGTGCGGGTTTTGTTCAGCAAACCGGGCGTAACGGCAGATGAGTTGATTCGTCAGCTCGTAAGGGCCGAACCGCCCGGCCGGCCGGTCGTCGTGGTCTCCACCGACCGGGAAGTGGCCGACGGAGTGGCGAAGGCCGGCGCCCGGCCGGTCGCATCGGCCCTGCTCCTCAAGCGACTTGCGCGGACCTGAGTCGAGCGGAATCCGGCGGGAAAAGCGTGCCGATCCGTATCTGAGCGTCAATTGCCCATTACTGCCCGTGTGATGTTGGTAAAGCTTGGGCGTGTGGCGAAGTTTTTTCCCGTGAGGATTTGAAGCGATCACAACTCGGTTACTAAGGTCAGGCCTCGAACCTTCATGCAAGTGATCATCCAACCGGGATGAACAGTGAAGGAACCGCCGAGTCCGCAGCGTTCACGCGGAGCCGGGGTCTCACCCCCCCCACTTCCCGGTAGGCGGCTGGAGGAAGAAGGAGCTCGCCTTCGTGGCGTCCCACCGTCGACCCAAGCAGCCGAGCCGTACTCGTGTGACCGTGCTGACCGCGACCGCAGCCGCGGCCGTCGCCCTCTCGTCGCAGGCCGCCCAGGCCGATCCGCAGCAGACGAAGAAGGACGTCAAGTCCGAGGTCGACAAGCTCTACGAGCAGGCGGAGCAGGCCACCGAGAAGTACAACGGCGTCAAGGAAGACCAGGAGAAGCTCCAGAAGGAGGTCGAGGGCCTCCAGGACAAGGTCGCCCGCGGCCAGGGTGAGCTGAACCAGCTGCGCAAGGGGCTGGGCGCCGTCGCCTCCGGCCAGTACCGCAGCGGCAGCATCGACCCCTCCGTCCAGCTCTTCCTCTCCGGCGACCCGGACTCCTACCTCGAGAAGGCCGCCACCCTCGACCAGTTGAGCGGCAAGCAGGCCGAGCAGCTGAAGACCATCGCGGACAAGCAGCGCCGGCTCGCCCAGGCGCGCTCCGAGGCCGCGAGCAAGATCGAGGACCTCACCGAGACCCGCAAGGCGCTCGGTGACAAGAAGGACGAGATCAAGGGCAAGCTCGGCAAGGCGCAGGAGCTGCTCAACACCCTCACGGCCAAGGAGCGCGCCGCGCTGCAGGCCAAGGAGGACCGCGCCAACCGCAGCAACTCCCGGATCGACCTCGGCAGCGACGTGCCGGCCTCGCAGCGCGGTGCGGCCGCCCTGTCCGCCGCCCAGGCGAAGATAGGCTCGCCCTACGTCTGGGGCGCCACCGGCCCGTCCTCGTTCGACTGCTCGGGACTGACCTCCTGGGCCTACCAGCAGGCCGGCCAGTCCCTGCCGCGCACCTCCCAGGAGCAGGCCAACGCCGGCACCCGGATCCAGGGTCAGGACGCGCTCAAGCCGGGCGACCTGGTGCTGTTCTACGGCGACCTGCACCACATCGGCCTGTACGCGGGCAACGGCCAGGTCCTGCACGCCCCCAAGCCGGGCGCGGCCGTGCGCTACGAGTCGATCAACAACATGCCGTTCATGTTCGGGGTCCGCGTCTGAACCGCCCCGCTCTGCCGCCCGAACGGGCGAATTGCGGCCTGCGCCGCTGACTTCCCGCCCCGCCGGTGACCTGCACAGTCACCGGCGGGGCGGCTTTTTGCGTACGGGCGCAGGTCTTTGGCCGGGGTGGACCGGCGCGGTTACTGTCTGCCCTCGCAGCTGCCGGTCACCGATCGCCCTCCCGGGCGGCAGGGGCTGCACACGGAAGGAGTGCGGCCCTCGTGGTGTCCCATCGCCGTACCTCGCAGCCCGGCCCCGTCACCCTCACCGGAGTCACCGTCCTGTCGGCCGCCCTGGCGGCCGCGGCGCTCTCCCCGGCACCGGCCGCCGCCGACCCCGCGGACGGCCCCGCCGCCGCCCGGGGCTCGGCGGCCTCGCGGCTCACCGAGCTCTACGACCAGGCGGAGCGCGCCACCGAGAAGTACAACGGCGCCGACGAGCGGGCCCGCAGCCTCCGCGTCCAGGTGACGAACCTGCAGGACCGCACCGCCCGCGCCCAGGAGCGGGTCAACCGGATGCGCGGCCGGCTCGGCGTGCTGGCCGCCGCCCAGTACCGCGCCGGCGGCATCGATCCCACCCTGCAGCTGCTGCTCTCGGAAGGGCCGGACGGGTACCTGGAGAAGGCCTCGGCGCTCGACCGGCTCCACCGCAGCCAGGCCGGCGAGCTGCACGAACTCCAGGTCGCCCAGCGGGCCCTGGAACAGCAGCGCCGGGAGACCGTCGCCCGGCTGGCCGATCTGGAGGCCGGCCGCAAGACGGTCGCGCGCCACAAGAAAGCCGTGCAGGGCAAGCTCGCCGCCGCGCGGCGGATGCTGAACGGGCTCCCCGCGGACGTGCGAGCGGCCTACGACCGGGCTTCCAGGGCCCTCGGGCGGGACGGGATCCTCCCGGACCTCTCGGGGGTCCTGCCGTCCTCGGGGCGGGCCGCCGCGGCCGTCGCCGCGGCGCGGGCCGTCGTGGGCTCCCCGTACTCCTGGGGAGGCTCGGGCCCTTCGGCCTTCGACTGCTCCGGACTCACCCAATGGGCCTACGGCCGGGCCGGCGTCTCCATCCCGCGGACGTCCCAGGGGCAGCGGGGCGCCGGGCGGCAGGTGTCGCTTGGCGAGGCGCAGCCGGGAGACCTGGTCGTCTACCGCTCGGACGCCAGCCACGTCGGGATGTACGTCGGCAACGGTCAGGTCGTGCACGCGCCCTACCCCGGAGCGCGGGTGCGCTACGACCCCGTCGGCATGATGCCGATCTCGTCCATCACCCGGCCCTGAGGCGGATCCCCGCGGTGTTGCCCCGGCCCGGCCGCACATACGATCGGCCGCATGTCAGGTCAGCGGGCGATACGGACGCGGCCGCGAGCCGTGCCGGCGGGCTGCGCCGCGCTGCTGCTCGCGCTCCTCGCCCAGCTCGTCGGCTGCGCGCCGGCGCCGGCCTCGCGTGACCGGTTCCCGGACGTCCAGCGGATGCTCGACGCGCGGGCGCGGGCCGTCGAGGGACGGGACGCCGCCGCCTTCCTGGAGTCCGTCGACCCGCGGGCCGCCGCCTACCGCGCCCGGCAGCGGCAGCTGTTCGGCAACCTCGGGTCGGTACCGCTCGCCGACTGGCACTACGAACTCGTCTCGACCGGCGCCTTCCCGCTCCCGGGGGGCGGCAGCGGCGAGCGGCTGGCCGCGAAGGTGCGGCTGAGCTACCGCCTGAAGGGCTACGACACCGTCCCGGTCGCCTCCCTCCAGTACCTCACGCTGAGCGAGCGTGACGGCCGCTGGCGGATCTCGTCGGACACCGACGGCGCGGCGGCCGGGCGGACCGGCCCCCGTCAGCTGTGGGACCAGGGCCCGGTACGCATCGTCCACGGCCGGCACAGCCTGGTTCTCGGCGGCGCAGCCGAGCCGCGGCGGCTGCGCGAGCTGGCGGACCGGGTCGACGCGGCGGTGCCCGCGGTCGCCGCCGCCTGGCGGGGGAAGTGGGCGCGCAAGGTGGTGGTGGAGGCTCCGGACTCGGTCGTGGGGATGGCGCAGCTGCTGGGCAGCGACGACCCGTCCGGATACGAGGGGATCGCGGCCGTCACGACTGGGGAGGCGGGCGCCGCGACCAGCGCGCCGGCGGACCGGGTGATCGTCAACCCGGAGGCCTACGAAGAGCTCAACGACCTCGGCCGGGCGGTCGTCCTCACCCACGAGACCACCCACGTCGCCACCCGCACGGTCACCACGCAGACCACCCCGCTGTGGCTCTCCGAGGGCTTCGCCGACTGGGTCGCCTACCGCGGCACGCGCCGTAAGGTCGCCACCGCCGCGCCCGAGCTCTCCCGTGCCGTGGCGACCGGCCGGATCCCCGCCCGACTGCCCACCGACGACGACTTCCGCTTCGAGGCGGGCGCGGACCGGTTGGCGAAGGCGTACGAGGGCGGCTGGCTGGCCTGCCGGATGATCGCCGGCAAATGGGGCGAGAAGAAGCTCATGGCCTTCTACCGGGAGGTGGGCAGGAGCAGGGGCGCGGTCGCCGGGAGCGCGGCCGCCCCGATCGAGGCGACCCAGGCGCCGACGGCGGAAGGGTCCGCGGCGGGTGCGCCCTCCGAGGCGGGTGACGGCAAGCGGCAGCCTGCTCGCGCCGACCGCCTCGACCGCGCGATGCGCTCCCAGCTGGGCGTCGGGCTGGCGGAGTTCACGGTGCGATGGCGGGCGTACGTGAAGAGGCAGCTGCGCTGAGCAGGTGCCGGCGCCGCGTCCGTCAGCTTGTGCCGGCGGTCCGGGACGGGTCCGCGCTTCCCGGGGCGGGCGACGGCGCCGAGGCGACTGACGTACAGCGGTCCGCGTCCGCGCCGGGCTCGGTGGCGGCGGTTCGCTCCCCGGCCGCCCTCTCCCCGTCCGGCGGGGAGCCCTTCGCGGGCGCGGTCCTTCGGCCCGCGCCGGTCGACACCCACAGCCGACGGCAGGCGATCAGCGAAGCGGCTACCAGCAGTGCGTTGCGGAGCGCGAGCACGCCGACGCCCAGCCAGTCGCTCGCCACGACATGGCCGAACCAGACGGGGAACTCCAGCAGCGTGACACCGGTGGCCAGGAGCACCAGACCGGCGGGCAGCGCCTGCCGGCCGGCCCGCGCGGTCATGCACACCGCCGCGAGGCCCACCAGCCAGAGCAGGTACTGCGGGCTGATCACCCGGCTCGTGGTGGTGAACAGCAGCGTGGCGGTGAAGGCGGCGTCGGCGAGCGTCGAGGCGGTGAACTCCCGGGCGCGCAGCCGCCACAGCAGCAGCCAGCCCAGGGCCGTCGCGGTCAGCAGCTGGGCGAGGGTGCTGACGAACGGGACACCCGGCCCGAGGAACTCCACCGAGCCGTAGTTCAGCAGCACCTCGCCGGTCCAGCCGAAGTGCCGGGCGACATGGAAGACCAGCGCACCCAGCGACTCGATCTCCGTACCGCGGTCCCGCTGGAAGGTCAGGAAGGCGAGCGCGCCGGGAGCGGCGGTCACGAAGACGAGGGTCAGCGCGGCCGCGGTGCCGGCCGCGGTCAGCCACAGGGAGCGCGCCCGCCGGCCGCGCACCGCCGCCCCGCTCAGGAGCAGCACCGGCCACGCCTTCAGCAGCGTGCCGAACGCGATGAGCGCGCCCGCCACCTTGGGCCTTCGGGCCGCGGCGAAGAGGGCCGCGGCGGCGACGGCCGCGACCATCAGGTCGTAGCGGGCGTAGGCGGTCGGGCCGAGCAGCGCGACGCCCGCGATCCACACCCAGGCACCGAGCTGCCGGTTGCCGGGGCGCCGGCCTGCGCGCAGGAAGAGCGCCAGGGCCGCGGCGTCGGCGAGGAGGACCAGGACGAAGAAGGCCGAGGTGTAGTCGAGGAAGGGCAGCAGGCCGGGGCCGAGCACGGCCAGGGCGGCGGCCGGCGGGTACTGCCAGGTGACGTCGTCCAGCGGGAAGGTGCCGGTCTTGAGAACCTCGAACCAGCCCCGGTAGATCACCGTGATGTCGCTGGTGACATCCGGGCCCGGCAGCACCAGCACCCTCTCGGCGCACAGCAGGAGCACGGCGCGGGTCGCGGCCCAGGCCACGACCGGCAGCCACCGCCCTCGCGGCCCGGCGCTGGTGCTGGTGCTGGTCATCGTCACCTCGCCGGTCGTCCGCCGGTGGCCGCCGGCGCTGCCGACTGCATGATGGATCACTGGTCCCGCCTGACTGCATGATGCCTGTAGTGGCCGGTCACGACCGTAGAACAGGTGCCCGGCGTGGCGGGAGCGCCCCCTCCCGCGGCAGGCGGGCAGCCCGCTGTCGCCCGCGGGCGAAGCGGTACTGTCGGGCCCGACCCGCCGGGCCCGCCGCGCGGACCGCCCGACGCCCCGACCGCCGAGAGACCATCGTGCACAAGACCTTGATCGTCACGAACGACTTCCCGCCCCGTCCCGGCGGTATCCAGGCCTTTCTGCACAGCATGGCGCTGCGCCTGGACCCCACCCAGGTCGTCGTGTACGCCTCGACCTGGAAGCGTGGCAGGGAGGGCGCCGAGGCCACCGCCGCCTTCGACGCCGACCAGCCGTTCCCGGTGATCCGCGACCGTACGACGATGCTGCTGCCCACCCCGCGGGTGACCCGGCGGGCCACCGCTCTGCTGCGTGAGCACGGCTGCTCCTCGGTGTGGTTCGGTGCGGCGGCGCCGCTCGGGCTGATGGCGCCCGCGCTCCGCTCGGCCGGCGCCCGCCGCATCGTGGCGACCACGCACGGCCATGAGGCGGGCTGGGCGCAGCTGCCCGCCGCCCGGCAGCTGCTGCGCCGGATCGGCGAGGGCACCGACACTCTCACCTACCTCGGTGAGTACACCCGCTCGCGGATCGCCGGCGCGCTCACCGACGAGGCGGCCGCGCGGATGGTGCAGCTCCCGCCCGGCGTGGACGAGAAGACCTTCCACGCCGGCTCGGGCGGCGACGCGGTGCGTGCCCGCCTCGGGCTCGCCGGCCGGCCGGTCGTCGTGTGCGTCTCCCGTCTGGTGCCCCGCAAGGGACAGGACACGCTCATCGCGGCGATGCCCGCGATCCTGGCCGAGGTGCCCGACGCGGTACTGCTGATCGTCGGCGGCGGTCCGTACGACAAGGAACTGCGCGCCCTGGCCCGTGAGAAGGGCGTGGCGGACGCGGTGCGCTTCACCGGCGCCGTGCCCTGGGAGGAGCTGCCGGCGCACTACGGCGCGGGCGATGTCTTCGCGATGCCGTGCCGCACCCGCCGCGGCGGGCTCGACGTCGAGGGCCTGGGCATCGTCTACCTGGAGGCGTCCGCCACCGGTCTGCCCGTGGTGGCGGGCGACTCCGGCGGCGCACCCGACGCGGTGCTGGACGGCGAGACCGGCTGGGTGGTGCCCGGCGGCTCGCCGGCGGCCGCGGCCGAGCGGCTCGTCACCCTGCTCCGCGACCCGGAGCTGCGGCGCAGGATGGGCGAGCGCGGCCGGGCGTGGGTGGAGGAGAAGTGGCGCTGGGACCTGCTCGCGGAGCGCCTCAAGGAGCTGCTGTAACGAACCCCGACCGGTGCGGCCTCTGCGGCGGCACCGGTCGGGCAGACGGCACGGGAGGGCCGGTTCAGCCGCGGTAGAGCGCCTCGATGTCCTCGGAGAAGTCCTTCGCCACGACGTTCCGCTTGAGCTTCAGCGACGGCGTGACATGGCCGGACTCCTCGGTGAACTGGGTCGGCAGGATGCTGAACTTGCGCACCGACTCGGCCTTGGAGACCGCGGAGTTGCCGTCGTCGATCGCGCGCTGCACGGCGGCCAGCAGCTCCGGGTCCTCGGCGACCTGAGCCGGCGTCACATCGGCCGGGTGGCCGTGCTCCTCGGCCCAGTGGGGCAGGAACTCCTCGTCGAGGGTGATCAGCGCGCCGATGAACGGCCGGCCGTCACCGACGACCATGCACTCGGCGATCAGGGCGTGCGCCCGAATACGGTCCTCGATCACGGCCGGCGCGACGTTCTTGCCGCCCGCGGTGACCAGGATCTCCTTCTTGCGGCCGGTGATGGCGAGGTAGCCGTCCTCGTCGAGGGTGCCGATGTCGCCGGTGTGGAACCAGCCGTCGGACAGGGCCTCCTGGGTGGCCGTCTCGTTGTTCCAGTACCCCGAGAACAGGTGCTCGCCGTGCAGCAGCACCTCGCCGTCGTCGGCGATGCGCACCACGGAACCGGGCAGCGGCTGACCGACGGTGCCGATCTTCTGCCGGTCCCACGGGTTGAAGGCGGTGGCCGCACAGGACTCCGTCAGGCCGTAGCCCTCCAGTGCGGTGAAGCCGATGCCGCGGAAGAAGTGGCCCAGACGCTCACCGAGCGGGGCGCCGCCCGAAATGGCGTGGGTCGCGCGGCCGCCGAGGACGGCGCGCAGCTTGCCGTAGACCAGCCGGTCGAAGACCTTGTACTTGACCTTCAGGCCGAGCGCCGGGCCCTCGGGGGTCTCCAGCGCGCGGCTGTAGGCGATCGCGGTGTCCGCGGCCTTGTCGAAGATCTTGCCCTTGCCGTCGGCCTGGGCCTTGGCGCGCGCCGAGTTGTAGACCTTCTCGAAGACCCGCGGAACGCCCAGGACCATCGTCGGCCGGAAGGAGGCGAGATCGTCGGTGAGGTGCTTGATGTCCGGTGCGTGCCCCAGCTTGATGGGGGCCATCACCGAGGCGACCTGCACCAGCCGGCCGAAGACATGCGCGATGGGGAGGAAGAGGAGCACCGAGGAATCGCCGGTGCGGAACAGCGGGCGCAGCCGCTCGACGATGTTGCCGCACTCGGCGAAGAAGCTGCGGTGGCTGAGCACACAGCCCTTGGGGCGGCCGGTGGTGCCGGAGGTGTAGACGATGGTGGCGGGGGAGTCGGCGTCGGCGAGCGCGCTGCGCGCGTCCACCTCCTCGTCGGCGATGTCGTCACCCGCGGCCCGCAGCCGTGCGATGGCGTCCCGCTCTATCTGCCAGATGTTCTCCAGGCCGGGCAGCCGGTCGCGTACCGACTCCACGGCGGCCTCGTGCGCGGGGGACTCCACCAGGCAGGCCACCGCGCCCGAGTCGCCGAGTATCCACTGGATCTGCTCGGCGGAGCTGGTCTCGTAGACCGGGACGGTGATCGCGCCCGCGCTCCAGATGGCGAAGTCCAGCAGCGTCCACTCGTAGCGGGTGCGGGACATCAGGCCCACCCGGTCACCGGGCTGGACGCCGGAGGCCATCAGGCCTTTGGCCGCGGCACGGACCTCGGCGAGGAAGGTGGTGGCGGTGACGTCCTGCCACTCACCGTTCACCTTGCGTGCCATGACCGCAACATCCGGGTGCTGCGCGGCATTTCGGCGGATGAGATCCGTCAGATTGCCGTCCGCGGGGACCTCGTACAGGGCCGGAAGGCTGAACTCGCGCAAGACTGCTGCTCCTCATTGGCGCCGGCGCCACGACGCTGTGTGTACACCGGCTGCGGTCCATGATCATGCAAAGGGGATCGGACTGCCCGGACGTTACCCACCGGTATTGCTTCAGGGATAGGGGGTCACGCCCAGATGTTTTATGCGTCACACGCTTGGGGACACGCCTTCGGACTGCTCCGCGCAGACTAAACCAGGCCCGTGGTGACCCGAAAGTAACCGCAGGTCCAGGACCCTCTCCCGGCAGCGGCCGGGGCCCTCTAGGGTGGCGCCATGCGCGTGCATGTGGTCAGTGACGTACACGGGAACAGCCGGGACCTCGCCGAGGCCGGCACCGGCGCCGACGCCGTGGTCTGCCTCGGTGACCTCGTTCTCTTCCTCGATTACGCCGACCACTCGCGCGGCATCTTCCCCGACCTCTTCGGTGTGCAGAACGCCGACGCCCTGGTCCAACTGCGCACCGCCCGCCGCTTCGAGGAAGCCCGCGAGCTGGGCCGCCGGCTCTGGGGTGAGCTGGACCGGGCCGGCGCGAGCCGGGAGTCGGTCATCGAGGAGGCGGTCCGCAAGCAGTACGCCGATCTCTTCGCCGCCCTCCCCACCCCCACGTACGCCACCTACGGCAACGTCGACATCCCGCGCCTGTGGCCCGAGTACGCCCGGCCCGGCACCACGGTCCTCGACGGGGAGCGGGTGGAGATCGGCGGCCGGGTCTTCGGGTTCGTCGGCGGCGGTCTGACGACGCCGATGCGCACCCCCTACGAGATCAGCGACGAGGAGTACGCCGCCAAGATCGAGGCGGTGGGCGAGGTGGACGTGCTGTGCACCCACATCCCGCCGGACGTCCCGGAGCTCTGCTACGACACCGTCGCCCGCCGCTTCGAGCGCGGAAGTGCCGCGCTGCTGAACGCCATCCGCACCACCCGCCCCCGCTACTCCCTCTTCGGTCACGTCCATCAGCCGCTAGCCCGGCGGGTCCGTATCGGGGGGACGGAATGCGTCAATGTCGGGCACTTCAACGCGACCGGGACGCCGTACGTCCTGGAGTGGTGAACCCGGGCCCGAGCGGCGGGCGGCCCGCCCCGGACGCCGGGAGGCGTGGCCAGTAGTCGTCCGCCCGGTCGCGCGGGGGCCGCTGGTGTCCGCCGCCCTTTCCCCGCGCGGTAGCCTTCAGCAGCAGAGACACCGAGTTTGACGCGTGTCGGCGGACCGGCATGAATCGGCATGGAGGAGTCACGGCGATGGCCGAACACACCAGCTCGAGCATCACGATCGCGGCGGCGCCCGCCGAGGTGATGGGAGTGATCGCCGACTTCGACCGCTATCCGGAGTGGACCGGAGAGGTCAAAGAGGCAGAGGTGCTGGCCAAGGACGCGCGTGGCCGCGCCGAGCAGGTGCGCCTGCTGCTGGACGCCGGCGCGATCAAGGACGACCACACCCTCGCCTACACCTGGTCCGGTGAGAACGAGGTCAGCTGGTCGCTGGTCAAGTCGCAGATGCTGCGCGCCCTTGACGGCTCCTACCGCCTCGCCGCGCGCGACGGCGGAGCCAGCACCGAGGTGACCTACCAGCTCACCGTCGACGTCAAGATCCCCATGCTCGGCATGATCAAGCGCAAGGCCGAGAAGGTCATCATCGACCGTGCGCTGGCCGGCCTGAAGAAGCGCGTCGAGAGCGGCCCCGAGGGGCCCGAGGCGTCCGCCGACGAGGCCAAGAAGCTCTGACCGTGCGCACCGTCCTCGTCACAGGCCCCGGCGGCGCGGGCCGCACCACGCTCGCCGCCGCCACCGCCCTGGCAGGTGCCCGGCGGGGAGCGCGCGTCCTGCTGCTCACGACCGAGAGCGCCGCGCCGGAAGCGGTGCTGGGCTCCCGCCTCGCCGCCGACACGGCCACCGAGCAGGCCCCGGGT
Organism: Streptomyces sp. NPDC017993; assembly: GCF_044328065.1. NCBI lineage: Bacteria > Bacillati > Actinomycetota > Actinomycetes > Kitasatosporales > Streptomycetaceae > Streptomyces > Streptomyces sp. NPDC017993. Next base: position 23,753 of record NZ_JBIRGO010000007.1, read on the forward strand.
CTGCACGCCCGCCGGATCGACCCCGCCGACCGCTTCCGCCAGGAGTTCCTGGCCTTCCAGGAGCGGGCCGGCGCCGCCCTGGACCTGCTCGGTGCGGCCCCCCTCGAAGAGGACGAACTCACCGAAATCCCCGGCTCCGAGGCCTTCGCGCTGCTGCACGCCCTGCGCGTGGAGCACGCATCGGACGACTGGGACACCGTCGTCGTCGACATGCCCCCGGCCGCCGAGACGATCCAGCTGCTCGCCCTGCCCGCGCAGGTACGCCGCTACCTCCGCCGCCTGCTGCCGCCCGAACGCCAGGCCGCCCGCGCGCTGCGCCCGGTCCTGGCCCAGCTCGCCGGCGTGCCGATGCCCGCCCAGAAGCTGTACGAGGCCGCCGAGCGCTGGGAGAGCGAACTCGCCGCCGTCCAGCGGGTGATCGACGACCCCGGCACGTCCGTACGCCTGGTCACCGAGGCCGGTCCGGTCGCCGCCGCGAACCTGCGCCCGCTGCGCGCCGGGCTCGCGCTGCACGGCCGCCGCACCGACGGCGTCCTCGTCAACCGGCTGCTGCCCACCGGCTCCGCCGACCCCTTCCTCGCCGGGCTCTCCGGCAACCAGCAGAGCGCCCTCAAGGCGCTGCGCGAGGAGTTCCCCGACCTGCCGCTGCACGAAGTGCCGCACCTGGGCCGTGACCCGCAGGGCATCGAGGAACTCGACGAGCTGATCGACGGGCCCACCGGCGAGATCGGCGGGAGCGGGCCGGCCGCCGGGCACCCCGACCCCTGGACCGTCGAGGACCGCCTGACCGATGACGGCATCCTGGTGTGGCGGGTGCCGCTGCCCGGCGCCGAACGGGACACCCTGGGCCTGGTGCGGCGCGGCGACGAGATCGTCGTCAGTGCCGGGCGTTTCCGCCGCATCCGGACGCTCCCCTCCGCACTGCGCCGCTGCACCGTCTCCGGCGCCGGACTGCGGGACGGCGTGCTGGAGATCCGCTTCACCCCCGACCCCGGTCTGTGGCCGCAGAGCCACTGAACGCTCTCCCGCCATTCGGGTACCGTCGAGGGTGAGTCCCGCTCCGCAGTCCGCCCCAACCGTCGCCGCACCCGCCGCGCCGCAGGAGTCCACGGAGATCATCATGAGTGATGCCACCGAGCGCCCCGCCGACCACACGGCCGCCGAGCCCGAAGCCGACGCCTGGGAGAGGGCGTGCGCCGAGGACCTCGCGGCCGAGAAGGCGCGACGCCGTACCGAATTCGGCCCGCAGACCGGCAGCGCGGCGGAGGAGCTGCGCAAGCTCGCCGACGCCGTGACCGACAAGCTCGCCGGGATCCAGCTGCCCGGCGCCCTCGGCGGGATCGCCGCGCAGGGCGCGGTCAACCAGCTGCTGAAGCAGGCCAAGGCCGCGGTCGAGCCCGTCGTCGAGCGCAATCCGGAGATCTTCGACCACCTCGCGGCGGCTGGCTCCGAGCTGCTCGCCGCCTACCGCTCGGCCGTCGAGGGCAGCGAGCGCCGCTGGACGCGCGACGACCTCGACGACCGCCCCGGCGGCACCGGCAAGGCCACCCGCGGTGACGACCCGCGCGACGACGACGGCCCCACCGGCACCGAGCGGATCGATCTCGACTGACCTGTTCCTGAAGGCTCATGGGCCCGAGCGCCACCGTGACCTCCGGTACGGTGGTTCCCGGCGGGGTTCGAGCGAATAACTGAGGGACACATGGGACTCACCATCGGCGTTGACATCGGCGGCACGAAGATCGCGGCCGGCGTGGTCGACGAAGAGGGCTCGATCCTGGAGACGTGCAAGGTGCCGACTCCGCAGGCCACCGACGAGCTGACGGAAGCCATCGCGGACGCCGTCCGCCGGGTCGGTTCCGGCCACCAGATCGAGGCGGTCGGTATCGGTGCCGCCGGCTATGTCGACGAGAAGCGGGCCACGGTCCTCTTCGCACCGAACATCGACTGGCGCCACGAGCCGCTCAAGGACAGGGTCGAACAGCGCGTCGGCCTCCCCGTCGTCGTCGAGAACGACGCCAACGCCGCGGCCTGGGGCGAGTACAAGTTCGGCGCCGGCCAGGGCCACAGCGACGTCATCTGCATCACCCTCGGCACGGGCCTGGGCGGCGGCATCATCATCGGCAACAAGCTGCGCCGCGGCCGCTTCGGCGTCGCCGCGGAGTTCGGCCACATCCGGGTCGTCCCCGACGGCCTGCTCTGCGGCTGCGGCAGCCAGGGCTGCTGGGAGCAGTACGCCTCCGGCCGCGCCCTGCTGCGCTACGCCCGCCAGCGCGCCTTCGCCACCCCCGAGAACGCCGCGGTGCTCCTCTCGCTCGGCGACGGCACCTCCGAGGGCATCGAGGGCCGGCACATCAGCGAGGCCGCCCGCCAGGGCGACCCGGTCGCCATCGACTCCTTCCGCGAACTGGCCCGTTGGGCCGGCGCGGGCCTGGCCGACCTCGCCTCGCTCTTCGACCCGTCCGCCTTCATCGTCGGCGGCGGCGTCTCGGACGAGGGCGAGCTGGTCCTCGGCCCGATCCGCAAGTCCTTCCGGCGCTGGCTGGTCGGCAACCAGTGGCGGCCGCACGCCCAGGTGCTCGCTGCCCAGCTCGGCGGCAAGGCCGGTCTGGTCGGTGCGGCCGACCTGGCCCGGCAGGGCTGACCGCGATGGTGGCTGAGCGGCCCGGACTTCCCGCGTCCGGCACGGAGGAGGACTCCGCGATCGTCCGTGTGCTCAGCTACAACATCCGCTCGTTGCGCGACGATCGGGCGGCGCTTGCCCGGGTCATCCGGGCCTGCGCCCCCGATCTCGTGCTCATCCAGGAGGCGCCGCGGTTCTTCCGCTGGCGCAAGGCCGCGGAGCGCCTGGCCCGCTCCTGCGGTCTGGTGTACGTCACCGGCGGCGGCACCACCGCGGGCCCGATGGTCCTTTCCTCGCTGCGCGCCCAGGTGGAGCGCACCGAGGACATCCTGCTGCCCCGCACGCCCGGCCTGCACCAGCGCGGTTTCGCCACCGCCGTGGTCCGTATCGGGGGCGCCCGGCTCGGGGTGCTCAGCTGTCACCTCAGCCTCGCCGCGCAGGAGCGCTACGCGCAGGCCGGACTGCTGCTGGAGCGGCTGGCGCGCTGGGACGTGCCGTACGCCGTCGCCGCCGGGGACCTCAACGACCGGCCGCGGGGCCGCAGCTTCCGGCGGCTGGCGGGGGCGCTGACCGACGCCTGGGCGGCGAAGCCGTGGGGCGGGGAGTACACCTCGACGCCGGACGATCCGCATCAGCGCATCGACGCGGTGTTCACCACCGACGGCATCGAGGTGCTGGGCTGCGGGGTACCGCACGGGCTGCCGGGCGTGCGCGAGGCGGACCTCCGCGCGGCCAGTGACCATCTGCCGGTGCTGGCGGCCCTGCGGGTGCCGGCCGGCGCCTGAGCGCCGCGGGCCCGGCCCGCTCACACCACCGCGCCGCCGCCCGTCATCCCGTCGTCGTCCTCGTCGTCGTGCTTCATCCGGGCCACCAGGGTGGCGAAGCCGCCGAGGAAGCCGCCGATGCCCAGGACCGAGATCCACCACGTCACCGGCTGCTGGAACAGCACCATCAGCACCAGCAGCAGCGGCCCGCCGAGCACCGCGAGCCAGGCGAACTTGGTGGTGACGTCGGCCTCGGGCAGCGGAGGCGGCTCGGGCGGTGTGAAGTGTCCCTCGTCCGACTCGTCGAAGTCGTCGTCGGACGGCCGCGCGGCGTCCCAGTCGCGCGGCCCGACGCCCGGCGCGTAGACGACGAAGCTGCCCACGGCGTCGCCGGCCGAGCCGCCGGGGGTGCCGCGCTCCGGCCGCTTCTCGTCCGTGCCGCCGCTGCTCTCCGCGGCATCGCCGGACCCGGCGCCCTCGGTCGCCGTCGCGTCCGCGCCTGCGGTGCTCGTGCCCGCCTTCGTCAGATCCAGCGCGCCCGGGACACCGGGAATGCCGGCCGGGCCGGAGGAGCCGGCAGGCCGGACGGTGGCGCTCTCGTCACGTGCTCCGGCCGCGTCGTCCTGGCCGGAGGTGTCCCGGCGGGAGCCGTCCTGGTCGGGGCCCTCGTGGTCGTCGTCCGTCGGGAACCGCGGCTCCTCGCCGTAGCCCGCCACGATCTCGGCCCACGCGGCCTCTTCGTCCAGCGGGTCCCGGGGGTCGCGGGGGCTACGCTCCACCACTGGTCGCCGTCCCCTCCTCGATCGCACCCGCCCGCAGCTCCGGCGCGAGCCGGGTGAGGAAGGCGAAGGTGTCCTCGAAGATCTGCTCCGCGTCGTGATCCAGCGTCGCGACGTGGTAGCTGCGCTCGAGAAGCTTCTGCCGGACGTCCTGGGAGGACACCCGGCTCAGGATCCGCTCGGAGTCCACCGGCGGCACGACATGGTCCTGCGGGCTGGTCATCACCAGCAACGGCTGGGTGACCTGCGGGAGTTCGGAGTCGACCTGGAGGAAGAACCTGCGCACGGAGTGCGCGGCGTGCAGCGGCGTACGGTCGTAACCGACCTCCGCGGCGCCCGGCTTGGCGATGTCACTGGCCAACCCCTTGGTCGTCCGTACGACATAGCGCAGCACCGGCAGCAGGGCGCCGGCCTTGTCGTGCACCCGGTTGGCCGGGTTGACCAGGGCCAGTCCGCTGATCGCGTCGCCGTGCTTGGCGGCCAGCCGCAGTGCCAGCGCGCCGCCCATCGACAGCCCGCAGACGAAGACCTTCGTGCAGCGCTCGGACAGCGCCCGCAGCTCGCGATCGACCTCGGCGTACCAGTCCTGCCAGGTGGTGACCTGCAGGTCCTGCCAGCGGGTGCCATGGCCGGGCAGCAGCGGCAGGGAGACGGTCAGCCCGCGGTCGGCCAGATATTCCGCCCAGGGGCGTACGGACTGAGGGGAGCCGGTGAAGCCGTGGCACACAAGGACGCCGACCTCTCCGCCGTCACGGCGGAACGGTTCGGCTCCGGGAAGGAGCGGCACCGGGGAACTCCGATCGATGAGGGGGCCTGGCGAGTTACCTCAGGGTACGCGGAGTGACGGCGGTCGGATAGGTCCGGCGGAGGCGGCTCGCGGCCCCCGGGTGACCGACAACCCGTGACCGTCGCAGCCCGTCGCAGCCCCGCCGCGGCGAGGGGGGCGCCGAGGCAGGTTAAGGTCTTTGCGTCACACACAGGAGGCAGTCGGTTGATCTACGGCGCAATGAAGTTTTCCATCGGCGGGTCGCTGAAGCTTGCCTTCCGCCCCTGGGTGGAAGGCATCGAGAACATCCCCGCCGAGGGTCCGGCGATCCTCGCGAGCAACCATCTGTCCTTCTCGGACTCCTTCTTCCTGCCCGCGGTGCTGGACCGCAAGGTGACCTTCATCGCGAAGGCCGAGTACTTCACCTCCCCGGGGGTGAAGGGCAAGCTGACGGCCGCGTTCTTCAAGGGCGTGGGCCAGCTGCCGGTCGATCGCTCGGGCGCCCGCGGCGCGGGCGAGGCGGCGATCAAGAGCGGCATCGAGGTGCTGGAGCGCGGTGAGCTGTTCGGCATCTACCCGGAGGGCACCCGCTCACCGGACGGCCGGCTCTACCGCGGCAAGCCGGGCGGTCTGGCGCGGGTCGCGCTGGCCACCGGCGCCCCGGTCATCCCCGTCGCGATGATCGACACCGAGAAGGTGCAGCCTCCGGGCAAGGTCGTGCCGAAGATGATCCGGCCCGGCATTCGCATCGGCAAGCCGCTGGACTTCACCCGCTATCAGGGCATGGAGGGCGACCGCTTCATTCTGCGGTCGGTCACCGACGAGGTCATGTACGAGATCATGAAGCTCTCGGGCCAGGAGTACGTCGACGTCTACGCGACGGCCGCCAAGCGGCAGATCGCCGACCAGGCGAAGGCGGAGCAGGCCCGCAAGAAGGCCGAGGCGGAGCAGGCGGCGAAGGACGACAGCGCCGCAGGCAAGGGCAGCAGGGGCAAGGCCGAGGCCGGGGCGTAGCGCGAGCCCGGCGAGGGGTGGGGGGCCGGCATGACGGATACGGACATACGGACGGCGGGTGGCGACGCGGCCGCCAGAGGCGCGGGCAAGCGCCCGGCGGCGCTGCGGATGTCCGTCGAGCTCCCGCTGTGGCGCGCGCTCACCGGCTACCGGATCCTCACCCTCGTCTACACCCTGGGCCTGGTCGGCCTCTCCTACCGGAAGTACGAGCACCCGCTGGGCGCCGCCGCCTACATGGGCGCGCTCACCGTCTGGATGCTGCTGACCTGGCGCCGGACGACCTCGGCCGAGCGCTGCACCCGCCGGTTCCTGCTCGCCGACCTCGGCTTCGCGGTCGGCGGCATCCTCATCACGCCGCTGGTCGACACCCACGCCCGCATCATGGACGGCGCCCCCACGCTGCCCTCCATCTGGACGGCGGGCGCCGTCCTGGGCTTCGCGATCAAGGGCGGCTGGCGGTGGGCCGCCGTGGCCTCCAGCGCGGTCGCCGTGGCCAACCTCGTCGAGCGCCAGGAGCTGGCCCGCGACACCGTCCACAACGTCGTCCTGGTGTGGGTGGCCAGCGTCGCGATCGGCTACGTCGTCGAGGTGGCCCGCGCCAGTGAGCGCACCCTCGCCCGGGCCCTGCAGATCGAGGCCGCCACCCGGGAGCGGGAGCGGCTGGCCCGCGACATCCACGACAGCGTGCTGCAGGTCCTGGCGATGGTGCAGCGGCGCGGCGCCGAGATCGGCGGCGAGGCGGGCGAACTGGGCCGGATGGCGGGCGAGCAGGAGGTGGCGCTGCGCACCCTGGTCTCCAGCGGCCTGGTGCCACCGCAGCGCGAGCCCGCGCCGGCCGGGACGGCGGCGCCCGCGGCCGTCCCGGTGGCCTCGGCCGCCGCCGTGCCCCCGGAGACGGCCGGCGAGCCGTGCGACGTCCGGGCGCTGCTCGCGCCGTACGCGAGCGCCGGTGTCACCTTCTCCGAGCCCGGAGCCCCGGTCGGGCTGCCGGCCGCCGCGGCGGCGGAGCTGACGGCCGCTGTCGGTGCCGCGTTGGACAATGTGCGGGTGCACGCGGGGGCCGGTGCCCACGCGTGGATCCTGGTGGAGGACGAACCGGACGCGGTGATCGTGACGGTGCGCGACGACGGCCCCGGCATTCCCGAGGGGCGCCTTGCCGACGCCGAGCGCGAGGGCCGGCTGGGAGTCGCCCTGTCGATCCGCGGGCGGCTGCGGGAGCTGGGCGGCAGCGCCGACTGGATCTCGGTCCCCGGCCAGGGCACGGAAGTGGAGTTGAAGGTCCCCAAGGGCGCCGCGCCCGGGGGCGGAGGACGGGGGAAGGTGAGCGCGTGAGTGAGCAGGCGGCCCTGAAGGTGATGGTGGTCGACGACCACCCGATGTGGCGCGACGCGGTCGCACGGGACCTGGCGGAGGCCGGGTTCGACGTGGTGGCGACGGCCGGGGACGGCCTCCAGGCGGTGCGCAGGGCGCAGGCCGTGGCGCCCGATGTGCTGGTCCTGGACCTCAATCTGCCGGGCCTGCCCGGCGCCCAGGTGTGCAAGGAACTGGTCGGCTCCGCCCCGACGCTGCGGGTGCTGGTGCTCTCCGCGAGCGGCGAGCACGCCGATGTCCTGGAGGCGGTCAAGTCGGGGGCGACCGGCTATCTGCTGAAGTCGGCCAGTACGCAGGAGCTGTTGGACGCGGTGCGCCGTACCGCCGTGGGCGACCCGGTCTTCACCCCGGGCCTGGCCGGCCTGGTGCTGGGCGAGTACCGCAGGCTGGCGACGGAGCCGGAACCGGCGACGTCGGACGAGCCGGGCGCGCCGCAGCTGACCGAGCGGGAGACCGAGGTGCTGCGGCTGGTGGCCAAGGGCCTTTCGTACAAGCAGATCGCCGAGCGGCTGGTCATCTCGCACCGCACGGTGCAAAACCACGTCCAGAACACCCTCGGCAAGCTGCAGTTGCACAACCGCGTGGAACTGGTGCGGTACGCCATCGAGCGCGGCCTCGACGACGCGTAGCCGGCGCCGCCGTCAGCGGCCGGGCACCGGGCCCGTCGGGCGATCCGCTCGTACGGGTGAACGCCTCGCCTCAACTCCCCGGTGAATCAACGAAATCGGCGTGCGCCTTGTCCCGGAGTGCCCCAAATCACCATTAACGTGACGGGGTCGGCTCATTCATGGCCGTACGCGGCCACTGACGGGATGTAGGTGAAGCAGCGATGCGGGTCGGAGTGCTGACCGGCGGTGGCGACTGCCCCGGTCTGAACGCGGTCATCAGGGGCGTCGTCCGCAAGGGCACCCAGGAGTACGGATATGACTTCGTCGGCTTCCGGGACGGCTGGCGCGGCCCGCTGGAGAGCGACACGGTGCCGCTGGACATCGCGGCGGTGCGCGGCATCCTGCCGCGCGGAGGCACGATCCTCGGCTCCTCGCGGACCAACCCCTTCAAGGAGCCGGACGGCGTCCACCGGATCAAGGAGACGCTGGCCAAGCAGGAGGTCGACGCGCTGATCACGATCGGCGGCGAGGACACCCTGGGCGTCGCCACCCGGCTCTCCGGCGAATACGGCGTGCCCTGCGTCGGCGTCCCCAAGACGATCGACAACGACCTCTCCGCCACCGACTACACCTTCGGCTTCGACACCGCCGTCGGCGTCGCCACGGAGGCCATCGACAGGCTGCACACCACCGCCGAATCCCATATGCGGGTGCTGGTCGTCGAGGTGATGGGCCGGCATGCCGGCTGGATCGCCCTGCACTCCGGCCTGGCGGGCGGCGCGAACGTCATCCTCATCCCCGAGCAGCGCTTCGACATCGACGAGGTCTGCGGCTGGATCGAGTCGCGCTTCAAGGTCCGCTACGCCCCGATCGTGGTGGTCGCCGAGGGCGCGATGCCCAAGGACGGGCAGATGGTCCTGAAGGACGGGAGCACCGACTCCTTCGGCCATGTCCGGCTGTCCGGCGTGGGGGAGTGGCTGGCCAAGGAGATCGAGGCGCGTACCGGCAAGGAGGCCCGTACGACCGTCCTCGGGCACACCCAGCGCGGCGGCACCCCCAGCGCCTTCGACCGCTGGCTGGCCACCCGCTTCGGGCTGCACGCCATCGAGGCGGTGCGCGACGGCGACTTCGGCACGATGGTCGCGCTGCGCGGCACGGACATCGTGCGGGTGCCGATCGCGGAGGCGACGGCGAAGCTGAAGACCGTCGATCCCGCGCTCTACTCCGAGGCCGGGATCTTCTTCGGCTGAGCGGCGACAGCGTCACGCAGCTCCCGCTGCTCCCGCCACCCGGCCGCCCCTGCGCCGCCGGACGGCACCGTCGAGCGAGCGGCCGTATATTCGCAGTGAAGGGACCGGCGGGAGCAGTCGTGGAGATCTTGGCATTCGGCGTGCAGGCGGACGAGCGGCCCCTGCTGGAGAGAGCCTTCGCCGGCCGTCACCAGGTCCGCAGCCTGGACGTCTTCCTCAACCGCGACACCGTCCCCATCGCGCAGCACTACGAGATCGTCAGCACCAGCGTGAACGCCGATCTGAGCGCGGAGGTGCTGCAGTCCCTCGCGGCCGGCGGCACGAAAATGGTCGCCCAGCGCGCCACCGGCTTCAACAACATCGACCTCCAGGCGGCGGCCGACCTCGGGCTGAGTGTCGGCCGGGTCGCCTCCTACTCGCCGTACGCGGTGGCCGAGTTCGCCTGGGCCCTCGCCCTGGCGGTGAACCGGCACCTCGTACGGGCCGCCCACCGCACCCGTAACTTCGACTTCCGGCTGGACGGCCTGATGGGCCGCGATCTGCGCGGCCGTACGGCGGGCGTGCTCGGCACCGGCAAGATCGGCGAGGCGTTCACCCGGATCGCCCATGGCTTCGGTATGCACCTGCTGGGCTGGGACCTCGCCGAGAACCCGCGCTGTGTGGAGCTCGGGATGAAGTACGTCGGCCTGGAGCAGCTGTTCGCCGAGGCGGACCTGGTCACCCTGCACGTCCCGCTGGTGGCGGCCACTCGGCACCTCGTCGACGCGGCCGCGCTGGCCGCGATGAAGGACGACGCGATCCTGATCAACTCCAGCCGCGGCGGACTGGTCGACGCCGCCGCGCTCGTCGAGACGCTCAAGGCCGGCCGGCTCACCGGTGTCGGCCTGGACGTCTACGAGGAGGAGGCCGGGCTCTTCTTCTTCGACAAGTCCCTGGAGGTCATCGGCGACGACACCCTCGCCCGCCTGATGACGTTCTCCAACGTGCTGATCACCTCGCACCAGGCGTACTTCACCGAAGAGGCGGTCGGCCGGATCATCGAGACCACCGTGCGCAATGTCGAGGACCACCTGGCCGGCCGCACCAACGAGCACATGCTGGTCACACGAGGACAGCTGCCAGCAGCTGAGCGGTGACCGAGGCGCCGTCCAGGGTCAGCACCGACTCGGGGTGGAACTGCACCCCCGCGAAGCCGGGGCCGCGCAGCGCGTGCACCTCTGCGGTCTCCGCGTCCCGGCTCAACTCCACGCGGTGCATCGCCAGTTCGGCGGCCGTGGTGTCGTCGCACCGGGCCGTGAAGGTGTTGTAGAAGCCGACCGTCTCCGGGCGCCCGAAGAAGTCGATGCGCTCCTGCGCGCCCTGGAACGGCACCTCCTTGCGGACGATCTCCAGCCCCAGTTCCGCGGCGAGCAGTTCGTGCCCGAGGCAGACACCGAGCAGACCGTGCCGGTGTCCCGCGACCAGCTCCGCGGTCAGCGACCGCAGAAAACGCATCTTGGGGTCGGCGGCGTCGGACGGGTTGCCGGGGCCGGGGCCCAGCACGACCGGTCCCTGGTGCGTGCGGGCGGCCTCGCGCAGCCCCGGCTCGTCGTACCGGCGGACGGTGACGGTCAGCCCCGAGGTGCGCAGCAGGTGCGCCAGCATCGCGGTGAAGGTGTCCTCGGCGTCGATGACCAGTGCGTGGCCACTCAGCGCGGCGATCGGCGCGGTGGTCTGCATCCGCAGCCAGAACGGGGCCAGATCCGCGCGGCGGGCGTCCAGCGCGGCCCGCACCCGCGGGTCGTCCGCCAGCCGCGGGGGCAGCTCCGCGGAGCCGGGCCGCTCCGGCGCCGGCCGCGCCCCGAGGGCGGTGAGCAGGCCCGCCGCCTTGGCGTGCGTCTCGGCGACCTCGCTGTGCGGGTCGGAGGCCCGCACCAGGGTGGCGCCGACCGGGACGCGCAGCCGCCCGCCCGCCGCGATGTCGGCGGTACGGATCAGGATCGGCGAGTCCAGGGTCTGCGCGCCGCCCGCGTCGCGGCCGATCAGGGCCAGCGCGCCGGCGTAGTAGCCCCGGCCCCGCCCGTCCGTGCCGACCGGCTCGTGGCGCTCGATGACCCGGCAGGCGTTCTGCACCGGCGACCCGGTGACCGTCGCCGCGAACATCGTCTCCTTGAGGACCTCGCGCACGTCCAGGGTGGACCGGCCGCGCAGCTCGTACTCGGTGTGCGCGAGGTGGGCCATCTCCTTGAGCCGGGGCCCGATCACCACACCGCCCTTGTCGCCGACGGTGCACATCATCTTCAGTTCCTCGTCCACCACCATGGACAGCTCCTCGACCTCCTTGCGGTCGCCGAGGAAGTCCAGCAGGCTCTCGGGGGTGGGGCCCCCGGCCGGGTAGCGGTAGGTCCCGCTGATGGGGTTCATCACGACCGTGCCGCCGGTCATCCGCACATGCACCTCGGGGCTGGCGCCGACCAGCGTGCGCAGGCCGGGGCGGTGCACCACGTAGGTCCAGTACGCGCCGCGCTCGCCGGCCAGCAGGCGGCGGAACAGCGCCAGCGCGTCGGAGGCGGAGAAGTCCGCGATCTCGCCCTCGAACGTCCTGCGGATGACGAAGTTGGCGCCCTCGCCGCTGCCGATCTCCTCCCGGACCACCCGCTCGACGATCTCCGCGTACGCCGCGTCGTCCACGTCGAACGCCCCGTCCGTCACCCGCACGTCGTGCGCCGGGAGGGCCGCCAGCACGTCGTCCAGGGGCAGTTCGCAGGTTTCGCGGGGACGCAGGACGGCGAGCGGAGTGCCGTCGTCGTGGGCGCGGAAGCCGCGCTCGCGGATCTGCCGGAAGGGGATCAGCGCGAGCGCGTCGGTGACCGGCGCCTGCGGAGTCCCGTCGCCCAGGGGGATGTCGGCCAGCCGCTCGACCTCCTCGACCTCACCGATCAGCACCTCGACACGGTCGGCCGCCTCCCGGCCGGGGGAGCGGCGGCGCAACAGGGCGAACGGCGGGCAGGCGGGGTCGAGCAGCCGCTGGACGAGCGCGGTGGCATCGAGGGCAAGGGGCTCGCGGTGCATGGCGGGGTGGTTCCTTCCGGGGAGGAGGACCGGCCCGCCTTACGACGAAAGGCCGCCCCTCGGGCGGCCTTCGCGAAATCTGTGGTGTGCGCGCGAATCAGTGGGCCGCCGGATGAGCGGTCCACCACCAGTTCATGGTCGTCGTCGATTGCGCGTGCATGGACGGCACCTTACCGGATGGCGGGAGGGGCCGCGGGCCGAGTCCGGGACGCGGTCGGTGGGTGGGCGGACGCTGCCTCACGGCCGTGGCAGGAGGCGGGCCAGGAAGGCGCGCAGCGCTTCGTCGAAGCGGGCGCTCTGCTCCAGGTTCGGCAGGTGCGCGGCGTCCTCGATGACGGTGAGCGTCGCGTCGGGGAGCGCACGGTGCAGGAACTCCGCGTCCGCGACCGGCGTATAGGTGTCGTCCCGCCCGACGACCACCAGCGCCGGGACCGCGAGGCGGCTCAACGTCGAGGTGTAGTCGGGGCGCTCGGCCCGCCCGCGGAGGGCCGCCGCGGCGCCTTCGGGCGGTGCGCCGAGCATCATGCGGCGGACGTGTGCGGCGACCTCGGGCCGGCCCGTGACGGTGTACGGGGCGATCATCCTGTCCAGGACCTCTGCCGTGTAGCCGGCCATGCCCTCGCGCAGCAGCCGGTCGGCGGTGGCGTTGCGCGCCGTCCTGCCCTCGGCGCTCTCCGCCTGCGCGAAGGTGTCGGCGAGCAGCAGCCCGCGCAGCCGGCCGGGGAAGAGCCGGGCGAACTCCATGGCGATCTGGCCGCCCATGGACAGTCCGCCGAGCACGATGCGCTCCCTCGCGAGGCCCAGGCCGTCCAGCAGCGCGGCGGTGTCGCGGGCGAAGGTCTCCAGCGGCGTGACGCCGGGGACGACCGTCGAGGTGCCGTAGCCCCGCAGGTCCGGCGCGATCACGCGCACCCCGGAAGGCGCGCTCGCGTCCCCGAAGGCCGCGAGCTGCGGCGCCCACATCGTCCGGTCGAAAGGGTGCCCGTGGAGGAGGACGAGGGGGACGCCGCTGCCCCGGTTGTCGTAGCCGATGCTGATCCCGTTGACGTCCGCCGTACCCGGCGCCCCCGGCCCGCTCGATGACACACTCCGCACAACTCGCCCCTCACCCTTGCCCGTTGGGGCCGTGCCCCCTTGACGGCTCGATGCTATGAGGGACACACTCTCGGTGCAATAAAAACATTGCTCTCGGTGCAATGGTGGTGACCGGGAACCACGAGGGAAGGGTCGGGCCATGGCCGCGGAGGACTACCGGCGCATCGCCGACGCCGTCGCCGCGGAGATCGCCGACGGGCGACTGCGCCCCGGCGACCGCCTCCCCACCCAACGGGCCTTCGCCCGCGGCCGCCGGATCGCCAACTCCACCGCCACCCGCGTCTACCGCGAGCTGGCCCGCCGCGGCCTGACCGTCGGCGAGGTCGGCCGCGGCACCTACGTCCGCGCCGCCCAGCACGCACCGGGCCCCGCGCTGGCCGAACCGGCCGCGCCGGGCGCCCTGCACGTCAACCTCGAACTCAACTACCCCGTCGTCCCCGAACAGGCCGCCCTGCTCGCGACCGGCCTCACGCCGCTGCTGCGCCCGGACACCCTCGACGCGGCCCTGCGCCCGACGGGCCCGGCAGGCACCGGCGCCGCCCGCGTCGCCGCGGCCGGGCTGCTCGCCGGGACGGGCCTGCGGGCCGACCCGGACCTCATCCGCTTCGCCGGCAACGGCCGCCAGGCGGTGGCCGGAGCGCTCGCCTGCCTGGTGCCGCCCGGTGAGCGCCTGGGCGTCGAGTCCCTGACCTACCCGATGGTCAAGGGGATCGCCGCCCGGCTCGGCATCACCCTCGTCCCGCTCGCCACGGATGCGCAGGGGCTGCGCCCGGACGCCGTACGTGCCGCCCACCGCGCCGCCCCGCTGCGTGCGCTCTACCTCCAGCCGACCCTCCACAACCCGTTGGGCGTGACGATGCCCGCCGGGCGCCGCGAGGAACTCGCGGCGGTCCTGGAAGAGCTGGATCTGTGGGCGGTGGAGGACGCCATCTGGGGCTTCCTGAAGCCGGACGGCGGCCCGGGAGTCGGTCCGGGCGGCGGCCCAGGCCCCTCAATCGGCGCCGAGGGCGGACTCGGGGCCGCCGGTCCGCCGCTCGCCACCCTCGCACCCGACCGCACCTTCCTAGTCGACAGCCTGTCCAAGCGGCTGGCCCCCGGCCTGACCATCGGCCTCGCCGTCGCACCGCCCTCGCACACCGACCGGCTCGCCGCCGCCCTGCGCTCCGGCGGCTGGACCGCGACCGGCTTCGCGCTGGAGGCGACCACCCGCTGGATGACCGACGGCAGCCTGGAGCGGATCGTCGCCGCCAAGCGCCGCGACGCCGCCGCCCGCCAGGCACTGGTCCGGGAGCAACTGGCGGGCTTCTCCGTACGCGCCGACCCCGGCTCCTACTTCGCCTGGTGGGAGCTGCCCGCACCGTGGCGCGCCGAGACGTTCCTGGCGGCCGCCGCCCGCCGGGGTATCGCCGTCACCCCGGCCGCCGCGTTCGCCGTCGCCGCGGAGGGCGCCCAAGGGGCAGGCCCCGCCCCGAACGCCGTCCGGATCGCCCTCGCGAGCCCCCCGCCCGCCCTGCTCTCCCAGGCCCTGGCCACGCTCGCCGCCCTCGCCCATGGCTCCCCGGACGACTCCCTGCCGGAGTGAGCGCCACCTGTCGGCCGGGTGACCGGACGCCGAGTCCCGGCCGCGGGGATCACCGCTGGTCGGAGCGGAGTGGAGTGGAGTGTGTCTCAAACTTCGGGCGACTGGCGGACGCCCCCGCGCGACCCCGTAATGTGGGGAACGTGACCGTGAACGCTGAAACCCACGCCGGTGGCAACACCTGGCAAGACCTGCCCGCGGCGCAGCAGCCTGACTGGCCGGACCAAGAGGCTCTGCGCGATGTGATCGCGGAGCTCGAGTCCTATCCGCCGCTCGTCTTCGCGGGCGAGTGCGACCAGCTGCGCGAGCGCCTGGGAGCGGTCGCCCGTGGTGAGGCGTTCCTGCTTCAGGGCGGCGACTGCGCGGAGGCCTTCGACGCCGTATCCGCCGAGCACATCCGTAACAAGCTCAAGACGCTGCTGCAGATGGGCGCCGTGCTGACCTACGCCGGGTCCGTCCCGGTGGTCAAGGTCGGCCGGATCGCCGGTCAGTACAGCAAGCCGCGCTCCAAGCCGACCGAGACCCGCGACGGCGTGACGCTGCCGACCTACCGCGGCGACTCCGTCAACGGCTTCGAGTTCACCGAGGCGGCCCGGATCCCGGACCCGCAGCGGCTGAAGCGGATGTACCACGCCTCCGCGGCGACGCTCAATCTCGTCCGTGCCTTCACCACCGGTGGCTACGCCGACCTGCGCCAGGTGCACGCCTGGAACCAGGACTTCGTGAAGTCCTCGCCCTCCGGACAGCGCTACGAGGCGCTGGCCCGCGAGATCGACCGCGCGATGAACTTCATGAACGCCTGCGGGGTGGACCCGGAGGAGTTCCGGACCGTCGAGTTCTACGCCTCCCATGAGGCGCTCGTCCTCGACTACGAGTCGGCGCTCACCCGTGTCGACTCGCGCACCAACGACCTCTACGACGTCTCCGGCCACATGGTCTGGATCGGCGAGCGCACCCGTCAGCTGGACGGTGCGCACCTCGAGTTCGCCTCGCGCATCCGCAACCCCATCGGCGTCAAGCTCGGCCCGACCACCACTCCGGAGGACGCGCTCACGCTCATCGAGCGCATCGACCCGGACCGCGAGCCGGGCCGGCTGACCTTCATCACCCGTATGGGTGCGGACAAGGTCCGCGACAAGCTCCCCGAGCTGGTCGAGAAGGTCACCGCCTCCGGTGCCCAGGTGGCCTGGATCTGCGACCCGATGCACGGCAACACCTTCGAGGCGGCCTCGGGTCACAAGACTCGTCGCTTCGACGACGTGCTGGACGAGGTCAAGGGCTTCTTCGAGGTCCACAAGAGCCTCGGCACGCACCCGGGCGGCATCCACGTCGAGCTGACCGGCGACGACGTCACGGAGTGCGTGGGCGGCGGCGACGAGATCTTCGTCGACGATCTGCACCAGCGCTACGAGACGGCCTGCGACCCGCGGCTCAACCGCAGCCAGTCGCTCGACCTGGCGTTCCTGGTGGCGGAGATGTACCGCGATCAGTGAGGCCATCCGTCGCTGACCTGCGGCGACGGAGACAGACAGCACAACGATGGGGCGCGGATCCTGTGATCCGCGCCCCATCGCGTTGTGCAGGTCGGCCCGCTATGGGTAAGGTAAGGGTAACCTCACTCAAGATCAGCCAGATCGACGAGCCGTCCTCCCAGGGGGTGACCCGCGTGTACGTCTGCTCCTGCTTCGGCATCACCGAGCAGCAGGTCCGCGATCATGCGGGCACGGGCGCCTGTACGCCCCGCCAGATAGCGTCCGCCTGCAAGGCCGGCACCGACTGCGGCGGCTGCGTACGCCGCATCCAGGCCCTGCTCGGCCGGGGCTCCTGCCCCCGGCGTGAACTCATCGACAACGGCGCGCCCGAGCCGCTGGTCGCGGAGGTGGCCGAAGCGGCGCCCGCGGCGCTCCCGGAGGCCGCCTAGCACCTGCCGGGCGCGTGATCACCCGCCGCCGGGTGCGCATGGCCCGGTCTCAGCTCGGCTGCTCGATCAGCTGGGCGATGTAGAGCGCCTCCCCGAGCTTCTCCACCAGCTCCAGCTGGGTGTCGAGATAGTCGATGTGGTGCTCCTCGTCCGCGAGGATGTCCTCGAAGATGTTCGCCGAGGTGATGTCGCCCTTGGTACGCATGACCTCGATACCGCGCTTGAGGCGATCGATCGCCTCCACCTCGACCTGTCGGTCGGCCTGGAACATCTCGGTGACCGTCTGACCGACCCGCACATGGAACAGCCGCTGGTAGTTCGGCAGACCGTCGAGGAAGAGAATGCGGTCCGTCAGGAGTTCCGCGTGCTTCATCTCATCGAACGACTCGCTGCGCGTGTACTTCGCGAGCTTCGTCCAACCGAAATTCTCCTGCATCTTGGCGTGCAGGAAGTACTGGTTGATCGCGGTCAGCTCGGCAGTCAGCTGCTCGTTGAGAAATTCAAGGACCTCGGGGTCGCCCTGCATGGCAGCGGGCTCCTTCCACACGGAAAACTGGGCAGGTGCCGCGCATCCTCGCACCGGGCGAAGCGACCCGTCCAGTAAGTGCACGCTTAGTATGAGTTGCCCGAATCCCTGCCGCCCTGGTCATCGGCACCCCTTCCGGTCTGACAACATGGAGGGCATGGGTCAGCCGGAACGCCACGAAGAGGAGCATTCTCAGCTGCCTCCGGGGCAGCGACTGCAGCGGGGCTGGCCGGTGACGCATTACGGGCCGGTCCCCAAGTTCCGCCCCGAGCGTTGGGAGTTCCGGGCGTTCGGCGCCACCGCGGACGGCGGTAAGCACTGCTGGACGCACGAGGAATTCGCCGCGCTGCCGTACACCACGGTCGTCTCGGATATGCACTGCGTGACCAAATTCAGCATGCTGAGCGCCGAATGGGGCGGAGTGCGGACGCAGACCATCCTGGAACTCGCGCCGCCGGCGCCGGATGTCACCCATGTGATGGTCTGGGCCGAGTACGGCTTCAGTTCGAATTTGCGGCTGGAGGATTTCGCCGCGGAGAACTGCATCTTCGCCACCCACCGCTCCGGTGAACTCCTCACCGCCGAGCACGGCTTCCCGGTCCGGCTGATCGTTCCCCATCTGTACGCCTGGAAGGGCCCCAAATGGGTCCGCGGCATCGAGTACATGACGGCGGATCGCCGTGGCTTCTGGGAGGAGCGCGGCTATCACAACCTCGGCGACCCGTGGCAGGAGCAGCGGTACTCCTATCAGGAGGGGCCGGGCGACGGCCCCGAGCTCTGAGCGCGGCCGGTCCGGCCGTGGGGCGCTCCGACCGCGTCAGCCGTGGTGGCTGTGCACCACGGCGTGCCCCTTCCCGCGGCTGATCATCCAGCGGTTGACGGGCGTGGTCACGACGAACGCCACCACGAGTGAGAGCGCCAGCGCCCCCCAGAACAGCCACCGCGACAGACCGGCGTCCATCGCGCCCGGAATCAGGGCGATGACGCTGTTGTCGACGAGTTCCATCACCGCGATCGACAGGGTGTCTGCGGCCAGGGCGATCTTGACGGCGGCCTTGAGGTTCAGGCCGGTCCGTAGGACGCCGCGCAGGGTGAGCGCGTAGCCGAAAAAGAAGGCCAGCGCGATCGCGAGGATCAGCGTCGGGACGTTGGACCAGCCCAGGGCGGTGCCGATCACCATGCCGAGAACCTCGCCGATGGCGCAGCCGGTGAGGCAGTGCAGGGTGGCCCGGGCGGCCGTCCCCCAGTCCGTCGGTGGGTGATCGCCGGGGCCGCCCGGAGTGTGGGACGCGTGCGGGTCGCGTCCGGTGGGATCCGCGTGTTCGAGGTGTTCCTCGTGCCCGTGCAGCTTCATGGAAACCCCCAGGGGAGGGTGCGGTCACTTGCCGACGATCACCAAGTTATACCCCCCTAGGGTATCCATCAAGAGGTGGGAGACCAGGCTTCGCGCAGCTCCTTGAGGCGGGACACGTCCGCCGCGTGCCCCTCCTTGCCGCCCGGCGTCTCGATCACCAGCGGAACGCCATCGGTCGCGGGATGGGCGAACAGCTCCCCGAACGGCTCGGCACCGATATGGCCCGCGCCGATGTTCGCGTGGCGGTCCTTGTGGGCACCCACCACGTCCTTGGAGTCATTGGCGTGGATCAGCCGCAGCCGGCCCTCGCCCGCCACCTCCACCAGCTCGTCCAGAAGCAGCTTCGTGCCGCCCGGCGCCGCCAGGTCGTGGCCCGCCGCGAAGGCGTGGCAGGTGTCCAGGCAGACCCCGAGCTTGGGGTGCCGGTCCAGCGCGTCGAAGTACGGGCCGAGATCCTCGGCGAGCGCGCACAGCGACGCGCCCTGGCCGGCCGTCGACTCCAGCAGCAGCCACGGGTCGTCGTCGTGCGTCAGCTCGTCGAGCAGCGGCCGCATCCGCTCCCTGACCTGGGCCAGAGCCACGTCGCGGGCCCGTCCGCCGGTCGCCGAGCCGGTGTGCACGACCACGCCGAGCGCGCCGATCTCCCGTCCGCGCCGCAGCGAGTGGCGCAGCGATTCCACGGACTTGTCGACCGTCGCCTCGGTGTGCGAGCCGAAGTTGATCAGATACGGGGCGTGGACATACGCCGGGATCCCGTCCCGCGCGCAGGCCGCCCGGAACGCCTCGTCCTGGTCGGGGTTGCCGGGCGGGGTCGCCCAGCCGCGCGGGTTGGCCACGAAGACCTGCACGGTCTCGCCGCCGATCTCGCGGGCGTAGGGGAGGCCGACCTTGGCCAGGCCGCCGGCGACCGGGACATGGCCCCCGACCGGGTTACGGCGACGGGAGGGCTGCGGGGAAGAGGGAGTGCTCACCTTCCCAGGGTGCCAGGTCCGCCGCGGCCGCAGGTCGCCGGTCCGGGGCCCGGACCGGCGACCACGCTTGCACGGACCGGCGCTACAGCGCGCCCTTGAGCCTGATGGTGATCGTGTCGCCCTTGGGGGCCTGCTCCCCGGCCTCGACCGACTGGGAGTCGACCGTGTCCTGAGGGAACAGCAACGGCTTCTTCACCTCGACCGCGAACCCCAGGGCCCGCAGCTCCCGCCTGGCGTCCTCGACGTCCTTGCCGGTGACATCCGGCACGGTGATCATCTCGGGCCCCTTGGAGACCGTGAGGGTGACCGTCTCGCCCTCGCCCAGGCTTTCGCCCTCGGCCGTCGACTGCCGGGCGATGGTGCCCTTGTCCTCCTCGGAGTGGACCGGCGCCGCCGCGAACTTCACCCGGAGTCCGGCCTCGCGCAGCGTCTCCTGCGCGTCGGCCCGGTCGTCGCCGACCACATCGGGCATCTCCACCTCGGCGCCCCGGCTGATCGTGAGCGCGACGGCCGTGTCGGGCCGCCGCTTGCTGCCCGCGGCCGGGTCCGTACGGATCACCGAGCCCCTGGCGACCTCGTCGCTGAACCCCCGGGTCTCGGTGCCCGGCGTCAGGCCGAGGTCGCGCAGCCGGCGCTTGGCGTCGGCGACCGGTGTGCCCGACAGGTCCGGGATCGAGACGATCTCGGGGCCGCGGGAGACGGTGAGGGTGACCGTGCCGTTGCCCCGGATCCGCTTGCCGTTGGCCGGGTCCGTCGCCATGACATGGCCGCGCTGGACGTTCGCGCTGTAGCCGCGCGACACCTTCACGCCGAGCCCCTCGTCGCGGAGCGTCTTCTCGGCCTTGGACTGCGGCATGTCCAGCACCGCGGGGACGGTCGTGAACTGGCCGGAATTGATGTACCAGACGCCCGTGCCCACCCCGAGGAGCAGCAGCACGGCCGCGACGATGGTGGCGAACCTGCGCCGCTGCAACAGCCCGCCGCGCGGCGCCGGCGCGGACGCCCGGCGCAGCCGAGTGGTGCGGTCGGTGGGCGGCGCGGCGTCCGCCGGTGGCACCTCGAGCCGGCTGGTGCGGTTCAGCTCCGCCTCCCCGGTGGCACCGGGCAGCGGCAGCTGTACGCCGCCGGGCCGCGGCAGCACGTCCGTACGCTCCGAGCCGGCGCCGTCCGCGACCGCCTTCGCCTGCGGCGGCACCGCGTCCAGCTGCTCGTCGGTCAGCCCGGCACGGACCGCCTGCGAGCGGGACAGCATCGCCACCGCGTCCTGGGGGCGCTGCTGCGGATCGCGGGCGGTGGCCAGCGCGACCAGCTCGTCGAGCTGCCCGGCCAGGCCGGGAACGGCCTGCGAGGGCGGTGGTACGTCCTCGTGCAGATGCTGGTAGAGGACCTGCGCCGCGGAACCGCCGGTGTGCGGCTTGCCGCCGGTCAGCATCTCGTAGAGCACCACGCCGCAGGCGTAGACATCGACCCGGGCGTCGGCCGTGCCGCTGTCGATCTGCTCGGGGGCGAGGTAGGAGACGGTTCCCAGGATCGCGCCGGTGGAGGTGGTGTGGGTGTCGACGGTGCGCACCAGGCCGAAGTCGGCGACCTTGACCCGGCCGTCGTCGCCGATGAGGACGTTCTCCGGCTTCATGTCGCGGTGGACCAGGCCGGCGCGGTGCGCGGCGCCCAGGGCGGCGAGGATCGGCTCCAGAATGTCCAGCGCGGCCCGCGGCTGCAGGGCGCCCCGCTCACGCAGGACGTCGCGCAGGGTGCAGCCGGCGACGTACTCCATCGCCAGATAGACGTAGGTGCCGTCCGCGCCCTGGTCGAAGACGCCCACCACATTCGGGTGGGACAGGCGCGCGACCGACTTGGCCTCGCGGATGAAGCGCTCGACGAACGCCTGGTCCGTCGCGAGGGTCGGGTGCATGACCTTCAGCGCCAGCACGCGGTCGAGCCGGGTGTCCACCGCCCGGTAGACGGTGGCCATACCGCCGGCGGCGATGCGCGCCTGGACGCGGTAGCGGCCGTCGAGCAGCTGGCCCACGAGCGGGTCCTGAAGGGTGGTATCCACGGCAGAGAAGTCTACGAGGAACCACCGACACGTCGAACGCCGCGGCGGTCACCCGGGGCGTACTGCAGCCGAACGGTGACAGGAGCACCGGCCACGGACCGCCGCTCCGGGGTCGGAGCCCGCGAGCGGCGGGCCCGCCCGCCGGGTCAGAACGCAGGCCGCTCCGGGTCCAGCTCCGCCACGCCCTCGGTGGGCGAGGACGCGTGCGCGAAGTGCCGGCGCGGGATCCGGCCCGCGCGGTGCGCCAGCCGGCCAGCCTCGACCGCGTGCCGCATGGCGTCCGCCATCAGCTCCGGTTCCTGGGCCCGGGTCACCGCCGACGCCAGCATCACCGCCGCGCAGCCCAGCTCCATGGCGAGCGCGGCATCGGAGGCGGTGCCGGCACCGGCGTCCAGCACGACGGGGACGCCGGCCCGCTCGGTGATCAGCTGGAAGTTGTGCGGATTGCGGATGCCCAGGCCGGAGCCGATGGGGGAGCCGAGCGGCATGATCGCGGCGCACCCCACCTCCTCCAGCTTGCGGGCCAGCACCGGATCGTCGTTGGTGTACGGCAGCACCGTGAAACCGTCGTCCACCAGCGTCTCGGCGGCGTCCAGCAGCTCGATCGGGTCGGGCAGGAGGGTGCGCTCGTCGGCGACGACCTCCAGCTTGACCCAGTCCGTGCCGAGCGCCTCCCGGGCGAGCCGGGCGGTGAGCACCGCCTCGCCCGCGGTGAAGCAGCCCGCGGTGTTCGGCAGCACCTGGATGCCGTGCCGTTCCAGCACGGACAGCACCGAGCCCTGCACGGTCGGGTCCAGGCGCCGCATGGCGACCGTCGTCAGCTCCGTACCGGAGGCGAGCAGCGCGCGCTCCAGGACGTCGAGGCTGGGCGCGCCACCCGTTCCCATGATCAGACGGGATCGGAACGCGGTCCCGGCGATGGTGAGAAGATCATCGGCCATCGGTGCGGATCAGCCTCCCTGGACCGCGGTGAGCACCTCGACGCGGTCGCCGTCGCCGAGCGGGGTGAGGGGCCAGCGGGTGCGTGGCACCACGGTCTCGTTGACCGCGGCGGCCACCCCGGCGGGCGCCTTGGACAGGGTCGCGACGAGCCGGTCCAGGGTGAGGCCGGCGGGGACGTCGCGGGATTCGCCGTTGACGGACACGGACACGGTCGGGGCGCTCATACGGGCTGCTCCTGTGGGGCGCGGGCGCTTTCCGGCCGCGAGCCGGCGGTGGCGGAGAAGCGCGCGGGGGAGAAGGGGCGGGCCTCTTCCGGGAGGCTTCCGGTGGCCAGTACCTCGGCCATCGCGTCGCCGGTGACCGGGGTCAGCAGGACCCCGTTGCGGAAGTGGCCGGTGGCCAGATGGAGGCCGGGCAGCGCGGTCGGGCCCAGCATCGGCGCGTTGTCCGGCGAGGTCGGGCGCAGCCCCGCGCAGGTCTCGACGAGCGGCAGCTCGGTGATGCCGGGGACCAGCTCGTGCGCGTCCCGCAGCAGCTCGTAGACCCCGCCGGCGGTGACGGTGGTGTCCCAGCCCAGCTCCTCGCTGGTGGCGCCGACGACCAGCTCCCCGTCCTCCCGGGGCACCAGGTAAAGGGGGCCGCCGCGGACGACCGCCCGTACGGTGCGCGACAGCAAGGGGGAGCCGCCGCGCGGTGGCTCCGGCATACGCAGCCGCAGCACCTGGCCCTTGACCGGGCGCACCGGCGGCAGCACGTCCTCGGGGACACCGGCCAGCCGCCCGCTGTAGCTGCCCCCGGCCAGCACGACCTGGCCGGCCGACAGCCGTGTGCCGTCGGCGAGCTCGGCCCCGGTCGCCCGGTCGCCGTGGACCGTCAGGCGCTCCGCCCAGCTGCGGTGGAAGGTCACCCCCGCGCGTTCGCAGGCGATCAGCAGGGCGCTCGCCAGCCGGCGCGGATCCACCTGGTGATCGCCGTCCACCCGCAGCCCGCCGCGTACGCCGGGTGCGAGCATCGGCTCCAGGCGACGGCACTCGCGCCCCGTCAGCCACTGTGAATCCAGGCCCGAGCGGGTCTGCAGGGCGTGGAGCTCGCGCAGGTGGGCGCGGTCGTCGGCGTCCAGGGCGACGGCGAGGGTGCCGCACCTGCGGTAGCCGACCTGCTGTCCGCTGGACTCCTCCAGCTCCGCCGCGAAGCGCGGATAGCGTTCCGCGGAGGCGAGGTTGAGCCCGAGCAGGGTCTGCTCGCCGTAGTGCAGCTCGGTGACGGCGGCGAGCATGCCCGCCGCGACCCGGGCCGCCCCGCCGCCGGGCGCGGGGTCGGCCACGGCGGCGCGCAGCCCGCGGCCGGCCGCCCGCCAGGCGGTGACGAGTCCGATGATGCCGCCCCCGATGACGAGGACATCGGGGTGCGTGGTCGCAGCGGCCGATGGTGTGGCAGGTGGATGCATGGGCGTCCAGCCCCTCCCTTCGCCGGCATGACCCGGATCAGGTTCGTACGGTCGGAGGCCGGCCAGCCTCCCTCTCAGCCCGGTGCGTCCGGGCTCCCGCGAGTGCGTGTACCCGTCACCCTAATACGCGTCCGCGACGCGTCGTAAGGGAGCGCCCCGGGCCGTCGGCGGGCCGGCGTTCCGGCGTGACCGCCGGTGACGCTGTGTCAGAGATCTCCTTGCGCGCTGCTGCGAGCGGCGCGACCCGCCGTCCTAGAGTGATCGCGTGAGCCAGCAGAGCAAGTCTTCCCAGGCCCCTGACCGCACGCCGCGCGTGGTGATCGTCGGCGCGGGAATCGCGGGTGTGCAGACCGCGGTCGCGCTGCGCGAACAGGGTTGGCGCGGCGCCGTCACGCTGCTCGGCGACGAGCCCCACCAGCCCTACGACCGGCCCCCGCTGTCCAAGGCGGTGCTGCTCGGCAAGGCCGACGGCTCCACCTTCGACGTCGACTTCCCCGCGCTCGGCATCGATCTGCAGCTCAGCCGGCCGGTCACCGGTCTGGTGCCGGACGCCCACGTCGTCGAGACGGCCGACGGGCCCGTCCCCTATGACTACGCCGTGATCGCCACCGGCGCCGATCCGATCCACCTGCCTGGCGGCGAATCGCAGCCCGGCGTCCATCTGCTGCGCACCCTCGACGACGCGGAGCGGCTGCGGCCGGTGCTGGCCGCCCGGCAGCGCATCGTCGTCGTCGGGGCCGGCTGGATCGGCGCCGAGTTCGCGACCGCGGCACGCGAGTCCGGCTGCGCGGTCACCGTCGTCGAGGCGTCCGACCGCCCGCTGGCCGGTGCGCTGCCCGCCGAGGTCGCCGCCCACATGACCGGCTGGTACACCGAGGCGGGAGCCGAGCTGCGCACCGGCGTACCGGTCGACTCCGTGCGGCCGGGCGCGGTCGAGCTCGCGGACGGCACGACGCTGCCCGCCGACGCGGTGGTGGTCGGGATCGGCGCCAGGCCGGCGACCGGCTGGCTGGGCGGCTCGGGAATCGAGCTGTCCCCCAAGGACGGTTCCGTGCATGCCGACGAGTGGCTGCGCACCTCCGCACCCGACGTGTACGCGGTCGGCGACTGCGCGTCGTTCCCGTCCGCCCGCTACGGCCGCCGGCTGCTGATCCACCACTGGGACAACGCCCTCCAGGGGCCGCGGACGGTCGCCGAGAACATCGCCCGCGGTGCCGCGCCGGGCCTGGCCTACGACCCGGTCCCGTACTTCTGGTCCGAGCAGTTCGGCCGTTTCGTGCAGTACGCGGGCCACCACCCGGTCGCCGACACCCTGGTCTGGCGCGGCGACCCGACCGGCGCCGCCTGGACGGTGCTGTGGCTGCGCGAGGACACCCTGGTGGCGCTGCTGGCCGTGGGGCGGCCCCGGGACCTCGCCCAGGGGCGCAAGCTCATCGAGCGCGGCGCGAAGCTGGACCGCGTCCGGGCGGCCGTCGCGTCCGTATCGCTGAAGTCGGCGGTCCGGTAGGGGGCGGGCCGGGGCGCCCGCCGGGCGCCGCGCCGCCGGCACCGGGCCCCACCGAGGGCCCGCGCGGCTCACCCACCGGTGTGCCGTGGGCCCCCGATGGCGATGCCCGGCTACCGGCTGTCAGTGCGAGGTGGCACGCTTGTCCTGTGACCGAGATTGACGCAAACATCGATGGACTCGTCCCCGCCTGGCTCACCCTCCCCGACATCGCCGAGGCGTTCGGCGTCGAGGTGACGCGCGTCCGGCAGCTGGTCAAGGAGGGCCAGCTGATCGCGGTGCGCCGCGGCGAGAACAGGGCACTGCACGTGCCGGCCGATTTCATCAAGGACGGCAAGATCATCAAGGGTCTGGTCGGGACCCTGACCCTCCTGCGCGACGACGGCTTCGCCGACGAGGAGATGCTGGAGTGGCTCTTCACGCCTGACGAGAGCCTGCCCGGCACCCCCGCGCAGGCGCTGCGCGAGAATCGCGGCACGGAGGTGAAGCGCCGCGCTCAGGCGCTCGCCGTCTGACGCACCCGGCGCGAGCGCGCGCACAACAGCAAACACACCAGCATCCGTAACCGCATCCGCATCTGAGGGGCGTACGGGCCGGACCGTCCGGCCCGTACGCCACCGACCTGGGGGAAGCCGCCCGATGGACACCGCACGACAGGCCCTGGCCGACGCCCGGCTGTATCTGTGCACGGACGCCCGCAAGCGGCAGGGCGACCTCCCGCAGTTCCTGGACGCGGTGCTGTCCTCCGGCGTGGACATCGTCCAGCTGCGCGACAAGGGCATGGAGGCGGCCGAGGAGCTCGACCACCTCGAAGTCCTCGCGGACGCCTGCCGACGGCACGGCAAGCTGCTGGCGGTCAACGACCGCGCGGACGTCGCCCACGCGAGCGGCGCCGAGGTGCTGCATCTGGGACAGGGCGACCTCCCGGTGCCCGCGGCCCGCGCCATCCTCGGCGCGGGGGTGCTCATCGGCCGCTCCACCCACGCCGAGGCCGAGGTGGACGCAGCCATCGCCGAGCCGGGCGTGGACTACTTCTGCACGGGGCCCTGCTGGCCGACGCCCACCAAGCCCGGCCGCCACGCCCCCGGCCTCGACCTGGTCCGCCACACCGCCTCGCGCGCGCCCGAACGCCCCTGGTTCGCGATCGGCGGGATCGACGCCGGCAACCTGGACGAGGTGCTGGAGGCCGGCGCGCGGCGGGTCGTGGTGGTCCGTGCGCTCACCGAGGCGGACGATCCCGCCGCGGCCGCCGCGGCGCTGGCGAAGCGGGTGCGTGCCTGGGACGCATGAGCCGCGGGCGCACCGGAGCGCGGACCATCGCTCTGCGCCCTTGATCCCGGTTCCATGGCATTTTCCGGACGCCCTGATGGCCGGGAGTTGTCCAACCAGTGGACATGAACCCGGCTTACCAGGCATAACGCCGGTGCCGGTTGGAGTGTGACCGGCCGGTGGTTAACCTGCCGGTATGGCCCTAGGTACAGCTTCCACCAGGACTGATCGCGCACGGACAGTGCGCGAGCTGCTGGCTTCCGGCAAGCAGTCATATTCGTTCGAGTTCGCCGCCCCGAAGACCGAGAAGGGCGAGCGGACCCTGTGGAACGCCATTCGCCGGATCGAGGCCGTCTCCCCGACCTTCGTCTCCGTGACGTACGGCGCCGGCGGCACCTCCCGTGACGGCACGGTGCGCGCCACCGAGCGCATCGCCACGGACACCACCCTCACCCCGGTCGCCCACCTGACCGCGGTCAACCACTCCACGGCCGACCTGCGCAACATCATCGGGCAGTACGCCGACGCGGGCATCCGCAACATGCTCGCGCTGCGCGGGGACCCGCCCGGCGACCCGATGGGCGACTGGGTGCGGCACCCCGATGGTGTGGACTACGCCGCCGACCTCGTCCAGCTGATCAAGGAGTCCGGCGACTTCTGCGTCGGCGTGGCCGCCTTCCCCGAGATGCACCCGCGCTCGAAGGACTGGGACTCCGACGTCGCCCACTTCGTCAACAAGTGCCGGGCCGGCGCGGATTTCGCCATCACGCAGATGTTCTTCTACCCGGAGGACTACTTCCGGCTGCGGGACCGCGTGGCGGCGGCGGGTTGCTCGACGCCGATCATTCCGGAGATCATGCCGGTCACCAACGTGCGCCAGATCGAGCGTTTCGCGCAGCTCAGCAACGCGGCCTTCCCGCCGGAGCTGGCCGAACGCATCCTTGCCGTCAAGGATGACCCGGCCGCTGTACGCTCCATTGGCATCGAGTACGCAACGGAGTTGTGTGCGCGCTTGATGGCCGAGGACGTTCCCGGGTTGCACTTCATTACCCTGAACCACTCCACGGCGACCCTGGAAATCTACGAGAATCTGGGACTGCACCAGCAGTCCTGATGACGGTGGCCGGAAAGCGGCGGAAGAGGGGCGTATATGGGCTGGACGGTCCTCTACATCGCATTCGGCCTCGTCGCGCTGTGGCTGCTGGGTGAGGTACTGCTCCAGTACAAGGCCCGGCTGCGCTGGCGGCTGCTCGCCTTCGCGGGCTTCCTCGGCGTGGTCCTCGGCGTCATCATCCCGTCGGTGATCGTGATCGGGTTGGGTGCCATCGCCTTCGCGGTCGGGCAGACCCAGGTCACGCTCTCCTTCCGGCGGGGCTTCTCGACCGGCTGGGCACTGGGTGGCAAACCGGGCGAGAGCCGGCGGCGCAGGGCCCGCTCCTCCGCGCCGCCGGCCGCCGAGCCGACCTTGCAGGTGTCCGACCTGGAAGCGGTGCCCCTCGCCGACGCCGCAGGGGCGGGTGCGGACGACACGGCCGTCTTTCCGGGGCAGAACGGCGCCTACGCGGGCCGGAACGGCGAGGACGTCTACCAGGACCAGAACGTCTTCGTGGGCTCGTACGGCGACGACACCCTCAACGGCCCCCTGACGCAGGAGACTTACGCCGGCGACGGGTTCTACAACGCGGGCGACGGCTACCGCGCGCACGACCCCTACCAGGACCAGCAGCAGACCTACGCCGGCCAGGACGCCTACGCGCGTCACGACACCGCCGTCTACGCCCCGCAGCCGATGCCCGACGAGACCGGCCAGTACGGCATCTACAGCCCCGACGCCCGCAATCCGCAGGGCGACTACCCCGAATACCCCGACTATCCCGGCTACGACGCGTACGGCAACGCCACCGGCAACGCCACCGGTAACGGCGACGGTAACGGCTATGGATACGGCGGCAGTTACGGTCAGCCCGCCGCGGGCCAGGACGCCTACGCCGATCCGTACGGCGGGTACGGAGGGTACGGCGACGGCCAGGGGCAGCAGGCGCCCTACTCCGACCCGTACATCGGCACGCAGCAGTACTCCGCGCCGTACGACCCCTACGCGCAGCCGGACCCCTATGGCGGGGCGCCGTATGCGCAGCAGTACGACGGCCTGCCGTCCGACGGGCAGGGGCAGCCGCTGGGCCAGGACTTCGGGCAGGGCTACCACGAGACGCCGCCCGGCGGGGCCTGGGTACCGCAGCAGCGCGACGGGGAACTCCCGCCCGAGCAGCCGCCCTACCCGCCGAACTCGCCGCAGGGCTACGACGAACAGCACTACCGCTACTGAGCCACTGCCACTGAGCCACTGCCACTGAGTCATCGTCGCTGGGTCACCGCCGTGGAGCCGCTCGGGGCGCGAGCCATGGCCGCAGGCTTGGGACCTGCTGACCTGCTGACCTGGGTGCGAGCCCGCCGCGTGTGGTGACGTCCCGGCATCCCGTGGGCGCACAGTGCACTGCCTTGCGTACCGGGACGGCCGCCTCATGGCTTTCCGTACCGGGCCGGCTGTCTCCCGACGGCCTCTCGCCCGGCAGGCGACGGCCGGCGCGGCCATGCCTCACCACCGTCACCGTCAGGTCGAGCCGCGCCAGTCGTCGCCGTTCACGATCAGGCCCGCGACGATCGCGCCGGACATTCCGGCGTGCGCGAGGCCGCCGCCCGGGTGCGACCAGCCGCCGACCGCGTAGAGCCCTGGTATCCGGGTGCGGTTGGCGGGCCGCAGGAAGCGGCCTTCCGCGCCGGCCAGCGCAGGTCCCGGCACCCGCGCCTCCTCGCCGGCCGGCAGGATCTCCCGCCACCGCAGACGCTCCCGCAGCCCGGGGACCGCGGCCTCGGCGATCTCCGTCATCCGGTCGGCGAAGGACTCCGCATGCCCCGGCCCGGCGGGCGCTGTCCCCGTCCGGAGGGGAGCGGCGACGGCCGCTGTGAGCGTCACCGCCTCGTGGTCGTCATCCGGCCGGGAGCCGGGGTCGTCCGGCCGCAGGACCGTCACCGTCGGATCGGCGCAGGGGACGCCTCGAGCGGCGTCCTCACCGAATACCGCGGCCAGTTCGGCCCCGCGGTCCGCGGTGTGCAGCACCGTGCGGTGCGCGGCGTCCTGCGGGCGGCGGCCGCTCAGCGCGAGTGCGACCGTGAACCGTCCCGGCGCGCGCAGTTCCGCCGCGGTGCCGGGACGGATCTCGTCGTCGCCCCACGGCAGCGCCCCCGGCAGCATCGGCTCCAGGAGGGCCGGGGCGACGCCGGCGACGACGACATCCGCCTCCTCCACCCGGCCGTCGGCGAGTTCCACGCCCGCCGCCCGGCCGTCCTTCGCCACGATCCGGGTCACCTCGGCGCCGAAGGCGAACTCCACCTTGCGGGCCGTACAGCGCGCGAACAGCGCGTCGGCCAGGGCGCGCATGCCGCCGCGGACGTACCAACTCCCGAAGGTCTCCTCCATGTAGGGCAGCACGGCCGCGCTCGCCGGGACGCTGCGTGGGTCGAAGCCGTAAGACGTCGCGTGGCTCTCCAGCAGCGCGATGAGCCGGGGGTCGGCCAACTCGCGGCGGGCGACCTCGGCGAGGGGCGCGGTCGTCGGGCCCTTGCCCCGCCCGAACAGGCCACGTCGGCGCACCGCCGGATACGGGTCGCTCCCCAGCACCTGCCAGTCCGGTCGCAGCGGTTCCTCCAGCAGCGGCCGCCGGGTGGCGTCCCAGGTCTCGCGGGCGCGGTTGATGTACGCACTCCAGCGCTCGCCCGCCCCGGCTCCCAGGGCGGCGTCCAGTGCCTCGACGACGCCGGCCCGTGAGGCGTTCGGCAGCGAGACGGCGGTGCCGTCCGCGAAGACATGGCGGACCGCGGGATCGACCTGCGTCAGCTCGACGCAGCGCTCCAGCGGCTCACGGCCGGTCTTGACGAACAGATCGCGGTAGACCGCCGGCAGATGCAGCAGGCCGGGGCCCGTATCGAAGGCGAAGCCGTCCCGCTCGAACCGCTGCAGCGCGCCGCCGTGCGTCGCGCCGCGCTCGAACACCGCCACCCGGTGGCCCGCGACGGCCAGCCGGGCAGCGGCCGCCATCGCGCCCATCCCGGCGCCGATCACCGCAATCCGTGCCATGCCTGCGACTTTATCCGGCCCCTCTGACAACGCCCGCACGGCCGGGGGTTCAGGCGGATCAGCCTGGTGGCACCGCGCCGCGCACCACCGCCGGCTGCCGCTTCGCCGCGCGCCGCTGCCGCCGGCTCCGCAGGTACCGTCGGATCCGCGACCACAGGAAGATCACCACGGTGACGCCCGCGACCAGCAGCGCGGCGGCGATGACCGCGGCGGCCAGCGGATGGAACACCGCGAAGACGATGATCCCGGCGACGCCCAGGTCCTCGACCACGCTCAGCACGATGTTGCTCGCGGGCTCCGGCGAGGTGTTCACCGCGATCCGGGTCCCCGCCTTGACCAGGTGGCTCAGCAACGCCGTGGAGCCGCCCACCGCGCCCGCCGCCAGCTCCGGCAGCGATCCGTCGTGCCCGGCCAGCAGCGCCGCCACCACAGCGCCGGCGACCGGCCGGATCACCGTGTGCACGGTGTCCCACACCGAGTCCACGTACGGGACCTTGTCGGCGACCGCCTCGCAGAGGAACAGCACCCCCGCGACGATCAGCACATCGGGCCGCTGGAGCGCCGCGGGGACGTCGTCGCTGATCCCGGTCGCGCCGAGCAGGCCGAGGAGCAGGACGACGGCATAGGCGTTGATCCCGCTCGCCCAGCCACTGGTGAACACCAACGGGAGTACGGACACACGGGCGATCGTAGGGCAGCCCTGGGGCGCGGTGCTCAGCTTTGAGTATCCGTACTCAGGCTCCGAGATGAGTAGGTACGCGGATGGGCCGGAGGCCGCCCGGAAGGAAGAGTGGGGACCACGGAAGGGAAGCGGCGCCGCACCGCCGACACGGGGCGGCGGAACGGCGCGGCTCCCGGACGTGACGGGGGAAGTACGGGGGCTCCACGGGGGAGCACGGGGGAGCACGGGGGAAGCGCTGTCCTGGTCGGATCGATGGGGGAACGATCCGTGCCAGGGCAGCGCACTCTTTTGTGCCGGGCACCCGTACGGTGCGCGCCGTACCTGGCCGTACGGCGCGCACTGACGTCACCGCCCCTCAGGCCGGGCGGCCGCTGACCCGCCCCTGGAGCAGCCGCGACAGCGACGCGTGGACGTCGTCGATCGACCGGTCCGGCTGGTAGGACTGCCAGTCCAAAGCGGCCACCAGGACCATCCCGAACAGCGCGGACGCGGTGAGCGGAATGTCGATGTCCTCGCTCAGCTCCCCGCCGGCGACAGCCTCCCGCAGTACGTCCTCCACCACCGTGATGGCCCGTTCGCGCACCACCATCAGCGTCGACTGCCAGGCGCGATTGGTGCGCCACAGCTCCGCGACGTAGAGCTGCGTGAGCGCCGGGTAGCGGGAGATGAAGTCCAGGCCGGCCCGGATCATCGCGTCCAGGGCGTCGATCCGGCTGCCGCCCCGGTCGGCGACCTCCTCGGAGGCCGCCTGCAAGGAGGCCGCCAGCAGTTCGATGCCGTGCCGGAGCAACTCCTCGAAGAGCACATTCTTGCTGGCGAAGTTGTAGTAGACGGTGCCCTTCGCAACGCCCGCCCGCTCGGCGATCTCGTCCACCGTGGTGGACGAGAAGCCCTGTTCCGCGATGAGGGTGACCGCGGCGTCGAAGAGTTTGCGCCGGGTGGCGTCGCGGCGTGTATTGGAGCTGTCCATGGGGGCGATTGTGCCGCCCCCCGCGGTCCCGGCGCTCACAGGCTCAGCTCCGGATGCAGGTCCTTCATCCGCACGACCTGCCGTCCACGGGCCGACAGGGACGTCAGTGCGAGCGCCCCGACGGTGAACGCCAGCAGCACCAGACTGCCCTGCCACACCGGTTCCAGGCCGCCGCCCGTGATGAGCCGGCGCAGCCCCTCCACGACGTAACTCATCGGCAGGTAGGGGTGGATGGCGCCGAAGAAGCCGGGGCTT
The DNA here is from genome assembly GCF_044328065.1 of Streptomyces sp. NPDC017993. Lineage (NCBI taxonomy): Bacteria > Bacillati > Actinomycetota > Actinomycetes > Kitasatosporales > Streptomycetaceae > Streptomyces > Streptomyces sp. NPDC017993. The sequence goes on from NZ_JBIRGO010000007.1 coordinate 56,685, forward strand.
GTCTGCACCGGGTACGTGCCGCCGGCCGAGGTCAGCTGGAGCATCAGCAACGCCAGCACCAGGATCCGTCCCGCTGGTCCGAACCGGGCGTTCAGCCACTGCACGATCGCCGAGAAGCAGGCCGTCACCAGGACGAGGAATCCGACCGTGCCGGCCGCCCGCACCATCTGCAGACCGAGCGCGAAGTGCAGGACGGACATCAGGGCCGCGGTCTGCAGCACCCCGAGGGCGAACACCGGCAGCCATCCCGAGACCGCCACCCGCCAGGAGGCCGCACCCATCGCCAGGGCCCTGCGGTTGAGCGGCTGGATCAGCATGTAGGCCACCATCGCGCCCACCCACAGCGACAGCGGGATGAAGTACGGGGCGAAGCCGGTGCCGTAATTCGGCGCCCGGTGGGCGGAGTCGGACGCAAGCTGCACCGGGTCGGCCATCACCCGGGTGCGGGCGTCGCGCTCCTTCTTGTCGTAGTCGGGAATCCGCGCGGCCCCGTCGTGCAGCCCGCCGGCCAGCTTCGAGGAGCCGTCGGACAGCTTGAACATGCCGCCGTTCAGCGTCTGCGCGCCGTCCTTGAGCTTGCCCACACCGGAGTCGAGGTCGCCCGCGCCGGTGGCCGCCCGGCCGGTGCCGTCGTGCAGGTCGCGGGCGCCGTCGGCCACCTTGTCCGCGCCGTCGGCGAGCTTGTCCGTGCCGGCCGCCAGCTTCTCCGCGCCCGTGGAGACCTTGTGCGCACCGTCGTTGAGGTCGTTGATCTTCTTGACGGCCGCGTCCATGTCCGCGCCGAGAGTCGGGCCGTGCGCGGCCAGCTCGGCGGCCAGGGAGTGCAGGGTGTCCAGGTCCTTGCCGAGCCGGTCCAGATTCTTCTGGTCGTGGACGTAGCCGCTGACCTCCTCGGCCTTGTCCGCCGCGGTCGCCGCCTGCTCCTTGATCTGCTTCAGCTCGGCGCACGAGACGTCGAGGTTCACCCCGCCCTCGCCGCAGCGCAGCCGGTAGAAGGTGTCCAGGTGGTCGGAGATTCCCCGGGAGAGCCTGGCCCCGGAGTCGGCCGCGGCGGGGAGCTTGTCCAGGTGGTCGTTGACCGCCTGGGAGCCGTCGGCGACTAGCTGCGCCGCCTCGCCGATCTCCTTGCCGTGGGCCCGGATGAAGGGCCCCACCTTGCCGTCGATCCTGTTGACCGTGTCGGCGAGCTGCTGGGTGCCCTTGGCCACCTGCCCGGATCCGTCGGCGACCTTGTGCGAGCCGTCGGCCGCCGTGTCGGCGCCGCGGGCGAGATCGGAGCTGCCCCGGGTGAGCCGCCCGGCGCCCGCGTCGAGGTCGCCCAGGCCCTTGACCAGCTCACCGCTGCCGTTCTTCGCGGTGCCCAGCCCGTCGGACAGCTTGCCGGTGCCGTCCTTGGCCCGGCCGATGCCGTCCTCCAGCTTGTCGGCGCCGTCCGCGGCCTGCTCCGTCTTGCCGTGCAGCGTGGAGAAGGAGACGAAGATCTTGTCGAGGAAGGTGCGGGAGGACTTCGTGGAGGCCGCCGAGCGCACCTCGGAGAAGACCGTCCGGGAGATCTGCCCGACGATGTAGTTGTTGGCGTCGTTCGTGCGCACCTTGAGGGCGCCGGTCTCCGGATGGTCCCCGGAACTGGAGGCGATCCGCCGGCTGAAGTCCTTCGGGATCGACAGCGAGAGGTAGTACGCACCGTCCTCGACGCCCTGGTCGGCGTCGTCCGCGTCCACGGCACGCCAGTCGAAGGTGTCGCTGTCGCGCAGCCCGTCGACGATGCTGTCGCCCGCCGAGATCCGCTTCCCGTCGACGTCGGCGCCCTTGTCCTCGTTGACCAGCGCCACCGGTATCCGGTCCAGCCGGCCGTACGGGTCCCAGAAGGACCACAGATACAGGGCGCCGTACAGGAGCGGCAGCAGCAGAAGGGCGGCCAGCGCGGCGCGCGGCAGCTTCCCCCGGCCGAACCGCTTCAGCTCAAGCGCGGCGAGCTTCGGCGAGCGCATCGGCCGTCGTCCCTTCGTTGTCGTCGTGCACGGCGTCCGGGGCGGCGTCGGAGTCGGTGGTGTCCGTGGCGTCGGTGGCGCCCGTGGCGTCCTTGGGCTCCTTGGCAGCGCCGTTCGTGGCGGCGTCGGTGTCCTCGGGTGCCGCGGTGGGTTCGGGTGCCGCGGCTGAGTCCGCGGTTGCTTTGGTGCCGGTTCCGGTTCCGGTGCCGGCGTCGGTGCTGGTGTGAGTGCCGGTGGCGCCCGGTCCCTCCGCCGAGGCGTTCCGCTCCTGCCGGCCGGTGCGCACCATCACCACGCCGGCCGCATCCTCCGGCGGTTCGCTGCACACCGCGACGACGGTCGTGCCGGCCGCCGCCAGGCTGCGCAACAGCGCCCAGGCCGCCGCCCGGTCGCCGTCGGAGAGCTTCAGGTCGGTGTCGTCCACGGCGAGCAGCCGAGGTGCGCCGATCAGCGCGAGCGCGACGGACAGACGCAGCGCCTCCAGCCGCTCCAGATCGCGTACGGACGTACGGATCCCCTTGGGCAGCGAGTCCAGGTCCAGGCCGGCCGCTTCGAGCGCGGCGTCCACCAGGGCACGGGCCTCGGCCCTGCGCTCCTCGCGCGGCCGCAGCAACCCACGCAGCGCGCCCCCGAACCGGCCCTGGAGCAGGGCGCGTTCGCGAAGATGCTCGCCCACCGTCAGCACCGGATCGAGTTCGGCGACCCCCGGCACATGGGCGAGCGCGGTGACGGACCGGACGGCGGCCATCTTCTTGGGCAGCGGCACGCCGCCGATGTCCGCGGTGCCGGCGGCGGACTTCATCCGGCCGGTGAGCGCGAGCAGCAGGCAGGTGCGGCCCGAGCCCGACGGTCCCTGTACCGCGATCAGCGAACCGGGTTCCGCCGCGATGTCGATGCTCTGGAACGCCCATCCGCGGGGGCCTTTTACCCCGAATCCCGCGGCCGTGACCGACGCCCCGTGCGGGGTGCTGTCCACGATCCCCTCCTTGAACTGACTGGTCAGTTCAAAAATAGGCATCCCACCCCTCTTCCCGCAAGGGGGTGTGGGGAACCTGGCGGGATTCCGTCCCCTTTCCGGCGAAAGGGCAGGTCAGCGCCGATTGTCAGTGCCGTACCTCACGATGGGGTCATACGGTCCCGAACCGGCATGCGACGACAGGAGGTTCGTCATGGCAGCTCGTCCCACAGCGGGCAGCTCCGCTGCGTACGGTCCCCCGAGTGATGTCCACCCCGTCCTGAGGCGGACAACAGCGCCACCCGCCGCCCTCGACCTGCTGACCCAGGCCCAGTACGGCCTCGATGAAGCGCATACCCTCGAATCCGCCAATGAACGGTTCGCCACGGCCCATCTGGCCGCGCTGCGTACCGCGGCCGCCGTCCTCGCCGTGCGCGGCAGGCCCGAGAGCACCGTGCGCCGCAGGCAGCGTATCCGCAGTGCCTGGGAGGTCCTCCCCGAGGTCGCTCCCGAACTCTCCGAATGGAGCGCCCTGTTCGCCGCCGGCGCCGCCCGCCGCGCCAAGGCCGAGGCCGGCATAGCCGGTGCGGCGAGCAGCCGCGACGCCGACGACCTGCTGCGGGACGTCGCCATGTTCCTCCGCCTGGTGGAGCGGATGCTCCTCCTCCAGCCCTCCCTGCCACCCCAGCGGGCCGGCTGACGGGCCGCCTGAGGGGGGTGGCGGACGAGTGAGGGGCGGAAGGCCCGACGGGCGGGGCGTGATGCGAGGGGGCTTACGCCCGGGGGCGTGACGTGCGGGGCTCGCCGCGGTGTGGGGCGTGACGTGCGGTGCCTGACGTGCGGGGCTCGACTCGCGAGGCATACGCGCGGCGCCTGACGTGTGCGGCGGGGAGAAAGCGATCGGGGGTGAATCGGGAGGTACGGGCGCGAGAGTGGTGGCGGAGTGGGGTGGGGTGGGGGTGGGCTCGGGGGAGGGGAGGGGGGAAGGAGACGCGGGACGGTGCGGTGAGGGCGTCGCCAGGGCTTCAGTGCGCCCTGGCCCCACAGATCGACTTCGCCCGCTCTCGCCCCGCCCGCTTCCCGCCCCGCCTGCCCGCTTCCCGCCCCCGCCGGTTGCCTGCTCGCTGTCCGCCCGGCGGCCCGCTCTGCCCGTTGCCTGCCCCGCCTGCGGCCCGCGCTGCCGGGCGCCCGTGCTTGCCCGTGGCCCGTGGCCCGTGTCCAGTCGCCGGTCGCGGTCGCCGGTCGCCGGTCGCCGGTCGCCGGTCGCCAGTCGCCCGTGGCCCGTGCTTGCCCCTCGCCCGTGCTGCCCGTGTCATCCCGGACGGGGGCATGGGCGGCACAAGGGGCGCCCCAGGCGGCGGACGGCGCGGAACGCAATAGGGTGGTGGGCGCCTAGACGTTCATGCCCCCTCCGAGGAGCCACCCGCCGTGTCTGACCCGCTGCGCCCGCGCGCATCCCTTCGTACCGCCGTGGTCTGGGAGGTCCTCAAGGACGCCCTGGAGGGCCGGGTCAAGGCCGCCGGGCGCGACGCCCTTGACGTCCTCGACACCGGTGGGGGCACCGGCAACTTCGCCGTACCGGTGGCCCGCCTCGGCCACCGCGTGACGGTCGTCGACCCGAGCCCCAACGCCCTCTTCGCCCTGGAGCGCCGGGCCGCGGAGGCGGGCGTCGCCGACCAGGTGCGTGCCGTGCAGGGCGACGCCCACGGTCTGTTCGACGTCGTCGAGCGCGGCGGCTACGACGCCGTGCTCTGCCATGGCGTGCTGGAGTACGTCGACGACCCGGCCGAGGGCGTTCGTAACGCCGTCGCCGCGCTGCGCCCGGCCGGCACCCTCAGCCTTCTCGCCGCCGGCCTGGGCGGAGCCGTCCTCGCCCGCGCCCTTGCGGGGCACTTCGACGAGGCCCGCCAGGCACTCACCGACCCGGCAGGCCGCTGGGGCGACGGTGACCCGGTGCCGCGCCGTTTCACGGCCGAGCAGCTCACCGACCTGGTCTCCGCCACCGGCCTGCAGGTCGGTGGCGTGCACGGCGTCCGGGTCTTCGCCGACCTGGTCCCCGGTGTGCTCGTCGACACCGAACCGGGTGCCATGGAGGCGCTGCTGAAGCTGGAAGCGGCGGCCGCGGAACAACCCGCCTTCCACGCCGTCGCGACCCAGCTCCACGTCCTCGCCGAGCGCGACTGACCTACCCGGTCCGCACGCCTGGCGCGTGCAGTCGGCCACAGGCCACCCGATCAGCCCCTTCTCCCCGTATGATCGGGGTACGACGTTCCGGCATGACGGATAGGCGGGTGGGGAATGCAGGCAGCATCACCACGTGCCGCCGTGGCGGCCCGGACTGTGAAGTGGCGTAGAGGGGCGGGTTTCACGGGGGCGATTCCCTGCCTATCCTGAAAGGGTCGCACCCGGTCGCCCCCCGCGACCGACGAGTAGGAGGACTCCGTGCCGCTCTCGGAGCACGAGCAGCGCATGCTCGAGCAAATGGAGCGAGCGCTGTACGCCGAAGATCCCAAGTTCGCGACAGCGCTTGAGGGAAGCGGGCTGCGTACGTACACCCGGCGACGGGTCTACCAAGCGGTCGCGGGCTTCCTGGTGGGTATCGCCCTGCTCATGGCCGGAATGGTCGCGCAGCAGATCTGGATCAGTGTGGTGGGCTTCCTCGTCATGCTCGGCTGTGCGGTGCTGGCAGTCACCGGATGGCGTAAGGCCCCCAAGCCGGGCGAACAGCAGTCCGGCACGGGCTCCAAAGGCACGCCCGGCGCGCCCGCGGGCCGCCAGGCCAAGCAGCGGCGCTCGATGATGAACCGCATCGAGGACCGCTGGCAGCGCCGCCGCGACGAACAGGGCCACTGACCCCTACTTTTTCGCGTTCTTTCGCGCGTCTCAGCTTTGCGTGCCGCGGCCGCCCGACAGGATCGGGCGGCCGCGGCACGTTGTTTTTGTGCGACGGTCCCTCGCGTCCCTGGGCTCTGTCCGCCAACCGAAACGCTTGTTGGGCAACACGGCCCCGGGGGCGCCGCGCCGTCGACGGGCAGGGACCTTGTCTCCACTCCTCTGCTGCCCTGGCCCACCTCGCGCTGGGTCAGAGCGCAGACTCACCCTGGGCCCGGCCCGGCCCAGAGCCCCGACTCGCCTGAGCCCGCCCCGGCCCGGTTCCGTTAGGTGTGCAGCATGGCGCTCCGGGCGCTTCGACTTGGCTGATGCCTTCACACGCCATCCGGCGGGAGCCTGCGGCCTCGCCCAGGCAGGCCACGGACCGTCCCCGCCCCAGCCGGCCCGCCCCCGCCCCTGCCTGTCCCAGCGTCCGGCCAGTCCCACCCAGCCACCGTGACGCGGTCCAGGGCCCGCCCCGCCCACAGACACCCGGAACACGCCCTCGGCCCTGCCGGCCCTCGGCCCGCGTCTCACTCAGGGGAGACGGCTGCCTGGTCGCTTCCTTCGCCCCCGCCCGGCCCGCCCTGACCGACCCGCCCGCGCCCCGGGGGCCACAGCCGTCCGTCCCGGCCGCAGCGGCCCTGAGGCCGGCCTGAACGGGGCCGGCCGCCTGCGGGACGGCCGCAGGGGCAACCGGCCGTCCCGCCCGAATCTGAACCACGGCCGACCCCTCGGCCGGTGTTCCCGGCCCTCAGGCCTCCTGCAGCCCCTTCGCAGGCATGCGGGCATGCGGGTATGCGGGCACGCAGGCGATGCAGGCACGCTTGGGCCCCCTGCCGCCCCCGTCGCACAGGCCCCCTAGCGCCCCTAGCGCCCCTAGGCCCGCTGTCGCCCCGGGCGCAGAGCGGCTGCCGTGCGGCGGGCCGTGGTGACCGGGCGGCTGGAGGCGCAGCGGGCGAGGAGCGTGGTCCATCGGACGGATACGGCCCACAGGAGGCGTACCGCGGAGCGCGGGGCGACCAAGGCACGCAGGCGCATGCCGCGGGTCGCCTGGGCCTGCAGCTCGGCCCGTACCTCCGCCACGGCCGCGACGAGGCCGGTCGCCGGCTGCGGCTGCGGGGCGTACAGAACCTGTTCGACGGCGGTGGCCACCCGCTGGGCCGCATCGGCCGCTTCGGGCCCCAGCCTGCCGATGCGAACGATCCGGGTGGCCGCTCTGCGCGGGGTCAGGGACTCTTCGGGCAGGATGCCGAAGTCCCACGCGGTGTCGAGCAGCTCCCGCCACGCGGCGAGGGTGCGGGCCGCGATATCGCCGCCGAAGCCGTCCCCCGCCAGCCTCCGCGACCGTCTGCGGACCCGCCACAGGAGAGGGGCGAGGGGCAGCAGCAGGGCGAGTGGCGCGGCGATCGCGATACCGATGGCCGCCAGGACCGACGGTCCGTGGGACGGCGGGCGGGTGCCCGATTCGGCCGGCGTCGTCACACACCCGGTCGTCACCCCGTCCTGTTCCTGATCCGGGCCGCAGGACGGTGCAGCGGACGGCTCTGCCGACGGGGCGTCGGACGGGGCCTGCTCCGGGGCGGGGTCGACGGGATCCTCCGCGCCGGAGTTGTCGGGGTAGGTATAGTCCGGGATGCTGCCGCGGCTCGGGGTCGGCTCGAAGCGTGTCCAGCCGATGCCTTCGAAGTAGAGCTCCGGCCAGGCGTGCGCGTCCTTGAGCCCTACGGACGTCGTCCCGTCGGGCTGTTTTGTGCCCGGGGTGAAGCCGACCGCGACCCGGGCCGGTATGCCCAGGGTCCGCGCCATCGCCGCCATCGAGAAGGAGAAGTGGACGCAGAAGCCCTCCTTCTGCTCCAGGAACCGTGCGATGGCCTCGGAGCCGCTGCCGGCGCGGACATCGGTGTTGTAGCTGAAGCCGCCGTCGAGGGAGAACCACTCCTGGAGCTTCACGGCCTTGGCGTACGGCGTCGGGGCGCCCCTGGTGACCTGCCGGGCGGTGGCCCCCACCACGGGCGGCAGGGAGCGCGGCACCTTGGTGTACTCCCGCACCAACCCCGCGGGTGGTGACGGAGCGGCGGACAGCTGCCGGGCGGTGGGCCGCACCTGGAGGCTTTCGACCTGGTACTGCACGCCTCGGGTGTTCTGGCCGCGGTCACCGACGAGGGTGCGGCCCTCGGGCTCGAAGCGCCAGCGCCCGGAGATGTCCACCTTGGCCGCCGGGTAGGGGAGCGGCAGCCAGTTCTGCGCGTACCACTCGGCGGTGGAGATGGAGGTGTTGATCCGGTCGAGGGCCACTTGGGAAGAGAGTCCGGGCGGACCGGGCAGCTCGTCCGGGACATCGGTGACCGTGCGCTCGGACGGCTTCCAGGCCGTGCCGTCGAACTGGTCGAGGGCGACGATCCGCAGATACAGGTCGCGGGTGTTGTCCGCCGTCGTGCGGTAGTTGAGGACTTCCTTGTCCGACGGTTGGTTGAGGCTGTTCTGGAGTGACACCAGGGGGTTCACGGCGGAGATCGTGCCCCCGCCGCCCCCGGGGCCCCCGGCGCTGCCGGCCGGGCCGAGCAGCCCCCCGCCCAGGGAGGGCAGCGCTGCGGGCACCACCAGCGAGATGCCGAGCGCCAGCGCGCCGATCCGGCGGCCCGTACGGACCGGGGCCGTCGCCGGCCCGTCGACCCCGGATACGGGACCCTGCCCGGCGCCCTGGCCCGTCCCGCCCGTCCCGCCGAACACCCGGCCCCACTGCGAGAGCCGGTCGCGGCCCTCGGCGAGAAGCAGCAGCAGATAGCCGCTGGCGGCGATCAGGAACCACAGCCAGCCCGCGCCGCCCTGGGACAGGCCCGCCGCGACCGAATACAGCGCGAGCAGCGGCAGCCCGGCGGGCGCCGCACTGCGGTAGGTGACCGCCAGCGCGTCGACGACCAGGCCGATCAGCAGCACCCCGGCGATCAGCAGCAGCCGGATGCCGGGAGTGACGGGGGCGGGGATGGCGTACCGCCCGACGTCGTGAACGCCGTCCCGCACCAGCTGCGCGAAAGCGGTGATCGCGTCGGGGCCGGGGAGTAGCCCGAGGATCGCCCTGTCGCGGGCGCAGAGCAGGGTCAGCAGCAGCACGCCCGTCAGCGCCTGCGCGCCGATGGTCAGGGGCCTGGCCAGGGGCGCGCGCCGGGTCAGCGTGCCCACGCCGGTCATGATCGCCAGCAGGATCGCCGCCTGGATCATCCAGGTGAACGGATCCACCAGCGGCAACAGCGCGCAGGCAGCCGAGAGCGTCGCCACCATCGCGCACAGCGCCAGCCGCGCCCGGCCGCTCATGCCGTGCCCCCTGCCGCCGTCCACGAAGCTGTCGCCGCAGTCGCGGAAAATCCGGTCTCGGCCCTCAGGCCGGGGCCTGAACCGGCCCGGTCCGCGGAACGCCAGAGGTCGGCGAGGGAGGCTCCTGGGGCCACCGGCAGCGCCGTCCAGCCCGCCTCGCGGAGCATCCGCAGCCGGTTCTCCGACGAGGCGCCGGCGTCGGAGAACCGGAATCCGCCCAGGCCCCGGTTCCAGGCGTCACCGTCCAGGACGAACGCGACGGCCGTGCCGCTGCGCTGCCGCATCCGCCCGGCGACCGCCGCCTGCTCCTCGTCCAGATCGCCGAAGAAGCCCACCAGCAGTCCTTCCCTGCCGCCGCGCAGCGCCTCGTAGGCCGCGGAGAGGCCCTCCTCCTCGGATTGCTCCACCATGGCGAGGGTGTCGAGGAGCAGGCCCGCGGCGTCGGCGGCCTCGGTGCCGCCGGCACCGTCCGGGCCGGGCACCGCGGTGCCGGTGTCGGTCAGCAGCCGCACCGAGAATCCGCGTTCCAGCAGGTGCAAGGCCATCGAGGCGGCGCCGGCGACCGCCCACTCGAAGGCCGAGTCCGGCCCGGATCCCGCGTGGGCGCCGAGGCGCGTATCGAGCAGCACCGTGCAGCGGGCTTTCTGCGGCTGCTCCTCCCTGCGGACCATCAGTTCGCCGTGGCGCGCGGTGGACCTCCAGTGGACCCGCCGCAGGTCGTCCCCGTGGCGGTAGCCGCGGGGGATGAGGTCGTCGTCGCCGGCCAGGGACGGCGAGCGCTGCCGCCCGTCGCCGTAGCCGGACGCCTCGCCGGCCAGCCGGACCGGCGGCAGCGGCTCGACCCGCGGCACGACCGTGAGGGTGTCGAAGGTGGTGAAGGAGCGGGTCAGCTCGCACATGCCGAACGGGTCGGAGAGCCGCAGCTGGAGCGGTCCCAGCTCATAGCGGCCGCGCAGGTCGGAGCGGACGCGGTAGGACACCTCGCGGCGCCCGCCGGCCTCGACCCGGTCCAGGATGAAGCGCGGTCGCGGCCCGAGGACGTAGGGGACGCGGTCCTGGAGCATCAGTACGCCGGTGGGCAGCCGCGAGACGTTCTCCAGTCGCAGACCGACCCGGGTTTCGGCGGCCGCGGAGACCCGCGCGGGGGAGAGCGTCCGGCTGCCGGCGATGCGGTAGCGGGTGCGGTGCAGCACGACGACGCAGACCAGCGGCAGCGCCGCGAGCAGCAGCCCGACCCGCAGCAGATCGGCCTGCCCGAGGAGATAGGAGCACAGCGCGGCGGCGACGCCGGCCGCCAGGAACGACCGGCCGCGGGTCGTCATCCCCCGCAACGCCGACCGGAGCCCGCTCCGCTCCGCCATCCCCTCGCTCCCCCCGCCGGACATCACAACCCCCGGGCGCCGGGATGCTGCTGACCGCGCATCTGCCGCCACTGCTGGGCGGACGGCTCGGGGACCGGGACCCGCTGCAGGATCTCCAGCACGAGCTGCTCGGCCGTACGCCGGTTCAACTGGGCCTGCGCGGTGGGCAGCAGCCGGTGCGCGAGCACCGGCACCGCGAGCGCCTGCACATCGTCCGGCAGGGCGTACTCCCGGCCGGAGAGCGCCGCCGATGCTTTCGCGGCCCGCAGCAGATGGAGCGTCGCCCGGGGCGAGGCACCCAGCCGCAGCTCGGGGTGGGTGCGGGTGGCCGCGACCAGGTCGACGGCGTATCTGCGCACGGCTTCCGCGGTGTGGACCGTGCGCACCGCGTCGATCAGCTTGAGGATCTCGTGGGCGTGCGCGACGGGCTGGAGGTCGTCGAGAGGCGAGGCGCCGCCGTGCACATCCAGCATCTGCAGCTCGGCCGCGGGGCTCGGATAGCCGATCGACACCCGGGCCATGAAGCGGTCCCGCTGTGCCTCGGGAAGGGGGTAGGTGCCCTCCATCTCCAGTGGATTCTGGGTGGCGACCACCATGAAGGGGCTGGGCAGCTCATAGGTCTGCCCGTCCATCGTGACCTGCCGCTCCTCCATCGACTCCAGCAGAGCCGACTGGGTCTTGGGCGAGGCGCGGTTGATCTCGTCGCCGATCACGATCTGCGCGAAGATCGCGCCGGGCTTGAACTCGAAGTCCCGGCTCTGCTGGTCGAAGATGCTGACACCGGTGATGTCGGACGGCAGCAGGTCGGGCGTGAACTGGATGCGCCGCACCGAGCAGTCGATGGACCGGGCCAGTGCCTTGGCGAGCATGGTTTTGCCCACGCCGGGCACGTCCTCGATGAGCAGATGCCCCTCGGCGAGCAGCACGGTCAGCGAGAGCCGTACGACCTCCGGCTTGCCCTCGATCACAGCCTCCACCGACCGGTGAACCCGCTCCGCCGTGGTGGTCAGATCGCTCAGGCTCGCTCGTTCGTCATACGTCGTCACTCCGGCCCTCCTCGGCCCCTTCCCCGAGCTCACGCGGAGCAAAGGGGATTCCCCACTTCCGGGCCGGTGCCCTCTGCGCGGACCCGGCCCGCCCCGAAAGTGCGCGCCGCGCCGGCCTCGGCCGATGCGACGTCACGTACGCATTCTTGCCGTCCATCCGGCTTCGCGTCATGGCCTGTGGATAACTGGGGCGGCGATACCGTCATCTTCCCGGTCAACAAGGCGATGGCGGTGCATCAGGTCATACGGGACGAGCGTTCGATGGCGATGCCACCGGCGGAGTGCCCCGGTGGCCGGGGCGGGCCGACCCCGGCCGCCCCCGCCCCGGCACCGCAACGCCGACGGGCCGGCGGAAAGGGCTCTGCCCCGCCGCCGGCCCGTCGGCACCGGTTCGGTTCAGCTCTGGGGGTCGATCTCCCGCAGCAGCCCCGTCGTCACGTCGAAGACGAAGCCGCGGACATCGTCCGTGTGCGGCAGGAAGGGGGAGGTGCGCACCCGCTGCATCGACTGCCGGACGTCCTCGTCGAGGTCCTTGAACGCCTCGACCGCCCAGGTGGGTCGCTGGCCGACCTCGGCCGCCAGCTCGTGCCGGAAGTCCTCGGTCAGATTCAGCAGCCCGCAGCCGGTGTGGTGGATGAGGACGACCGACCGGGTCCCCAGCGCACGCTGGCTGATCGTCAGCGACCGGATGATGTCGTCGGTGACCACGCCGCCGGCATTGCGGATGGTGTGGCAGTCACCGAGTTCCAGCCCCAGGGCGTCGTGCAGATCGATCCGCGCGTCCATGCAGGCCACCACGGCGACCTTGAGGACGGGCCTGGCATCCATTCCGGGGTCCTTGAAGGCGGCGGCGTAGCGCGCGTTCGCCTCGACGAGGCGGTCGGTGACCGTGTCACCGGCCCGGACGGAGGGGCTGTCAGCGGACGAGGGCAACGGCTGCGACGCAGATATGGACATGGTCCAACGGTAATCCGCCTCGGCCCGTCCAGCCGCCTGTGAGGGCGGGCATAGGGGTCAACGTCACCCCCTGTGAGGTAATCCACACGAGTGGTCGACGGTGCCGCCATCCGGGTGAGACGGCCGTTGCGAAAGCCGTCGAGGGACGCGCGGAACCGGTTGATTGACCGAGGCAGTCGGTGGACTAAAGTGGCGCGAAGTGGGAGGCGTGACGCTCTCCTTGGATCCCGAATCCCTCGCGTGCGCGCATACGTACGTGCGGCTCGGCCTCCTCCCGCTCCAACGGTCATCCGACGTCACTTCCCCGTCGCCGGAGGACCACTTCCCCTTCAGAGCGGGCGGGGACCAAGCGGTGCGTGCGGCCATCCCCCAGCCAGCGGCCGGGGGCCCCACCTGCCGCCCAGCCCATCGGAAGGCGCATGAGCAGCAACACACGCCACGTCCCCGTCATGCTCCAGCGCTGTCTGGACATGCTCGCCCCCGCGCTCGCCGAGCCCGGTGCGGTCGTCGTCGACTGCACCCTCGGCCTCGGAGGGCACAGCGAGGCGCTGCTCTCCACGTTCCCGGCGTCCCGGCTCGTCGCCCTCGACCGCGACCCGTCCGCCCTCCGGCTCGCCGGGGAGCGGCTGGCCCCCTACGGAGAGCGCGCCACCCTGGTGCACGCCGTCTACGACGAGCTCCCTGAGGTCCTCGACCGCCTCGGGCTGCCCCGCGTCCAGGGCGTCCTGTTCGACCTCGGCGTGTCCTCCATGCAGCTGGACGAGGCCGACCGCGGCTTCGCCTACGCGCAGGACGCCCCGCTGGACATGCGGATGGACCAGACGACCGGTATCAGCGCCGCGGACGTCCTCAACACCTACGCGCCCGGTGAACTCGTGCGGATCCTGCGCGCCTACGGAGAGGAGAAGCAGGCCAAGCGGATCGTCGAGGCGGTCGTACGCGAGCGGGCCAAGGAGCCCTTCTCCAACAGCGCGCGACTGGTCGAGCTGATCAGGGACGCCCTGCCGCAGGCCGCCAAGCGCACCGGCGGCAACCCCGCCAAGCGGACGTTCCAGGCGCTGCGCATCGAGGTCAACGGTGAGCTCGCCAGTGTCGAGCGCGCCGTCCCGGCCGCCGTGAAGGCGCTGTCCGTCGGTGGCCGGATCGCCGTGCTCTCCTACCAGTCGCTGGAGGACCGCCTGGTCAAGCAGGTCTTCGCGGCCGGCGCGACCAATACCGCACCGGCCGGCCTGCCGGTCGTCCCCGAGCAGTACCAGCCCCGTCTGAAGCTGCTCACGCGCGGCGCGGAACTCCCCACGGAGGAGGAGATCGCCGAGAACAGGCGGGCGGCCCCCGCCCGTCTCCGCGGCGCCGAGCGCATCCGCGAGGACATCGCGTGAGGGGCCCGGGGCGGTCGCGCGGAGGGCCGGGACGCCTCTCCGCGCTCTTCCCCTCCAGCGCCGGCTCCGCGGCGCGCACGCCTTTCGTGCTCCTCGTCGTCGTGCTGCTCGGCTCCGGGCTGATCACGCTGCTGCTGCTGAACTCCGCCCTCAACCAAGGGTCGTTCGAACTCAGCAACCTGGAAAAAAAGACCGACGAGCTGACGGACGAACAACAGGCCCTCCAGCAGCAGGTGGACGGCTACTCCGCCCCGGGAGCCCTCGAACGGCGCGCCCGGGAGCTGGGGATGGTGCCGGGCGGCAATCCGGCGTTCCTGCTCCCGGACGGCACGGTCCTCGGCAAGCCGGGCAAGGCCGGCTCCGCGATGTCCCCGATGGGGGCCGGTGGCCCCGAGGGACTCGGCCGGCCCCTCGGCCAGGGAGTGCCCGCTGCGTCCGTTCACCGCACCCGGTCCGCCCCCGTGGGCGCCGCCGGCCGTCTCCTGCCCGAGCCCGCTCCGGGCGCACCCGCCGTGCACCCTCTCCCGCCCGGGGGCCCGACCGGATCCGCGCCGGACCTCGCGGCAGCCCCCGCTCCGACGACCTTCGGCAGGTGAACCCGTGACGCGCGAGGCCACCCACCCGTACGACACCCACGCTGCCCGAGCCACCACGCCGGACCCGGCCGCGCCCTCCCGCCCGGCCGCGACCGCCCCGCGGACCGGCACCGTCGCGCACGCCCCGGAGCACGCGGCATGACCGAGCCCAGGGATCCCCGGCGTCGCGTACCGCGCCCTGCCCAGCGCGGGCAGGCCGGCGGCCGCGCGCGGCCCGGACGCGGCGGCCCGGCCGCGCGGTCCGGGGCGGCCAAGCCCGCCGCCAAGCGGCCCGCGCCCAAGCCCGGCACGGCCCGGGCAGCAGCCGGCAAACCGCCCTTCGCCCGCCAACCTACGCGCCCCCGCCCCGGCAGCGCCGTGATCCGCCTGGGCAGCCCGCGCCCCCGGCTCCGGCTGGTCTCCCTCGCACTGACGCTGATCATGCTGGTCTTCGTCGTACGGCTCTTCCAGGTGCAGGCGGTCGACTCCGGGGCGTTCGCCGCCAAGGCCAACGAGAACCGCTACGTCCCGGTCAAGCTGGCCGCCGAACGCGGCGCGATCACCGACCGGGAGGGCGTGGACCTGGCCACGACGGTGGACGCCTACGACATCACCGCCGACCCCAGCCTGCTCGCGCCCGACAAGACCAAGATCAAGGACGCCCCGCAGCAGGCCGCGGCGCTCCTGGCGCCGATCCTCGACGAGGCCCAGTCCACGCTCGCCGCCAAGCTCGCCAAGCCCAAGGCGCGCTACGTCCTGCTCTCCCGGCAGCAGACCCCGCAGGTCTGGAAGCAGATCAAGGATCTCCGCAAGGCCCTCGACGCCAAGGCGGCCGCCGCTCCCCGGAGCGCTCCCCGCCCCAACGTCCTGGTCGGGATCTTCGCCGACAAGCACAGCAAGCGCGTCTACCCCAACAAGACCCTCGCCTCCGGCGTCCTGGGCTTCGTCAACCGCGACGGCAGGGGCGCCGGCGGCCTGGAGGCCCGGCTCGACAAGAACCTCACGGGCAAGGACGGCAAGCTCGTCTACGCCCAGTCCGGCGGCCGCCGGGTCCCCACCGCCGACGCCCAGGAGCACCCGGCCGTCCCCGGCACCGACGTCGAGCTGACGCTGAACCGCGACATCCAGTGGGCGGCGCAGCAGGCCATCAGCAAGCAGGTCGCGAAATCCAGGGCAGACCGCGGCTACGTCGTCGTCCAGGACACCAGGACCGGCGAGATCCTGGCGCTGGCGAACTCTCCCGGCTTCGATCCCAACGACATCTCCGAGGCCGATCCCGAGGCGCTGGGCAACGCCGCGCTCTCCGACGCCTTCGAGCCGGGCTCCACCAGCAAGGTCATGTCGATGGCCGCCGTCCTGGAGCAGGGCGTCGCCACCCCCGCCACCCGTGTCACGGTGCCCAACCGGCTGCACCGCGGGGACCGGCTGTTCGCGGACGACATCGACCACCCCACCTGGCATCTCACGCTCAACGGGGTGCTCGCCAAGTCCAGCAACATCGGCACGATCCTCGCGGCCGGCCAGCTGGGCAAGACGCAGCGCGAGTCCAACCAGGTGCTCTACTCCTACCTGCGGAAATTCGGGATCGGCAAGCCCACGGGGCTCAACTTTCCCGGTGAGACCGACGGCATCCTGGCCAAGCCGCAGGACTGGAACACCTCGCAGCAGTACACGATCCCCTTCGGCCAGGGACTGTCCCTCAACGCCGTCCAGGCCGCCTCCGTCTACTCCACGATCGCCAACGGCGGCGAGCGGGTCGCCCCCTCCCTCGTCCGCGGCACGACAGGGCCAGACGGGCGGTACGTGCCGGCGCCCAAGCCCGTCAAGAACCGCGTCGTCAGCCAGAAGACCGCGAGCACACTCGCCACGATGCTCGAATCCGTGGTCGACGACGAGGAAGGCACCGGCGCGAAGGCGAAGATCCCCGGCTACCGCGTGGGCGGCAAGACCGGCACGTCCAACCGGGTGGATCCCAAGACGGGCAGCTACCGCGGCTACACGGCCTCCTTCGCCGGCTTCGCGCCCGCCGACAAGCCCCGCATCACCGTCTACTGCGCCATCCAGAACCCCACCAGCGGCAGCTATTTCGGTGGCCAGATCTGTGGCCCCATTTACCAGCAGGTCATGCAGTTCGCACTGAAAACCCTCCAGGTTCCGCCGACCGGCGCCAAGCCCCCGCGGCTGCCGGTCACCTTCAAGCCAGGCGAATGAAATCGAGGCAACCCTGCCGTGACGACGATCACTCCCGATGGCACTCCAGACGGCACCCCGGAAACCGGGAACCGCTACTCCACGCGGCCCTCGCTTCGCCCCGGGCCCGTTCTGCCCGGTACGCTCACCGCCGTGTCACACGCTGATCAGTCCACCCAAGCCCAGAACGCTCAGAAGGGAAATCCCGGCACCTATCCGGGAGCGCCCCGACCCGAGCGGGTCCGCCCCACCCCCCTGGCGGACCTGGCCGAGCAGCTGGGAACCCCGGCCCCGGCCGGCAGTGCAAGCGATGTTTCGGTCACCGGCATCACGCACGACTCGCGGGCGGTCCGCCCGGGCGACGTCTACGCGGCCCTGCCGGGCGCCCGGCTGCACGGCGCCGACTTCGTCGCCCAGGCCGCCGACCTCGGCGCCGCCGCGATCCTGACCGACCCCTCGGGCGCGGACCGCGCCGCCGAGACCGGCCTGCCGGTCCTGGTGGTCGACAACCCGCGCGCCCGGATGGGCGGCCTGGCCGTGTCGATCTACGGAGCGCCCGGCGAGGACCTGCTCCAGATCGGCATCACGGGCACCTCGGGCAAGACCACCACCGCCTACCTCATCGAGGGCGGCCTGCGCGCCGCCGCCGCCAAGGCGGAGGGCTGGCTGACGGGCCTGATCGGCACCGTCGAGACCCGCATCGGCGACGAGCGCATGAAGTCCGAGCGCACCACCCCCGAGGCGACCGACCTCCAGGCGCTGTTCGGCGTCATGCGCGAGCGGGGCGTCCGCGCGGTCGCCATGGAGGTTTCCAGCCACGCGCTGGTGCTGGGCCGCGTCGACGGCTGCGTCTTCGACGTCGCGATCTTCAACAACCTCAGCCCGGAGCACATGGAGTTCCACTCCGGCATGGAGGACTACTTCCAGGCCAAGGCCCGGCTCTTCACCAAGGCCCGCAGCCGCGCCGGCGTCGTCAACCTCGACGACGAGTACGGCAAGCGGCTGGCCGACGGCGAGTCCGAGGTCCCGGTCACCACCTTCTCCGCCGAGGGCCACCCGGACGCGGACTGGCGGGCGGCGGACGTCGAGGTCGGTGCCCTCGGCTCGACCTTCACCGTGCTCGGACCGGACGGCCAACGGGTGCGTGCCGCGTCGCCGATCGCCGGCCCGTTCAACGTCGCCAACGCGCTCGCCGCCATCACCTCGCTGGTCGTCGCCGGAATCGACCCGCAGACCGCCGCCGACGGCGTCGCCGCGGTCCCCGGCGTCCCCGGCCGCCTGGAGCGCATCGACGCCGGCCAGCCCTACCTCGCGGTCGTCGACTACGCGCACAAGACCGACGCCGTCGAATCGGTGCTGCGCGCGCTGCGCAAGGTCACCGACGGCAAGCTGCACGCCGTCCTCGGCTGCGGCGGCGACCGCGACCCGCACAAGCGCGTCCCGATGGGCTCCGCGGTGGCCCGTCTCGCCGACACGGCCGTGCTGACGTCGGACAACCCCCGCAACGAGGACCCGCTCTCGATCCTCGCCACCATGCTCGCGGGCGCCGCCGAGGTGCCCATCCACGAGCGCGGCACGGTGCTGGTCGAGGAGGAGCGTTCCGCCGCCATCGCCGCCGCCGTCGCCCGCGCCGAGCCCGGCGACACCGTCATCGTCGCGGGCAAGGGCCACGAGCAGGGCCAGGACATCGCCGGAGTGGTACGCCCCTTCGACGACCGACAGGTGCTGCGCGAGGCCATCGAGGCTTCCTTGACGTCACAGCAGCCGAAACACCAGGGATGACACACCGCCATGCGCGCACAACCCTTTGACTGGCACCTCCTGCCCCTTGCCGGAGGTGACCTGTGATCTCCCTGTCCCTCGCAGAGATCGCGAGCATTGTCGGCGGGCAGCAGCACGACATACCGGATGACGGCCTCCAGGTCACCGGGCCCGTCGTGATGGACTCCCGCCAGGTGGCCCCCGGGGGCCTGTTCGTCGCCTTCGCCGGTGAACGCGTCGACGGCCACGACTTCGCCGCCGGCGCCGTCGACGACGGCGCGGTGGCCGTTCTGGCCACCCGCCCCGTGGGCACCGAAGGCCGTCCCGTCCCGGCGATCGTCGTCGACGATGTCATCGCCGCCCTCGGCGCGCTCGCCAGGGCCGTCGTCGAACGCCTGGGCACCACCGTCGTCGGGCTCACCGGCTCGGCCGGCAAGACCAGCACCAAGGACCTGATCGCCCAGCTTCTGCAGCGGCACGGCCCCACAGTTTGGCCGGAAGGCAACCTCAACAACGAGATCGGGCTGCCCCTGACCGCCCTGCGCGCCGAGTCCAGCACCCGCCACCTCGTCCTGGAGATGGGTGCCCGCGGCGTCGGCCACATCCGCTATCTCGCCGAGCTGACCCCACCCGAGATCGGCGTGGTGCTGAACGTCGGCACCGCGCACATCGGCGAGTTCGGCGGCCGCGAGCGGATCGCCGAGGCGAAGGGCGAACTCGTCGAGGCCCTCCCCGAGAAGGGGCTGGCGGTGCTCAACGCCGACGATCCGTACGTACGTGCCATGACGTCCCGTACGAAGGCGCGCACGCTGCTCTTCGGTGAGGCCGCGGACGCCGACGTACGTGCCGAGAATGTCCGGCTCACCGCCCAAGGTCAGCCTGCCTTCACGCTTCACACACCCTCCGGGTGCAGTGATGTGACCATGCGGCTGTACGGTGAGCACCACGTGTCGAACGCGCTCGCCGCGGCCGCCGTCGCCCATGAGTTGGGCATGTCCGTGGATGAGATCGCCGTGGCGCTCTCGGAAGCCGGCACGCTCTCCCGCTGGCGGATGGAGGTCACCGAGCGCGCGGACGGCGTGACGGTCGTCAACGACGCCTACAACGCGAATCCCGAGTCCATGCGAGCGGCGCTGCGAGCGCTGGTCGCGATGGGCGCAGCCCACAAGGCGACGGGCGGTCGTACGTGGGCGGTGCTCGGTGAGATGGCCGAGCTCGGCGAGGACTCACTCGCCGAACACGACGCGGTCGGACGGTTGGTCGTCCGGCTCAACGTCAGCAAGCTCGTGGCAGTCGGCGGCAGGGAAGCGGCCTGGCTCGACATGGGCGCCAAGAACGAGGGTTCGTGGGGTGAGGAGTCGGTGCACGTGTCCGACGCGCGGGCGGCGGTCGACCTGTTGCGCAGCGAGCTGCGACCGGGAGATGTCGTGCTGGTGAAGGCGTCCAGGTCGGTGGGGCTGGAGCGGGTCGCAACAGCATTGCTGGACGAGGGCGTACCGGTCGCCGAGGGCGGAGCCGCGTCCCGATGAACTCGATGAAGCAGATCCTCTTCTCCGGAATGATCGGGCTCTTCCTGACCCTGATCGGCACCCCGGTACTGATCAAGCTGCTGGCGAAGAAGGGCTACGGACAGTTCATCCGTGACGACGGCCCGCGCGATCACCACAGCAAGCGCGGTACGCCCACCATGGGTGGTATCGCCTTCATCCTGGCCACGATCATCGCGTACGCGCTGACCAAGGTGATCACGAGCAGCGACCCCACCTTCTCCGGTGTGCTGGTGCTGTTCCTGATGGCCGGCATGGGCCTGGTCGGTTTCCTCGACGACTACATCAAGATCGTCAAGCAGCGTTCGCTGGGCCTGCGGGCCAAGGCCAAGATGGCCGGACAGCTGATCGTCGGTATCGCCTTCGCGGTGCTGTCGCTGCAGTTCGCGGACCTGCGCGGGCAGACCCCGGCGTCCGACCGGCTGTCCTTCACCCAGGACTTCGGCTGGCAGGTCGGCCCGGTGATCTTCGTGATCTGGGCGCTGTTCATGATCCTGGCGATGTCCAACGGCGTGAACCTCACCGACGGCCTGGACGGGCTCGCCACCGGCGCCTCGGTGATGGTCTTCGGCGCCTACACCTTCATCGGTATCTGGCAGTACCAGGAGTCCTGCGCCAACCAGATCACCGCCGGACCCGGCTGTTACGAGGTCCGCGATCCGCTCGACCTCGCCGTCGTCGCCTCGGCGTTGATGGGTGCCTGCTTCGGCTTCCTGTGGTGGAACACCTCGCCCGCCAAGATCTTCATGGGGGACACCGGCTCGCTCGCCCTGGGCGGCGCGCTCGCCGGCCTGGCGATCTGCTCCCGCACGGAGCTGCTGCTGGCCATCCTCGGCGGCCTCTTCGTCCTCATCACGATGTCCGTGGTGATCCAGGTCGGATCGTTCCGCATGACCGGTAAGCGGGTCTTCCGCATGGCGCCACTCCAGCACCACTTCGAACTGAAGGGCTGGAGCGAAGTGCTGGTGGTGGTCAGGTTCTGGATCATCCAGGGCATGTGCGTGATCGTCGCCCTGGGCATCTTCTACGGTGGTTGGCAGGCGGCCAAGTGACCGCGCACGACCCGCAGGACTTCGCCGGCCGGCACATCACCGTCGCCGGCCTGGGCGTGAGCGGCATCAGCGCCGCCCGCGCCCTGGCCGGCCTCGGCGCCCACGTCACCGTCGTGGACGGCGGCGACGGCGACAAGCAACGGGCCGCCGCCCGCGAGCTGGAGGAAGCAGCCGCGGGCACGGCCGGCGGCGGGCAGCAGGGGAGCATTACCGTCCGCCTCGGCGACGGCGCGACCTTCCCCGAGGGCACCGACCTCGTCGTCACCTCGCCCGGCTGGAAGCCGGACAGCCCGCTGTTCGCGGCGGCCGCCGCGGCCGGCGTGGACGTCGTCGGTGACGTCGAGATCGCCTGGCGCCTGCGCGGATCGAGGGGCGAGACCCCCGCCGACTGGCTCGCCGTCACCGGCACCAACGGCAAGACCACCACGGTCCGGATGCTGGCCGCGATCCTGGAGGCCGGGGGGCTGCACACCGCCGCCGTCGGCAACATCGGCACCCCCATCATCGACCTCGTCCTGGGGCAGGGGCAGCACGGCCAACAGCCCTACGACGTCCTCGCCGTGGAGCTCTCCAGCTACCAGCTGCACTGGGCGCCGTCCCTGCGCGCCCACTCCGCCGCGGTCCTCAACCTCGCCCCCGACCACCTCGACTGGCACGGTTCCATGGAGGCGTACGCCGCCGACAAGGGCCGTATCTACGCGGGCAACGCCGTCGCCTGCGTCTACAACGTGGCCGACAAGGCGACCGAGGACCTGGTCAGGGCCGCCGACGTCGAGGAGGGCTGCCGCGCCATCGGCTTCACCCTCAACACCCCCGGCCCGTCCCAACTCGGCGTGGTCGAGGGCATCCTCGTCGACCGCGCCTTCGTGGAGAACCGGCAGCAGCAGGCCCAGGAACTCGCAGAGGTCACCGACATCGCCCCGGGCTCCGGCCCCGCGGCCCCGCACAACATCGCCAACGCCCTTGCGGCGGCGGCCCTGGCCCGCGCCTACGGCGTACAGCCCGCGGCGGTACGCGACGGACTGCGTGCCTTCCACCCGGACGCGCACCGCATCCAGCATGTCGCGGACATCGACGGCGTCACCTACATCGACGACTCCAAGGCCACCAACACCCACGCCGCGGAGGCGTCCTTGGCGGCGTACGAGCACATCGTGTGGATCGCCGGCGGCCTGGCGAAGGGCGCGACCTTCGACGAGCTGGTGCAGAGGTCGGCGTCGCGGCTGCGCGGGGCGGTGCTGATCGGCGCCGACCGGGCGCTGATTCGCGAAGCCCTGGCGCGACACGCACCCGATGTCCCGGTGGTCGACCTCGACCGGACCGACACTGGGGCGATGCCCGAGGCGGTCCGGGAAGCGACCCGTCTGGCCGAGCCCGGCGATACGGTCCTGCTGGCGCCGGCCTGCGCCTCGATGGACATGTTCGTGAACTACAACAAGCGGGGCGACGCCTTCGCCGACGCGGTCGGTGAGCTGACCGCGCGGGATCACTGAACCCACCGTTTCTCCCCGCTGTCGTCGACAACCGGCGGCGAGCGCACCCGTGGAGGGAACGAGGATGACGGCCCGATCGGCGAAGACGGCCCCGCCGCTTCCGGCGCGCCGGATCTCCCCACCGCGCCCGCCGCGCGCGGGCCGCTTCACGGGCGGCCCGCGACGCTTCTACACCCGCGCCAAACGGGCCTGGGACCGGCCGCTGACGGCCTACTACCTGATCCTGGGCGGCAGCCTCCTGATCACCGTGCTGGGCCTGGTGATGGTCTATTCCGCCTCCCAGATCAAGGCCCTGCAGTCGGGCCTCGCCCCGACGTTCTTCTTCCGCAAGCAGCTGCTCGCGGCCGCTCTCGGGGCGGGCCTGTTGCTGATCGCCTCCCGACTGCCCGTCAAACTGCACCGCGCACTGGCCTATCCGCTGCTGGCGGGGTCCGTCTTCCTGATGTGCCTGGTGCAGATTCCGGGCATAGGGGTCGAGGTCAACGGCAACCAGAACTGGATCAACCTGGGCGGCCCTTTCCAGATGCAACCGAGCGAGTTCGGCAAACTCGCGCTGGTTCTGTGGGGCGCCGACCTGCTGGCACGCAAGCAGGACAGGAAGCTGCTGGTGCAGTGGAAGCATCTGCTGGTGCCGCTGATCCCGGCGGCCTTCCTGCTGCTCGGGCTGATCATGCTGGGCGGTGACATGGGCACCGCCATCATCCTCACGGCCATCCTCTTCGGGCTGCTGTGGCTGGCCGGCGCCCCCACCCGGCTGTTCGTCGGGGTGCTTGGCGCCGCAGGAGTCATCGGGGCGCTGCTGATCAGGACCAGCGCCAACCGGATGTCCCGGCTGGCCTGCATCGGCGCGACCGATCCGGGCCCCGGCGACCAGTGCTGGCAGGCGGTTCACGGCATTTACGCCCTTGCGTCCGGCGGATTCTTCGGTTCCGGGCTCGGCGCCAGTATGGAAAAATGGGGTGAACTCCCGGAACCGCACACCGACTTCATCTTCGCCATCACCGGGGAGGAACTGGGTCTGGCGGGGACGCTGTCGGTGCTCGCACTCTTCGCGGCTCTAGGCTATGCGGGTATCCGCGTGGCCGGACGCACGGAGGATCCCTTCGTCAGGTACGCCGCGGGAGGTGTGACCACCTGGATCACGGCCCAAGCCGTGATCAACATCGGTGCGGTGCTCGGCCTGTTGCCGATCGCCGGTGTCCCGCTCCCGCTGTTCTCCTACGGAGGCTCCGCCCTGCTGCCGACGATGTTCGCCATCGGGCTGCTGATCGCCTTCGCGCGTGACGAGCCCGCTGCACGGGCGGCGTTGGCCGCGTTGGCCACGCGGAAGCCGGTTTTCGGAAGGAAACCGGCTGGGGTGAGATGGAAGACGATGAGACGGCGCGTCAAGAAGCGCCCGTCCGGAGAGCGGTGAATTTCGGTGCATGTCGTACTCGCCGGTGGGGGGACCGCCGGCCACATCGAGCCCGCGCTCGCCCTCGCGGACGCCCTGCGGAGGCAGGACCCGACCGTGGGTATCACGGCTCTCGGCACGGAGAAGGGGCTGGAGACCCGGCTCGTTCCGGAGCGGGGCTACGAACTCGGTCTGATCCCGGCCGTGCCGCTGCCCCGCAAGCCCACCCCTGAACTGATCACCGTCCCCGGGCGGCTGCGCGGCACGATCAAGGCCGCCGAGCAGATCCTGGAACGCACGAAGGCGGACTGCGTCGTCGGCTTCGGCGGCTATGTGGCGCTGCCCGGCTATCTGGCGGCCAAGCGCCTCGGCGTGCCGATCATCGTCCACGAGGCCAACGCCCGTCCCGGTCTCGCCAACAAGATCGGCTCGCGGTACGCCAAGTTCGTCGCCGTCAGCACCCCGGACAGCAAGCTGCGCGGTGCCCGCTACGTCGGCATCCCGCTGCGGCGCACCATCGCCACCCTGGACCGGGCGGCGGTCCGTCCCGAGGCGCGTGCGGCCTTCGGGCTCGACCCCAACCTGCCGACGCTGCTGGTGTCCGGCGGTTCCCAGGGCGCGCGCCGCCTCAACGAGGTCATCCAGGCCGCGGTGCCGGCGCTGCAGCGCTCCGGCATCCAGGTGCTCCACGCGGTCGGCCCGAAGAACGAACTGCCGCACGTGGACAACATGCCCGGTATGCCGCCCTACATCCCGGTACCGTACGTGGACCGGATGGATCTCGCGTACGCGGCGGCCGACATGATGCTCTGCCGCGCGGGCGCGATGACCGTCGCCGAACTGTCCGCCGTCGGGCTGCCGGCCGCCTACGTCCCGCTGCCCATCGGCAACGGCGAACAGCGGCTCAACGCCCAGCCGCTGGTCAACGCCGGCGGGGGACTGCTGGTCGATGACGCCCAGCTGACCCCGGAGTGGGTACAGAACAGCGTGCTCCCGGTGCTGGCCGATCCGCACCGGCTGTACGAGATGTCCCGCGCGGCCTCCGAGTTCGGCCGCAGGGACGCCGACGAGCTGCTCGTCGGCATGGTGTACGAGGCGATCGCCCAGCGCAACAAGTAGCCGACGAAGAGAGCAGGGAGCGTGGCCGGACCGACGACCGCCCGGCGCGGCGAGAACGACCGCAAGAAGTCGCCGTCCGGCCCGCCCTCCTCCGATGAACCTTCTCGGACGCGCCCTTTGCGGTGGTTGCGCCGCCCCTTCCGCGCACCCGGCCGGCGCGGTCTGATGATCATCCTGGCCCTCGTGGCGCTGCTCGGCGCGTTCGCGGCCTGGGCCCTCTACGGCTCGAACTGGCTTCGCACGCAGCACGTAGAGGTCACCGGCGTAACGGTGCTGACGGCCAATCAGGTCGCCGA
Source organism: Streptomyces sp. NPDC017993 (assembly GCF_044328065.1). Lineage (NCBI taxonomy): Bacteria > Bacillati > Actinomycetota > Actinomycetes > Kitasatosporales > Streptomycetaceae > Streptomyces > Streptomyces sp. NPDC017993. The sequence continues at coordinate 81,986 of NZ_JBIRGO010000007.1, forward strand.
CGCGGCGGACACTCCGATGAACGCGCCGCTGGCCACCGTGGACACCGACGAGATGGCGGCTCGGCTACGCGCGCGGCTGCCACGCATCAGGACCGTTGAGATCGTGCGATCCTGGCCGCACACCATCGGTCTGAAAGTGACCGAAAGGAAGCCGGAACTCCTGATGCGATCGGGCGGAAAGTTTGTCGAAGTGGACGTGGAAGGTGTCCGTTTCGCCACTGTCGGCACCGCCCCACGCCATGTTCCGCTTCTGGAAATGGCCGCATCGGACTCCCCGAGTCTGCATCGGTTCGGAATCGACCGGTTGCGTCGCGCCGCGGTCGGCATCGCGCGGGCTCTTCCCGAGGCCGTGCGCAAGGACGTGCGGCAGATCCGCGTACAGTCCTATGACTCCATCACCCTCGAACTCGCGGGGGACCGCACGGTCGCCTGGGGGAGCGGCGAACAAGGCGCCCGGAAGGCGAAGGTGCTCACCGCACTGCTGAAAGCGGCGGGTGACGCGCGCCACTTCGACGTCTCGGTGCCCAGCGCCCCTGCGGCATCAGGGAGTTGACGTCCGTAGCCGCAGGCCAGCACCCTGGATGGCTACGGCTATGGGTGATCACATAGGGTGAAAAGAAAAACGGGAGGTTCGGCGTGTTCGTTGAACGCGCGCGCCTTGTCGACTTAGTGTCTCGTTCCAAAGGGACTATGGAACCAAGGAACACAGGCACGGGTAACCCTAAACTTCAACGTTAGGGTTCGGGTCGGCGATACGAACCGTCCCTTCGGCATCAGTCGGCGTCCACACGGAATGTGCGGCGACGACACGTAACTCGAGGCGAGAGGCCTTCGACGTGGCAGCACCGCAGAACTACCTCGCAGTCATCAAGGTCGTCGGCATCGGCGGCGGTGGCGTGAACGCCATCAACCGGATGATCGAGGTCGGGCTCAAGGGCGTCGAGTTCATCGCGATCAACACCGATGCGCAGGCGTTGCTGATGAGCGACGCCGACGTCAAGCTCGACGTCGGCCGCGAAATGACGCGCGGACTCGGCGCGGGCGCCAACCCGGATGTGGGGCGCAAGGCGGCCGAGGACCACCGCGAGGAGATCGAGGAGGTCCTCAAGGGGGCCGACATGGTCTTCGTGACCGCGGGTGAGGGCGGCGGCACCGGCACCGGCGGCGCACCCGTCGTCGCCAACATCGCCCGCTCCCTGGGCGCCCTGACGATCGGTGTGGTCACCCGGCCCTTCACCTTCGAGGGCCGCCGCCGCGCCAACCAGGCCGAGGACGGCATCGCCCAGCTGCGCGAAGAGGTCGACACCCTCATCGTGATCCCCAACGACCGGCTGCTGTCCATCTCGGACCGCCAGGTGAGCGTGCTCGACGCGTTCAAGTCCGCGGACCAGGTGCTGCTGTCGGGTGTCCAGGGCATCACCGATCTGATCACCACACCGGGCCTGATCAACCTCGACTTCGCCGACGTCAAGTCCGTGATGTCCGAGGCCGGCTCGGCGCTCATGGGTATCGGTTCGGCGCGCGGCGACGACCGCGCGGTGGCCGCCGCGGAGATGGCGATCTCCTCGCCGCTCCTGGAGGCGTCCATCGACGGCGCCCGCGGGGTGCTGCTCTCCATCTCCGGTGGCTCGGACCTCGGTCTCTTCGAGATCAACGAGGCCGCGCAACTGGTCAGCGAGGCGGCCCACCCCGAGGCGAACATCATCTTCGGCGCGGTCATCGATGACGCGCTGGGTGACGAGGTCCGGGTGACGGTCATCGCCGCGGGATTCGACGGCGGTCAGCCGCCGGCCCGCCGCGACTCGGCGTCCGCCCTGTCCGCAGCCAAGCGCGAGGAGCCCGCGCCGGCCCCGAGCCGCGCGGCCGCCCCGGCCGAGCAGCGTTCGTCGTCCTTCGGCGGACTCGGTGCGGTGCCCGTGCGGGACGAGGAGCCGGTTCCGGCCGAGTCCTCCTCCCCGCTCGGTGAGGTGCCGACGCCCCCGGCCAACGCTCCGCAGGTTCCCCCGGCCCGTCCGTACTCGGACACCGCGGCCGAGGAACTGGACGTCCCGGACTTCCTGAAGTAACCGAAGAACCACGTGATAGGGCAACAGCAGCACGAGAGCGGCGCGCACTTCGCCTTCACCGACAGGTGGGGCGGGGTGAGCGCCGCTCCGTATGACCAGCTCAATCTGGGCGGCGCGGTCGGCGACGACCCGCAGGCCGTACGGACCAACCGCGAACTCGCCGCCAAGGGCCTCGGGCTCGACCCGGCCGCGGTGGTCTGGATGCAGCAGGTCCACGGCCGGGATGTGGCGGTGGTCGACGGACCATGGCGTACGGCCGACATCCCCTGTGTGGACGCGGTGGTGACTGCGCGCCGGGGCCTGGCCCTCGCCGTTCTGACCGCCGACTGCACTCCGGTTCTGCTCGCCGACCCGGTCGCCGGGGTCACCGGAGCCGCACACGCCGGACGTCCGGGACTGGTCGCCGGAGTCGTGCCGGCCGCGGTCGAGGCGATGGGTGAACTCGGCGCGGAACCGGCCCGGATCATCGCGTTCACCGGACCCGCGATCTGCGGACGCTGCTACGAAGTCCCCGCGGACATGCGCGGCGAGGTCGCCGCGGTGGTACCGCAGGCCTGGTCGACGACCAGCTGGGGGACCCCGGCGGTCGACGTCACCGCGGGAGTGCGGGCCCAACTCGCCGCCGCGGGCGTACCGGTTCGTGAGGATTCCCACATGTGTACGCGGGAATCGGCGGATCACTTCTCTTATCGGCGCGACCGCACCACGGGGCGGCTCGCGAGTTACGTATGGCTCGGGGAGACTCCCGGCAGCGGCGCGGGGGAGGCCGAGCGGTGAGCGACGACCGCAAGACGCAACTGGCCGAGAACCTCGCGCGGGTGCAGGACCGTATCTCCACCGCCTGCGCCAAGGCCGGCCGCCCGCGGGACGACGTCACGCTGATCGTGGTCACCAAGACCTACCCCGCGAGTGATGTCCGGCTGCTCGCGGAGTTGGGCGTACGGCATGTCGCGGAAAACCGCGATCAGGATGCGGCACCCAAGGCTGCTGAATGTGCCGATCTGCCCCTTACTTGGCACTTCGTCGGTCAATTGCAGACCAACAAAGTGCGGTCAGTTGCCGGATATGCCGGAATGGTGCAGTCGATCGACCGGGCCAAGCTGGTCACCGCACTGTCCAAGGAAGCCGTTCGCTCCGGGCGTGAGTTGGGCTGCCTGATCCAGGTGGCCCTCGATGCCGAACCGGGTGTCGCCCGGGGGGAGCGCGGAGGGGTCGCACCGGAAGGCGTCGCGGCGCTCGCCGAGGTGATCGCCGGGGCCCAAGGTCTGCGGCTGGATGGAGTGATGACCGTCGCACCGCTGGCCGGGCCGTACGCCGGGCGCCAACTGGCCGCTTTCGAGCGATTGATGGAAATCTCATCCGACCTGCGCGCAACCCATCCTGCTGCCAACATGGTGTCAGCAGGGATGAGCTCGGACCTGGAGGACGCCGTGACGGCCGGGGCGACACATGTGCGCGTCGGCACTGCGGTACTCGGAGTCCGACCACGGCTCGGGTAACGTCGCCAAGCAAGTCGGACCACAGCACAAAATATGGTCATTTCCGCAAAAAGCGGGCAGACCGAGTGGATCCAAGGCACCTGCTGACGGAGCCGATCCACCACAGAGCGGAGGACGCAGAGAATGGCCGGCGCGATGCGCAAGATGGCGGTCTACCTCGGCCTCGTGGAGGACGATGGGTACGACGGCCGGGGCTTCGACCCCGACGACGAGTTCGAGCCCGAGCTGGACCCGGAGCCGGATCGGGGGCGGCGCCCACAGCACCAAGTACCCGCCGAAACGCGCCCGGAACGGGACGAACCTGTCCGAGCTGTCCAGCCTCCGGCGCAGCGTGAACCAGCCCCTCTCGCCACGGAAAACGGACGACCCGCGCGAATCGCCCCCGTGGCATCCATCACACCCGAACGTCCGAATTTGGAGAAGAACGCCCCGGTGATCATGCCCAAGGTTGTGTCCGAGCGGGAGCCCTACCGCATCACCACGCTGCACCCCCGGACCTACAACGAAGCCCGTACCATCGGGGAACACTTCCGTGAGGGCACTCCGGTGATCATGAATCTCACGGAGATGGATGACACCGACGCGAAGCGACTTGTCGACTTTGCGGCCGGTCTGGTCTTCGGTCTGCACGGAAGCATTGAACGGGTGACGCAGAAGGTGTTCCTGTTGTCGCCTGCTAACGTCGACGTCACGGCGGAGGACAAGGCCCGTATCGCAGAGGGCGGGTTCTTCAACCAGAGCTGAGACGCAACACCGGGCACACCAAGGCCGCGAGGGCCTACACGGAGCAAGGGGAGAGGGAAGCGCGAAGATGAGTGTCGCTGGTCAGGTGATCTATATCGCGCTGTACTGCTTCCTGATCGTGTTGATCTTCCGGTTGGTGATGGACTATGTGTTCCAGTTCGCCCGTTCATGGCAACCCGGTAAGGCGATGGTGGTCGTTCTTGAGGCCACCTACACTGTCACTGATCCGCCACTCAAGCTTCTGCGGCGGGTCATTCCGCCGCTGCGTCTCGGGGGCGTGGCGCTCGACCTGTCCTTCTTCGTACTGATGATCATCGTCTACATCTTGATCACCGTCGTGAGGTCGGTGTTGTTGGTGTGAACGAGACGGTCTTGCCGATTGCCGACGACTACGTTGAGGTGAAGTAGAGATGCCGTTGACCCCCGAGGACGTGCGGAACAAGCAGTTCACGACCGTCCGCCTCCGAGAAGGCTATGACGAGGACGAGGTCGATGCCTTCCTCGATGAGGTCGAAGCCGAACTGACCCGTCTTCTGCGGGAGAACGAGGACCTGCGCGCCAAGCTGGCCGCTGCCACGCGCGCCGCCGCGCAGAACCAGCAGCAGCAGGGCATGCGCAAGGGTCCGGACCAGCAGGACCAGCAGCAGCAGCAACAGCAGCGACCGGGTGCACCTGTGCCCGCCGCCATATCTGGCCCGCAGCCGGTCCCGCCGCAGCAGCAGCAGGGGATGGGTGGCCCGCCCCAACTGCCCGGTGGTGCACCGCAGCTGCCTCCTGGCCCGGGTGGTCACGGACCGCAGGGTCCGCACGGCCCCGGCCCCATGGGTCCCGGCGGTCCGCTGGGCGGTCCGATGGGTGGCCCCGGTGGTCCGCAGCAGCTGCAGCAGGCCCAGCAGCAGCAACAACAGCAGCAGGGTGGCCCCGGCGGTGACAGCGCCGCGCGCGTGCTCTCGCTGGCACAGCAGACCGCCGACCAGGCGATCGCGGAGGCGCGTTCCGAGGCCAACAAGATCGTCGGCGAGGCGCGCAGCCGCGCCGAGGGTCTGGAGCGGGATGCCCGCGCCAAGGCCGACGCGCTGGAGCGGGACGCGCAGGAGAAGCACCGCGTGGCGATGGGCTCGCTGGAGTCGGCCCGCGCCACCCTGGAGCGCAAGGTCGAGGACCTGCGCGGCTTCGAGCGCGAGTACCGCACGCGGCTGAAGTCCTACCTGGAGAGCCAGCTGCGCCAGCTGGAGAACCAGTCCGACGACTCGCTGGCCCCGCCGCGGACGCCCGCGGCCGCCTCGCTGCCGCCGTCGCCCTCGATGGCGTCGGCCGGTGCGGGCACCATGGGTGGCAACCACACCATGGGTGGCGGTCAGTCGATGGGTGGCGGCAACCACTCGATGGGCAACCCGTCCAACGGTGGTCCGTCCTACGGCGGCCAGCAGCAGATGTCGCCGGCGATGACCCAGCCGATGGCACCGGTGCGGCCTCAGGGCCCGCAGCCGATGCAGCAGGCGCCGTCGCCGATGCGTGGCTTCCTCATCGACGAGGACGACAACTGACGCCCGTGTAGGTGCACAGTCGGCAAGGGCCGGGCCCCGAGGGAATCTTCCCTCGGGGCCCGGCCCTTTTGTGCGAGTTTCTCCGGTTAGCGCGGTTCCTGCGGTTCAGGTGTTTTGGGGCGTCGATGTGTGCGGCCTTGTGAGCGACCCCTGTTGCCCACGGTCCCTGCCACGAGAGAGCCCCCCGGCGCGGGTGCGCCGGGGGGCTCGGTGCGGCGGATGCCGCCGTGGTCGCTCAGGCCTTGCGCAGCAGGAAGGTGAGGGACAGGCTCTCGTCCGTGAAGGGTGCGCCGTAGCCGTCCGTGGCCTCGCCCTCGGCGAAGTCGGTGGCGAGCACCTCGTCGGAGATCAGGCCGGCGTGGTCGGCCAGCGCGGTGCGGACCTCGGCGTCGGTGGACTGCCAGCGCAGCGCGATCCGGTCGGCGACGTCCAACCCGCTGTTCTTGCGGGCCTCCTGGATGAGCCGGATGGCGTCGCGGGCCAGGCCGGCCCGGCGCAGCTCCGGAGTGATCTCCAGGTCCAGGGCGACCGTCGCGCCGGAGTCGGAGGCCACCGACCAGCCCTCGCGCGGGGTCTCGGTGATGATGACCTCGTCGGGGGCGAGGGTCACGGTCTCGCCGTCGACCTCGACGCTCGCGGTGCCGTTGCGCAGCGCCAGCGAGAGGGTCGCGGCGTCCGCCTCGGCGACGGCCTTGGCGACCGCCTGGACGCCCTTGCCGAACCGCTTGCCCAAGGCACGGAAATTGGCCTTCGCGGTGGTGTCGACCAGCGAGCCGCCCACGTCGGAGAGCGAGGCCAGCGAGCTGACGTTGAGCTCCTCCGCGATCTGCGCGCGCAGGTCCTCGGAGAGATCCGCGAAGCCGGCGGCGGCGACCAGCGCCCGGGACAGCGGCTGGCGGGTCTTCACCCCGGACTCGGCGCGGGTCGCGCGGCCCAGCTCGACCAGACGGCGCACCAGCGCCATCCGGGCCGACAGCGCCGGGTCGATACGGTCCTGGTCGGCGACCGGCCAGTCGGTGAGGTGGACGGAGTCCGGGGCGTCCGGGACGACCGGGACGACCAGGTCCTGCCAGACCCGCTCGGTGATGAACGGGGTGAGCGGGGCCATCAGCCGGGTGACCGTCTCGATGACCTCGTGCAGGGTGCGCAGCGCGGCGGCGTCGCCCTGCCAGAAGCGGCGGCGCGAGCGGCGGACGTACCAGTTGGACAGGTCGTCCACGAAGGCGGAGAGCAGCTTGCCGGCCCGCTGGGTGTCGTAGGCCTCCATGGACTGGGTGACCTGCTCGACCAGGGTGTTCAGCTCACCGAGCAGCCAGCGGTCCAGCAGCGGGCGGTCGGCGGGGGCCGGGTCGGCGGCGGACGGCGCCCAGCCGGTGGTGCGGGCGTACAGCGCCTGGAAGGCCACGGTGTTCCAGTAGGTCAGCAGCGTCTTGCGAACGACCTCCTGGATGGTGCCGTGGCCCACCCGGCGGGCGGCCCAGGGCGAACCGCCCGCGGCCATGAACCACCGGACGGCGTCGGCGCCGTGCTGGTCCATGAGCGGGATCGGCTGGAGGATGTTGCCCAGGTGCTTGGACATCTTCCGGCCGTCCTCGGCCAGGATGTGGCCCAGGCAGACGACGTTCTCGTAGCTCGACTTCTCGAAGACGAGGGTGCCGACCGCCATCAGCGTGTAGAACCAGCCGCGGGTCTGGTCGATGGCCTCCGAGATGAACTGCGCCGGATAGCGCTTCTCGAACAGCTCCTTGTTGCGGTACGGGTAGCCCCACTGCGCGAACGGCATCGAACCGGAGTCGTACCAGGCGTCGATGACCTCCGGGACGCGGGTGGCGGTCCCCTGGCAGGTCGGGCAGGCGAAGGTGATGTCGTCGATGAACGGGCGGTGCGGGTCGAGACTCGACTGGTCGGTGCCGGTCAGCTCGGTCAGCTCGGCGAGCGAGCCGACGCAGGTGAGGTGGTCCTCCTCGCAGCGCCAGATGGGCAGCGGGGTGCCCCAGTAGCGGTTGCGGGAGAGGGCCCAGTCGATGTTGTTGTTGAGCCAGTCGCCGAACCGGCCGTGCTTGACGGAGTCCGGGTACCAGTTGGTGTTCTCGTTCTCCCGCAGGAGGGCGTCCTTGACCGCGGTGGTCCGGATGTACCAGGACGGCTGGGCGTAGTAGAGCAGCGCGGTGTGGCAGCGCCAGCAGTGCGGGTAGCTGTGCTCGTACGCCAGGTGCCGGAAGAGCAGGCCGCGCGCCTGCAGGTCGGCGACCAGGGCCTCGTCGGCCTTCTTGAAGAACTGGCCGCCGACGAGGGCGAGGTCCTCCTCGAAGGTGCCGTCCGGGCGGACCGGGTTGATCACCGGCAGGTCGTACGCCTTGCAGGTCTTGAGGTCGTCCTCACCGAAGGCGGGGGCCTGGTGGACGAGGCCGGTGCCGTCCTCCGTCGTGACGTACTCGGCGTTGACGACGATGTTGGCGCCCTCCAGCTCGACGAGGGCGAAGGGGCGGCGGTAGCCCCAGCGCTCCATCTCGCGGCCGGTGAACGACTGGCCGGTGGCCGTCCAGCCCTCGCCGAGGGCCTTCTCCAGCAGCGGCTCGGCGACGACCAGCTGCTCGGTGCCGTCGGTGGCGACGACGTAGGTGACGTCGGGGTGGGCGGCGACGGCGGTGTTGGACACCAGGGTCCAGGGCGTCGTCGTCCAGATCAGCAGCGCGGCCTCGCCGGCCAGCGGTCCGGAGGTCAGCGGGAGCCGCACGAAGACCGAGGGGTCGACGACCGTTTCGTAGCCCTGCGCCAGCTCGTGGTCCGACAGGCCGGTGCCGCAGCGGGGGCACCAGGGGGCGACGCGGTGGTCCTGGACCAGCAGGCCCTTGTTGAAGATCTCCTTCAGCGACCACCACACCGACTCGATGTAGTCCGGGTCCATGGTGCGGTACGGGTCGTCGAGGTCGGTCCAGTAGCCCATGCGGGTCGTGAGCTCGGCGAAGGCGTCGGTGTGGCGGGTCACCGACTCGCGGCACCTGGCGTTGAACTCGGCGATGCCGTACGCCTCGATGTCCTGCTTGCCGTTGAAGCCCAGCTCCTTCTCCACGGCCAGCTCGACCGGGAGGCCGTGGCAGTCCCAGCCGGCCTTGCGGCCGACGTGGTAGCCCTGCATGGTGCGGAAGCGGGGGAAGACGTCCTTGAAGACGCGCGCCTCGATGTGGTGGGCGCCGGGCATGCCGTTGGCGGTCGGGGGACCTTCGTAGAAGACCCACTCGGGCCGTCCCTCGGACTGCTGGAGGGTACGGGCGAAGACCTTCTGCTCCTGCCAGAACTCGAGCACGGCGTGCTCGAGGGCGGGGAGGTCTACCTGGGCGGGTACCTGGCGGTACTGGGGCTGCGGACTCATCGGGGCTTTCCTCCGGCGGACACCTGCTGCGTTCTCCGTCCGGAGGGACGAGAGCGTGCTCCCGCGGTACCACCCTCCTTGGCGGTGCTCACGCACCGCCCCCTCATTGGGGTAGCGCTGCCGGTTCTACTCGCCCCGGGGAACTGCGGGCATTCTTCCGGCGGCTCCGGGCTGATCTTCACGTCGCGCACGCCCCCGGGCTCACACCGTCCCCGGGTCGCTCCTGGCTGCGTACGACGCTACTCGTCCCATCGATGCCTCTCGCTGGGCCCAGTGTACGGGCCCGCGGCGACAGCGGCCGACCGGTTTTCCGCCGCCCGCGGGCACGGGCCGGCGCACCGCGCGCCGTACGTGACCCGAATGGCGATAGGCCGGGTGCCGCAGTGCGGCGGTCGGGCGGCCCCGCTGCCTGGCCCGGGCCCGGCGCGGGCTCACCAGGCGGATTAGCGGCTGGGGAGTGGGGCACAACCGGGGCAGACCGGAGTTCCGGGCGGTGCGGCCGCGCCTGCCCGGCGGTGCGTCCCGTTGCCGCAGGCCCTGCGGCGATTTATCGTTCCCGTCACGATTCGCGAACAAGATCACATATGTGAAGGGGTCGCGGCCATGGTGGCGAAGAAGACCGCCGCGGAGAAGAGCACGACGCCTGCCGGCGAGGCCGTCGCGAAGCAGCCCGAGCAGCCCGAGCAGCCCGAGCGGACCCCGGAGGCGGCGGAGAAGGCCGCGCCCGGGAAGAAGCCCGCGGCGAAGAAGGCGACCGCGAAGAAGGCGACCGCGAAGAAGACGACAGGGAAGACGGCCGCGAAGAAGACGGCCAGGAAAGCGGCGAAGAAGGCGACGAAGAAGTCCCCGGCCAAGAGGGCCGCCACGCACGCCGCCGGTACCTCGGCGGCCACGGAGACGATGGCCGCCGACGTGACGGCCGCAGAGACGACCGCGGCCAAAAAGGCCGCGGAGCCCGCGAAGAAGACGGGAGCCAAGACGGTGGTGGCGAAGAAGACCGCGGCAGTGGACGCCGGGGGACACGACCAGGACTCCGCAGTGCCCAAGGCCCGCACGGCCGCGGCGCCGGACGAACTCGCCGTACGGCCCGGCGAGGATCCCTGGACCCCGGAGGAGGTCGCGGAGGCACGGTCCGCGCTGATGAACGAGGTGGAGCGGCTGCGCAGCGAAATCACCGCGTCCGAGGACGCCATCGCCGGGCTGATGCGGGACTCCGGCGACGGGGCCGGGGACGACGAGGCGGACACCGGCAGCAAGAACATCACCCGCGAGCACGAGCTGTCGCTGGCGTCCAACGCCCGGGAGATGCTGTCGCAGACCGAGCGGGCACTGGGCCGGCTCGACGCGGGCACCTACGGGCTGTGCGAGAACTGCGGCAACGCGATCGGCAAGGCGCGGATGCAGGCGTTCCCGCGCGCGACGCTGTGCGTGGAGTGCAAGCAGAAGCAGGAGCGGCGCGGCTGACGTCGCGGGATCGGTCGCGAGGGCGGGCCGGGACCGCCCCCGCGACCGTACGGGTGTGCCGTACCCTCGTGCTCAGAGCCTGTCGTGGCCCCGGCCGGGGCTCCGCGACAGGCTCTCAGCCAGGCGTGGCCTGGCCGCGGATTCGAACGGGCTGAGGGACTCACACGTGGCAGAGGCGGAGCGCATCACCGGTACGCCGGAATCCGAGCCGGGTTCCGGAGCGGATCCCGCTGCGGGATCCGAAGAGGGACAGCCGGCGGCGGAGCCGGAGCAGGCCGGGGGCCGGGGCAAGCGGCGGATCGTCGCGCTGCTGATCGTGGCCGCCGTGGTCTATCTGCTGGACCTGGGCAGCAAGCTCCTGGTGGTGGCGAAGCTGGAGCACCACGCCCCCATCGAGGTCGTCGGGACCCTGCTGCAGTTCGAGGTGATCCGCAATCGCGGCGCCGCGTTCGGCCTGGGCGAGGCGCTGACGATCTTCCTGACGATCATCGCGGCGGCCGTGATCCTGGTGATCGCCCGGATCGCGCGCAAGCTCTACAGCCTGCCCTGGGGCATCGCCCTGGGGCTGCTGCTCGGTGGCGCCTTCGGCAACCTCACCGACCGGATCTTCCGCTCGCCCGGCGTCTTCGAGGGCGCGGTGGTCGACTTCATCGCCCCGGCGCACTTCGCGGTCTTCAACCTCGCCGACTCGGCGATCGTCTGCGGCGGCATCCTGATCGTCATCCTGTCCTTCCGCGGCCTGGACCCCGACGGCACCGTCCACAAGGACTGAGGGCGGCTTCGGCCCGCCCCGCAGGCCCTGTGGGCCCGGCCGTGGGGCCGGGGGACCGCCGCCGGGCCGGGGACCTTGGTGGGACTGCCATACTCGACGGGTGAGCACCATTCCCGAGATCCGCACCCTGCCCGTACCGGACGGCCTGGAGGGCGAGCGCGTCGACGCCGCGCTGGCCCGCATGTTCGGCTTTTCCCGTACGAAGGCGGCCGAGCTCGCCGCGGCCGGAAAGGTCCGGGTCGACGGATCCGAGGTGATGAAGTCCGAGCGGGTCCACGGCGGGGCCTGGCTGGAAGTCGAGATGCCCCGGGCCGCGCCACCGGTGGAGATCGTCGCCGAGCCCGTCGAGGGCATGGAGATCGTGCATGACGACGACGACATCGTCGTGATCGTCAAGCCCGTCGGTGTCGCCGCGCACCCCAGTCCCGGCTGGAGCGGCACCACCGTCATCGGCGGCCTCGCCGCCGCCGGCTACCGCATCTCCACCTCCGGCGCCGCCGAGCGGCAGGGCATCGTGCACCGCCTCGACGTCGGCACCTCCGGGCTGATGGTCGTCGCCAAGTCCGAGCGCGCCTACACACTGCTCAAGCAGCAGTTCCGTGAGCGCACGGTCGACAAGCGCTACCACGCCCTCGTACAGGGCCACCCCGACCCGATGAGCGGCACCATCGACGCCCCCATCGGCCGGCACCCGCAGCACGACTACAAGTGGGCGGTGACGGCGGAGGGCAAGCCGTCGGTGACGCACTACGACCTCATCGAGGCCTTCCGGGCGGCCAGCCTGCTCGACATCAAGCTGGAGACCGGACGCACCCACCAGATCCGGGTGCACATGGCCGCACACCGCCACCCCTGCGTCGGCGACCTCACCTACGGCGCCGACCCGACGCTCGGCAAGCGCCTCGGCCTCACCCGCCAGTGGCTGCACGCCATGCGGCTGGGCTTCGAGCACCCCTCCGACGGACGGTGGGTCGAGTTCGAGAGCAGCTACCCCGAGGACCTGCAGCGCGCCCTGGACACCGTGCGCGACGAGAGCGCGTGAGGCGGGGCGGCAGCGCATGAACGGGTACGCCATCGAGGTCGTCGCGGACGGCGACCTGGCGGGCTGCCACGCCGTTCGCCGCGAGGTCTTCGTCGGCGAGCAGGGCGTCCCGCTGGAGATCGAGATGGACGCCTATGACGCGTACGCCGTCCATCTGCTCGCCACCGTCCCCGACGGGCAGCCGGTCGGCACGGCCCGCTTCCTGTACGGCCCGGCCGCGCGGAAGAAGTACGAGGCCGCCGGCATCGATGACGATCTGACCGCGGTGCTCGGCCGGCTCGCCGTCGGCGCGGCCGCCCGCGGCACCGGCCTCGGCGTGGCCCTGGTGCGCGCGGTCGAGGCCGAGGCGCTGCGGCGGGGCCTGACCGAGGTCTACCTCCAGGCCCAGAGCCACGCCCTCGGGTTCTACGAGCGGCTCGGGTACACCGCCTACGGCCCGGAGTTCGACGAGGGCAGCGGTATCGCCCATCGCGCGATGCGCAGGCGGCTGCGGTCCGGCTGAGCGGGCAACGGATCGCGTCGTGGCAGGCTTGGGGCGGAAAGTGATCGAAATCGACCCCGGAGCGTAGCCACCGTGGACCAGCTGGCTCTGCTGTTCGTACTTCTTCTCGGGGCCGTGGTCATGGTTCCGGTCGGCAACCGGATGGGGATGCCCCCTCCGGTGCTGATGACCCTCGGCGGGGCCGTCCTGGCGCTGCTGCCGTTCGTGCCCAATGTCGAGGTCCCGCCCGAGTTCATCCTGCCGCTGGTGCTGCCGCCGCTGCTCTACGCCGCCGTGCAGCGCACCTCCTGGCGGCAGTTCACCGCGAACCTTCGGCCGATCTTCCTGCTCGCCGTCGCCCTGGTCTTCGCCACCACGGCCGCCGTCGCCGCGGTCGCGCAGGCCGTGGTGCCCGGATTGCCGCTGGCCGCCGCCGTGGTGCTCGGCGCACTGGTCGCGCCGCCGGACCCGGTCGCGGCGACCGCCGTCGCCGGCCGGCTCGGGCTGCCCCGCCGCATGGTGTCGATCCTGGAGGGCGAGGGGCTGTTCAACGACGTCACCGCGATCGTGCTCTACCACGTCGCGCTCGCCGCGGCGGTCAGCGGCACCTTCTCCGTGCCCGGCGCGCTCGGGTCGCTGGTGCTGTCCGCCGTGGTCGCCATAGCGGTCGGGCTGGCGATCGGCTGGATCGCCAACAAGCTGATGGGGCTGCTCGACGACCCGACGCTGCAGATCGGCCTGACCCTGCTGCTGCCGTTCGTCGCCTACGTCATGGCCGAGGAGTTCCACGGATCCGGCGTGCTGGCGGTGCTGACCACCGCGCTCTTCCTCGCCGAGTACGCGGTGGACGCCGACGACGTGATGGGCCGGCTCGCCGGATACACCTTCTGGGAGGTCGTCGACACCCTCGTCACCGGCGTCGCCTTCGGACTGATCGGGCTGGAGCTGCACAACATCTTCGGCACCGCCTCCGGGCGGTGGGGCGAGATGCTCGGCGCGGGCGCCGCAGTCGTCGCGGTGGTCATCGCCGTCCGCCTGGCGTGGCTGCTGCCCGCCGCCTGGCTGGCCAAGCGGATGCACAAGCGCCGCGACTACGACGAGGACATCCCGATGAGCTGGCGGGAGACCCTCATCATGTGGTGGTCCGGGATGCGCGGGGTGGCCTCGGTGGCGCTGGCCCTGGCCATTCCGTACTCCATCGACGGCGGCGGGGACTTCCCCGCCCGTGACGAGATCCTCTTCATCGCCTTCGCGGTGGTGCTCACCACGCTCGTCGTGCAGGGGCTGACGCTGCCCTGGCTGGTCCGCAAGCTGCGGGTGAGTGCCGACTCCGAGGTGGAGGACGCGCTGGAGCGGGAGCTGGCGATTCGGGTGATCAAGGCGTCCAAGCGGCGCCTGAAGGAGATTCTGGAGGTCGAGGAGCTGCCCGAGGAGATCAGGGACCAACTGGCGCGACGTGCCCACGACATCGGTGCCCGCATCGCGCCGGACATCGTCGACGACGAGCGGCGCGAGCACTTCGAGAAGCGCATCACCCGCATGAAGAAGGTGCAGCGCATCCAGGGCGAGATGCTCTCCGCCGCCAGGCACGAGGTGCTCTCCGCCCGCAGCGAGCCCGGCGCGGACCCGGAGGTCGTGGACCGGGTGCTGCGGCATCTGGACATGCGCAGCCTCCGCGGGACGCCGTGATGGCCGTGACAGCCGTGACCGGCGCGGTCAGCCGCCCGGTTTGCGCAGGTCAGGCTCCTCGTCCCGACGGGCCGGGGAGCGGCCGTCCGGCGCGGTCGTGGTGCTGATCCGGGGCAGCGCGTAGGCGTGCTCGGCCTGCAGCCACTCGACCATCCGCTCGCGGACCTGGCAGCGCACCGCCCAGAGGGTGTCCGCGTCCCGGGCGGTGACCAGGGCACGCACCTCGATCGTCGTCGGCGTGCTGTCGGTCACCACCAGACTCCAGGAGCGGCCGTCCCAGTCCGCGCAGTCCTGCAGGATCTCGTGGAGTCGCTGGCGCATCTTCTCCATCGGCGCGGTGTGGTCGAGGTGGAAGAAGACCGTGCCGGTCATCTGCGCGCCGCCGCGCGACCAGTTCTCGAACGGCTTGCTGGTGAAGTACGACACCGGCATGGTGATCCGGCGCTCGTCCCAGGTCCGTACGGTCAGGAACGTGAGGGTGATCTCCTCGACCGTGCCCCACTCGCCGTCCACCACGACGGTGTCGCCGATCCGCACCATGTCGCCGAAGGCGATCTGGAGACCGGCGAAGAGGTTGCCCAGGGTCGACTGGGCGGCGATACCGGCGACGATGCCCAGCAGCCCGGCCGACGCCAGCATGGACGTGCCCACCGCACGCATCTCGGGGAACGTCAGCAGCATCGAGGCCGCCGCCACCACGATCACCACGGCGGTCACCACCCGCTGGATCAACGTGACCTGGGTCCTGACCCGGCGTACCCGTGCCGCGTCCCGCGCACCCGACGCGTAGCGCGAGTAGGACGACTCGACGATCGCCGCGGAGGCCCGGACCGCAAGCCAGGCGGTGGCCGCGATCAGCACCAGGGACAGCGCCCGGCCGATTCCCGCGGTGTGCGCCTCCACCAGCTTCAGCCGCGTCTCGTCGTACGAGCCGCGCAACAGCGCCGTGCACAGCACCACTTGCAGCGGCATCCGGCAGCGCCGCAGCAGGCCCCACAGCGGGGTTTCCGGGTGCGCGTTGTCGATACGGATCAGAGCCCGGTCGGCGAGCTGGACCAGGATGAGCGTGACCACGATCGACCCGCCGATGACGGCGATCGGGCGCAGCACGTCCTCCAAGGACACAGGATCCCCTCCTCGATGTGGTGCCCGGGTGCTTCGGGCGCGTGTGATGTGCTCGTACCCGGTCCCACCGACCGTAACTGGCACGATGGGGCAGTGCGATTCAACTCCAGGGAAGTGATGTCTGTGCCGGCCTCCGCCGAGTCCTCGACCAGCGGGTCTTCGACGATTGTCCTGTTTCATTCGGTGTGCGGTCTGCGGCCGGCGGTGCATGCGGCGGCCGACCGGCTGCGCGCCGCCGGACATGAGGTGATCGTCCCCGACCTGTTCGAGGGACGGACCGCCGACTCCGTGCCGGAGGGCATCGTCATCAAGGACGACATCGGCAAGGAGGAGCTGCTCAAGCGCGCCATCACGGCCGCGGCGCCCTACTCCGAGCGCGGTCTGGTCTACGCCGGCTTCTCCTTCGGTGGCGCGGTCGCGCAGAATCTCGCGCTGGGCGACGAGAAGACCCGCGGGCTGCTCCTGCTGCACGGCACCTCCGACATCGCGGAGGGGGCCGAGGCCGACGACCTGCCGGTGCAGTTGCATGTCGCCGACCCCGACCCGTACGAGCCGCATGACTGGCTGAACGCCTGGTACCTCCAGATGCGCCGGGCCGGCGCGGACGTCGAGGTCTTCCGCTACGCCGGCGCCGGCCACCTCTTCACCGACGCCGAACTGCCGGATTACGACGCGGAGGCGGCGGAGAGCACCTGGAAGGTCGCGCTGGGCTTCCTCGCCGGGCTGTGAGCCGGGCACGGCGGCCCCGACCCGGCTCACGGGCCCGCCGGGGTCAGCCCACCGGCCGGTCCGCCCGCTCCATCCGCTGGGTGCCGGACCGCGTGCGGTAGGAACGCAGCAGTTCGCTGGTGGCGTTGGGGTCTGTTTTATCGGAGATGCCGAAATAGTCCATCTGGGTGCGCTCGGCGTCGACGTCCAGGACGCCGTAGCCGTGCGAGTCCATGTCCAGCCACTTCACATGCCGGTTGGCGGCCTTGAGGGCGGCGACCCCGACGAGCGAGACGGTGTGCGGGGCGACATGCAGGAAGTCGTCCACGTTGTCGGAGGTGACGGACGTGACCACGAACTCCGTCGCCACCGGCCGGGTGGCGGGATAGGTGGCCGCCTTGAGCGGCACCTCGTTCGCCCAGGCCATGTGGATGTCGCCGGTGAGGAAGACGGTGTTGTCGATGCCGCGGTCACTGAGGTGGCCGAGCAGCTCGCGGCGGTCGTCGGTGTAGCCGTCCCACTGGTCGGTGTTGATGGCCAGGCCCTCCTTGGGCAGGCCGAGGATCTCGGCGAGCGGGCCGAGCAGATGCGCCGGCAGCGCCCCGAACGCCACCTGCGAGATCATCACCGAGGTGCCGACCAGCCGCCAGGCGGTGTCGGAGCGCTCCAACCCGGCCTTCAGCCAGTCCAGTTGGGCCCGGCCGGTAAGCGTGCGGCCGGGGTCGTCGACCGCGCCGCTGCCCGGCGCGGCCTGCTCGTCGCGGAACGACCGCAGGTCCAGCAGGTGCAGATCGGCGAGGGTGCCGAAGCGCAGCCTGCGATAGGTGGTGCCCGCGATGGACGGGCGGACCGGCATCCACTCGAAGTAGGCCCGCTTCGCCGCCGCCATCCGCGCGGACCAGGCTCCCTCGGAGTCCGGCGTGTGGTTCACCGCGCCGCCCGACCAGGCGTTGTCGGCGAACTCGTGGTCGTCCCAGATGGCGATGACCGGGTGCGAGGCGTGCATGGCCAGCGCGTCCGGGTCGGTCTTGTGCACGCCGTGCCGGGTGCGGTAGTCGGCGAGTGTGAGCAGCTCATGGGCAGGGGAGTGCGGGCGCACGACGTACGCGAAGTCCGGGTACTCGCCGGACTTGTACTCGTAGAGGTAGTCGCCGAGGTGCAGCACCGCGTCCAGGTCGCTGCGGGCCGCCAGGTGACGGTACGGCGAGAAGTAGCCGGACTCCCAGTTGGCGCAGGAGACCACACCGAAGCGGACGTTGCCGGCCGCCACGTCGTGTGCGGGGGCGGTGCGGGTGCGGCCGACGGGGGAGTGCTCGCCGTCCACGGTGAAGCGGTAGTAGTAGGCGGTGGCGGGCCGCAGGCCGCGGACGTCAGCCTTGACGGTGTGGTCGGCGGAGACCGAGGCGGTCACGCTGCCGCGGGCGACGACGGACCCGAACTCCCGGTCCGTCGCCACCTGCCACCCCACCTCGGTGGCGGGCCCGCGGCCGGAGCCCGGGGTGGCCTCGGGTATCGGTGTGACGCGGGTCCACAGTAGGACCCCGTCCGGGAGCGGGTCGCCCGAGGCGACCCCGTGCTGGAAGAACCGGGCCTGTTCCGGGGCCTCTTGGGCACGGGCGGAGGTGGCACCGGCGAACGGCAGCAGGGCGGCGGTGGCGGCTACGGCCGTGACGGCAGTGCGGCGCGAGATCTGGTCATGATCGGTCACGGCCCATCACCTTACTGGCCGGTAGGTGGGGCCGGGAGGGCGCTGACCACTCTTCCTGAGAATTCGCCCGCCCGTTCCCCCTACGGCGTTCGGAGCACGCCGTGAAGGCGTTCCCTACGGGGCCTTCTCCCCTTCGCGGATGCCGTTGCCGGCGCCGCCGGTCCTGCCGTCGTCCGCGCCCTTGCCCTTGCCGGCGCCGGCTCCCTTCGCCGGGCCGAACTCCTGGTCGATCATCTTCTTGAAGTTGGCCAGGGCGAGCTGGTTGTACTGCGCCTGGGTCATCTGCTGCTGGGGGATCTCGGCCATGACGAGCTTCTTGTCGCCGTGGAAGAAGTTCGGCGTGCCCTTGACGCCCTTGCGGCCGAACAGAGCCGTCATCTCCATGGTCCAGCGGTCGTAGGTGCCCTTCTTGACCGCCGTCGCGAAGGACTTGTTGCCCTTGAGCTCGGGAACGTCGCCGGCGACCTTGAGCAGTTCGGCGTCCTTGGCGTAGACGTCCTCCCGCTCGTCGGGGTGGTACTTGGTGGAGTACAGCGCCGCCTTGAACTTCAAGAACGCCTCGGGGCTGACGTCCAACGCGGCGCCGAGCGCACTGAGCGCGTTCTTCGACCCCTCGCCGCTCGCCATGCCGTCGATGAACGAGTACATCGTGAAGCGGACCTTGTACCGGCCGTCCTCGACGTCCTTGAGCAGCGCCTCGCCGGAACTCTGCTCGAACGCCGCGCATGCCGGGCAGCGGATGTCCTCGAAGACCTCCAGGGTCTCCTTGGCGTTCTTGTCGCCTATCAGGATCTCGGTGCCGTTCTCGCCCTGCGTGTGGGCGGGCTTGGTGAGCTTGGCCTCCTTGGCGGCCTCCCACCCGGTGGGCTCGTTGGCCTTCATGACGGCGTAGCCGACGCCGCCCGCCAGGGCGAGGACGCCGACCACCGCGCCGGCGACGACGAGTTGGCGGCGCAGCTTCTCCCGCTTCTTCTGGCGCTCGCGCTCGGCGCGGATCCGTTCGCGGGCTGCCGACTTGTTGGCCTGGCTGTTGCGGTTGCTCATGGGTGTGTCCCGGTCCCCTCGGTGCTGCGGCTGGCTCGATGACTGTGCGACGTGTCCCGGACGGCGGGCGGCGGGAGTGCCGCCGCTGCCGTCAGGCCGTGGCGTGGGGCGGGCCGCGCCGCAGTACGCAGTGGCCGAGCAGGGGGAGCGGACGGGCAGGAAGACCCGGGTGCGGCGGCCGTATGCGGTGGCGGAGCGGCGTGAGCGCGGCGTCGGCGACCGCGGCGGCGGCCAGCAGGGGCCCGAAGGCGACGGCCGCCAGTGCGCGCAGCAGGTCGTCCAGCGCGGCGTCCCCTCGGTGCAGCCAGGCGGCCGCCAGCAGGCCGACGGCCAGATGGGCGGCGAGCAGCAGCCACGGAGTCGCCCCGGGGGTGACCGGTGGCAGCGGGCCGTGCGGGTGGGCCGCCACCCGGGCCAGTGGTGTGCCCCATTCGCCGCCCCGGCACAGCAGGTCGACGCCGACGGAGCGCAGCGGCCCGGTGAGCGGGCCACCGGCCGCGCCGTAGCAGGTGTGCTGTCCGGCGGTGAAGACGGTGTCGGCGGCCAGCTCCATTGGCACCAGGAGCGCGGCGATCGGGCCGTAGCCGCGTGGCCGGCCGGCCGCTGCGTACGCCGCGGCGAAGATCCCGGCGCAGAGCGCGGCGACCGTCACCGGGGGCAACGGCTCCCGGGAGAGCAGGACATGGGAGGCCGCGGAGAGGGTGACGCACAGGGCGGTGAAGAGTGCCGCCCGCACCGCCCTCAATTGCCCGTCCAGGCCGGCCGCCGGTCGGGCGTCCGGGTCAACTCCCGTCCCCTGCATGCCGGGAGTCTGCCATGGGCACGGCAGCGGGCCGGGTCAAGATTTGGCATCGGCCGGCGCGCGGATCGCGCGCCGGCCGTGGGTGCCGGTGTGGGTGCCGTGCCCGTGCGCACCCGAAGGCGGCACGGGCCGGACGTCATCCGGTCAGGACTTGAGGCCCTTGTCGACCATGGAGTTGAAGGCATCCACGGTGGACGGGGCGACCTTGCCCTGCCCGCTGTCCGTGCCCAGCACGGTGTTGTTGAGCTTGATGGTCGGCGTGCTGGTGACGTCCTTGACCGAGTTGAAGGCGTCGGACATCTCCAGCGCCCACCGGTCGTAGGTGCCGGCCTTCACGGCCTTCTGGAAGGCGGCGTTGCCCTTGAGCGCGGGCACCGTGTCGGCGACCTTGATCAAGTAGCTGTCGTCGGCGAACTTGTCCGGCCCGGTCTCCTCGGGGTGGAACTCCTTGGAGAACAGGGCCTCCTTGTACTTCAGGAAGGCATCCGGCCCGACGTTCAGGGCGGCACCCATCGCGCTGAGCGCGTTCTTGGAGCCGGTGCCCTTGAGGTTGCCGTCGAGGAACGTACCGAGGTGGAAGGACGCCTTGTACTTGCCGTCCTTGATGTCCTTCTGGACCGTCGCGCCGACGTTCTGCTCGAAGTTGGCGCAGCCGGGGCAGCGGGCGTCCTCGAAGAGTTCCAGGGTGTTCTTGGCGTCCGGCTTGCCGATGACGACGGTGGTGCCCTCGGCGCCGGTGGTGTTCGCGGGCTTGACGAGCTTGGCCTTCTCGGCCTTCGTCCAGGCGTCGCCGCCGGCGCCGCTGTCGTCGCCGCCCAGATTGGCGACCGCCACGCCGATACCGCCGGCGACCGCCAGCACCGCGACGATCGCACCGCCGACGATCAGCTGCCGGCGGACCCGCTCCTGCTTCTTCTGGCGCTCGCGCTCGGCGCGCAGCCGCTCGCGGGCTGCTTGCTTGTTGGCCTGGCTGTTGCGGTTGCTCATGACTGTTCCTGCTCCGTGGTGTCCGTGGGGAGGGGCGTGCTGTCGGGAGGCGTACGCGCGTCACGGGCGCTTACGCGGGCCGTGGGCCGGAGCCTCAGGCCGCGAGCGCGCAGGGCGGTCCACGGCGCACGACGCAGTGCACGAGCAGGGGGAGGTCGTGGGCCGGCGGCCCCGGCCGAACGGGGGCGGGGGCCGGGCGGCCCGGCTCCGCAACCCCGGCGGTCACCGCTACGGCGATCAGCAGCGGCCGGAAGGCGAAGCCCGCGACCGCGCTCAGCGTCTGCGTCAGCGCGGCCTCGCCGCGGCGCAGCCAGCCGGCGGCCAGCAGGCCGACGAGCAGATGTGCCCCGAGGAGCAGCAGCCAGGTCGAGGCGGAGGAGGTGTGCTCCCCCGACAGACGCACCAGGGGCGCGCCGACCTCGCCACCGCCGCAGAGCAGATCCACGCCCAGGGACCGCAGCGGGCCGGTGACCGGACCGCCGCCCTGGCCGTAGCAGGTGTGCTGGCCGATGCTGAAGACCGTGTCGGCGGCCAGCTCCAGGGGGAGCAGCAGCGCCGCGATCCGCCAGTAGCCGCGCTCCCGGCCCGCCAGGGCGTAGGCGAGGGCGAAGACGGCGGCCGTGAGGACGGCGACGGTGGTCAGCGGCAGCGGCATGCGGGACAACAGCACATGGGACGCCGAGGACAGCGTCACGCACAGCGCAGTGAAGAGCGCCGCGCGCAGTGCCCGCAGGTGTGCCGCCGAGATGTCCATTCCTGCGAGTGTGCCACGGCCCGGGATAAGCACCGCCTAAGGGGGGATGAACGGCACGTAGCCACACATACCTCCCGCACGGAAGGTACGTGTGGCGTCACCCGGGGCTTTCAGAGGCCGGGGATCCGGCCGTTGCGGAAGAGGTCCACGAAGATCTGGTGATCGGCCCGGGCGCGCGCGCCGTAGGAGTGCGCGAAGTCCACCAGGACCTCGGCGAAGCCGTCCTCGTCGGCCGCGATGGCCGCGTCGATGGCGCGTTCGGTGGAGAACGGCACGAGGGAGTGACCGCTCTCGTCGTCCGCCGCGGCGTGCATGGTGGCCGTCGCCCGCCCCAGGTCGGCCACCACGGCGGCGATCTCCTCGGGGTCGTCGATGTCCGACCAGTCCAGGTCGACGGCGTACGGCGAGATCTCGGCGACCAGCTGGCCCGCGCCGTCCAGCTCGGTCCAGCCCAGCCACGGGTCGGCGTGTGCCTGCAGGGCGCGCTGCGAGATGACCGTGCGGTGGCCCTCGTGCTGGAAATACGCGCGCGCCTCCGGATCGGTGACGTGTCGCGAGACGGCAGGGGTCTGCGCCTGCTTCATGTAGATGACGACGTCGTTCTCCAGGGCGTCGCTGTTGCCCTCCAGCAGGATGTTGTACGACGGCAGGCCGGCCGAGCCGATACCGATGCCGCGCCGCCCGACCACGTCCTTGACCCGGTAGGAGTCCGGGCGGTTCAGGCTCGACTCCGGCAGCGTCTCCAGATAGCCGTCGAAGGCCGAAAGGATCTTGTAGCGGGTCGCGGCGTCCAGCTCGACGCTGCCGCCGCCCGCCGCGAAGCGCCGCTCGAAGTCCCGGATCTCCGTCATCGAGTCCAGCAGTCCGAAGCGGGTCAGCGACCGGGCGTCGCGCAGGGCGTCCAGCAGGGGGCCCTCGGCGGTGTCCAGGGTGAAGGGCGGCACCTCGTCGTCCTTGGCGCCGGTGGCCAGGGCGTGGATGCGCTCACGGTAGGCGGCGGCGTAGGTGCGCACCACGTCGGTGATCTGCTCGTCGCTGAGGGCCTTGGCGTAGCCGATCAGCGCGGCCGAGGCGGCGAACCGCTTGACGTCCCAGAGGAAGGGCCCGACGTAGGCCTCGTCGAAGTCGTTGACGTTGAAGATCAGCCGGCCGGTGGAGTCCATGTACGTGCCGAAGTTCTCGGCGTGCAGATCGCCGTGGATCCAGACCCGGGAGGTCCGCTCGTCCAGATACGGGCCGCTGCTCGCGCCGCCGTCCGCCTCTCCGCTGCCCGCCGCCTCCAGGTCGCGGTAGAACAGGCACGCCGTCCCCCGGTAGAAGGCGAAGGCGGAGGTGGCCATCTTGCGGAATTTCACGCGGAAGGCCGCGGGGTCGGCGGAGAGCAGCTCCCCGAAGGCGGTGTCGAAGACGGCGAGAATCTCCTCGCCGCGCTGCGCGGCGTCCGGTGCCGGGGCGTGCTGGGACGACATCGCTGGGTGCCTCCTGAGGTGCGCGGACGACGCGGCGGTCCGTGTCGTGAGGACGTGATGCGGCGTCGTCACCGGCGACACGGCGACGACGAGATGTCACCCGGACCGGTTACGACGACCTGTCACTGACAACGGGCGAGGCTACTCGCGAGTGCCCGGAAGTGGTGAGGGGGGACGCGGGGGCACCGCTGTTGTCAGTGGGGAGTCGTAGACTTCGAGACCGTCTCACCCGTCCCCCGGCCGCTGCCGGAGGGGCCCGCCGACCCTTCCCGGAGGTCTTCCGCCGTGGCCAAGCCGCCCTTCACGCACCTGCACGTCCACACCCAGTACTCGCTGCTGGACGGTGCCGCGCGGCTGAAGGACATGTTCGCGGCGTGCAACGAGATGGGGATGTCACACATCGCCATGTCCGACCACGGCAACCTCCACGGCGCCTACGACTTCTTCCACTCCGCGCAGAAGGCCGGGGTGACGCCGATCATCGGGATCGAGGCGTATGTCGCGCCGGAGTCGCGGCGCAACAAGCGCAAGATCCAGTGGGGCCAGCCGCACCAGAAGCGCGATGACGTCTCCGGTTCGGGTGGTTACACCCACAAGACGATCTGGGCGGCGAACAAGACCGGTCTGCACAACCTCTTCCGGCTGTCCTCGGACGCGTACGCGGAGGGCTGGCTGACGAAGTGGCCGCGGATGGACAAGGAGACCATCGCCCAGTGGTCCGAGGGACTGATCGCCTCCACCGGCTGCCCCTCCGGTGAACTGCAGACCCGGCTCCGGCTGGGGCAGTACGACGAGGCCCGCAAGGCCGCGGGGGAGTACCAGGACATCTTCGGCAAGGACCGGTACTTCCTGGAGCTGATGGACCACGGCATCGAGATCGAGCGCCGGGTCCGCGACGACCTGCTGAAGATCGGCAAGGAACTCGGCATCCCGCCGCTGGTGACGAACGACTCGCACTACACCTACGCCCACGAGTCCACGGCGCACGACGCGCTGCTGTGCATCCAGACCGGCAAGAACCTCTCCGACCCGGACCGCTTCCGGTTCGACGGCACCGGCTACTACCTCAAGTCCACGGACGAGATGTACGCCATCGACTCCTCGGACGCCTGGCAGCAGGGCTGCGCCAACACCCGCCTGATCGCCGATCAGATCGACACCGCGGGGATGTTCGAGAAGCGCGACCTGATGCCGAAGTTCGACATCCCGGCGGGCTTCACGGAGGTCACCTGGTTCCAGGAGGAGGTCCGGGTCGGCATGCAGCGCCGCTACCCGGGCGGTGTCCCCGAGGACCGGCAGAAGCAGGCCGAGTACGAGATGGACATCATCATCCAGATGGGGTTCCCCGGCTACTTCCTCGTCGTCGCCGACTTCATCATGTGGGCCAAGAACAACGGCATCGCGGTGGGCCCCGGCCGAGGCTCCGCGGCCGGTTCGATCGTCGCGTACGCCATGGGCATCACCGACCTCGACCCGATCACCCACGGACTGATCTTCGAGCGGTTCCTCAACCCCGAGCGCGTCTCCATGCCCGATGTCGACATCGACTTCGACGAGCGCAGGCGCGTCGAAGTGATCCGTTATGTCACGGAGAAGTACGGCGCCGACAAGGTCGCCATGATCGGCACCTACGGCAAGATCAAGGCCAAGAACGCCATCAAGGACTCCGCGCGCGTCCTGGGCTATCCGTACGCGATGGGCGACCGCCTCACCAAGGCGATGCCCGCCGATGTTCTCGGCAAGGGCATCGACCTCAGCGGTATCACCGACCCCCAGCACCCGCGCTACAGCGAGGCGGGCGAGATCCGGGGGATGTACGAGAGCGAACCGGACGTGAAGAAGGTCATCGACACCGCCAAGGGCGTCGAGGGCCTGGTCCGGCAGATGGGTGTGCACGCGGCCGGCGTGATCATGTCCAGCGAGCCCATCGTCGACCACGCCCCGGTCTGGGTCCGGCACACCGACAACGTCACCATCACGCAGTGGGACTACCCGCAGTGCGAGTCGCTCGGCCTGCTGAAGATGGACTTCCTGGGCCTGCGCAACCTCACCATCATGGACGACGCCGTCAAGATGGTGCGGAAGAACAAGGGCGTCGAGCTGGAGATGCTCTCCATCCCGCTGGACGACCCCAAGACCTACGAAATGCTCTGCCGCGGTGACACGCTCGGCGTCTTCCAGTTCGACGGCGGCCCGATGCGCTCGCTGCTGCGGCTGATGAAGCCCGACAACTTCGAGGACATTTCCGCCGTCTCGGCCCTGTACCGCCCGGGCCCGATGGGCATGGACTCGCACACCAACTACGCACTGCGCAAGAACGGCCTCCAGGAGATCACCCCGATCCACCCGGAGCTGGAGGAGCCCCTCAAGGAGGTCCTCGGCCTCACCCACGGCCTGATCGTGTACCAGGAGCAGGTGCAGAAGGCCGCCCAGATCATCGCCGGGTACTCCCTCGGCGAGGCCGACATCCTGCGCCGTGTGATGGGCAAGAAGAAGCCCGAGGAGCTGGCGAAGAACTTCGTGCTCTTCCAGGAGGGCGCACGCAAGAACAACTTCTCCGACCAGGCCATCCAGGCCCTGTGGGACGTCCTGGTCCCGTTCGCCGGCTACGCCTTCAACAAGGCGCACTCCTCGGCGTACGGCCTGGTCACCTACTGGACCGCCTACCTCAAGGCCAATTACCCGGCGGAGTACATGTCCGCGCTGCTCACCTCGGTGCGCGACGACAAGGACAAGTCGGCGGTGTATCTCAACGAGTGCCGCCGCATGGGCATCAAGGTGCTGCCGCCCAACGTCAACGAGTCCGAGGCGAACTTCGCCGCCCAGGGCGACGACGTGATCCTCTTCGGCCTCACCGCGGTCCGCAACGTCGGCCAGAACGTCGTCGACTCGATCATCCGCTCCCGCAAGGCGAAGGGGAAGTACCTCTCCTTCCCCGACTACCTCGACAAGGTCGAGGCCGCCGCCTGCAACAAGCGCACCACCGAGTCGCTGATCAAGGCGGGTGCCTTCGACGAGATGGGGCACACCCGCAAGGGCCTGACCGCGCACTACGAACCGATGATCGACAACGTCGTGCAGGTCAAGCGCAAGGAGGCCGAGGGACAGTTCGACCTCTTCGGTGGCATGGGCGACGACACCGCGGACGAGGGCCCCGGCTTCGGGCTGGACGTCGAGTTCTCGGACATCGAATGGGACAAGGCCTATCTGCTCGCCCAGGAGCGCGAGATGCTCGGCCTGTACGTCTCCGACCACCCGCTCTTCGGCCTGGAGCACGTCCTGAGCGACAAGGCCGACGCGGCGATCTCCCAGCTCACCGGCGGTGACTACTCCGACGGCTCGATCGTCACCATCGGCGGCATCATCTCGGGCCTGCAGCGCAAGATGACCAAGCAGGGCAACGCCTGGGCGATCGCCACCGTCGAGGACCTCGCCGGCTCCATCGACTGCATGTTCTTCCCGGCCACCTACCAACTGGTCTCGACCCAACTCGTCGAGGACACCGTGGTGTTCGTCAAGGGGCGGCTCGACAAGCGCGAGGACATCCCGCGGCTGGTCGCCATGGAGATGATGGTTCCCGACCTGTCGGAGGCGGGCACCAACGCTCCCGTGACGATCACCATCCCGACGGTCAAGGTCACCCCGCCGATGGTCGAGAAGCTCGGCGAGGTCCTCAGCAGCCACCGAGGCTCCACGGAGGTGCGGATCAAGCTGCAGGGGGCGCGGAAGACCACGGTGCTCCGGCTCGACCGCCACCGGGTCACACCCGACCCGTCCCTGTTCGGCGATCTGAAGGTGCTGCTCGGCCCGTCCTGCCTGGCGGGCTGAGGCCGCCGACCCGCGGCGGGGACGCTCCAGGAGGGCGGCGGCCCTTCCCGGGTCCGGCGTGTCAGCCGGGGCCACGCCGCCACGCCGCGCAGGACAGCGTCGGCGGCAGCAGGGCCGCATGTGTGAGGGGCGCGCCCGCAAGTGGGCGCGCCCCTCAACTCATGCGTACACCACGTCAGTTGTGGCCGAAGCGGCGCTGGTGCCGACGGGCGACGTCTGCCGGGCTGCCCTGTGCGGGCTGCTGCGGCTGGGAGATGGCCTCGATGGCCGACTTCTGTGCCTGCTCGTGGCCGCGCTCGGCCTGGCTGGCTTTCTGCTGCTTACTTCGGTCCTTCTTGCTCTTGGCCATGGCCGGTGCCTCCTGAGGGGGATCCTGGGATCGGGGCCGGGACCAGACTTACACGCCGGACAGAAGACTGCATTTCGGACAATTACCCTGCGTGACAGGGTGGGTCGCGACCTGAGTCCTGTCGCCCCGCCGAATCCGCCACGCCGATGATCGAGTTCGGGCAGATAACCCCCGTACGGTCGGGCAGACTCGAAGGCAAGCCGAAGGAAACTCGTGCCACAGGCCGAGCCGGGGGGCGACCGGACTTCAGCACCTCAGGGAAGAGGGTGGAACGTGGATCGCTGCGTCGTCCTGGTGGACGCCGGATATTTGCTCGGCGCCGCTGCGAGTCTGCTCGCCGGAGAGCCCGCCCGGTCCCGGATCACCGTCGACCACGCCGCCCTCATCCAGGGGCTGCGGCAGCGCGCGGAAGGCGACACCGAACAGCCGCTGCTGCGGATCTACTGGTTCGACGGCGCCCCCGACCGCGTCCCGCAGCCCGAGCACCGCCGGCTGCGCGTCATGCCGCGGGTCACCGTCCGGCTCGGCGCTCTCACCCGCAGCGACGGCCGCTGGGCACAGAAGGGCGTGGACGCC
Organism: Streptomyces sp. NPDC017993; assembly: GCF_044328065.1. Classification (NCBI taxonomy): domain Bacteria; kingdom Bacillati; phylum Actinomycetota; class Actinomycetes; order Kitasatosporales; family Streptomycetaceae; genus Streptomyces; species Streptomyces sp. NPDC017993. Next base: position 110,013 of record NZ_JBIRGO010000007.1, read on the forward strand.
GCCATGCACGCCGAGCTGACCGAACTCGCCCGCAATCGCGCCTGCTCCGACATCGTGCTCGTCACCGGCGACGGCGATCTGCTCCCGGGCCTGATGTCGGCCAAGGAGCACGGCGTCGCGGTCCACCTGTGGGCCGTACAGGCCGCGGACGGCGACTACAACCAGTCGGAGGATCTCGTCGCCGAGGCCGACGAGCGGCGGGTGCTCGACCGGGCGTGGATCACCCGCGCGGTGCGGGCCAAGGAATTCGGCGGCCCCTGCGCGCCGCCGCCCGTGCCCCGCCCGGAGATCGCCGCGATCCTCTCCGCGCCGCTGCCGGAGTCCGCGGTCGCGGCAGCGGCGGCGGCCGCCGCCTCGGCCACCGGACCGGACGCCGCCGAGCGCCCCCACGAAGGCGCCGGTTCCCGCGACGCCGCCGCGCCCGGGGCCGACGGCGACGCGGAAGCCGGCCGGGAGCCGGGTGCCGGCGCCAAGGTCGTCCCCACCCCCAAGGACCTCGCGGGACTGGGCCGCGCCCACGCCGCCGGCCAAGGCCCGGCCGCCCCGCAGAACGGCGCCCAGTCGGTGCCCGCGCCCAGTGCCACCCTGCGCTGGTCCTCCGACAAAGGGTGGGTCGAACGCGGCGGCGGTGGTCCGGTGGGGGAACCGTCCGAGACGGCGTCCTTGCCGACCCTGGCCCAGCTGACCAGTGCCGAGCAGCGCTGGGCCGACCGCGAGGAGGACATCACCGCGGTCAGCGGCGACCCCTTCGAGGTCGGCCAGGTCTTCGCCCGCCGCTGGACCGAACGGCTCTCCGACGCCGCGCATCTGCAGCAGCTGTCCACGGAGTACCCCCGCATTCCGCACCGCATCGACGGCGAACTGCTGCGCTACGCCGCCCGGTTCGGACTGCTTGCCCACAAAGACGACCAGATCGACGAACACGACCGTTACGCGATCCGTGCCGGGTTCTGGCGCGAAGTGGATCTGCGCACCGCCGCGGAGCACGCACCGGCCGGGAGCTGACGGCCCGTACCCGGGCCTCGTACCCCCGGTCACGCCCGGCCCGTGGAGCCCCGCGGGCCGGGGACGGCCTGAGGACGCGTACCCTCATAGCTCGTGAGGACGGGCGCAAAACAGGTGGAGCGCGGCGGGACGGTGTGCGCCGTGCGGGACCTGGTCAAGACGTACCCCGCGATGCGCGGGCGCCGCGGCGCGGCACAGGCGCCTGCCGTACGGGCCAGTGACGGCATCACCCTGGACGTACACCGCGGCGAGATCTTCGGGCTGCTCGGCCCCAACGGAGCCGGCAAGTCCACCCTGGTCCGTCAGCTGACCGGACTGCTGCGGCCGGACTCCGGCAGCGTCTCGGTGCTCGGCCATGACCTGGTGCGCCATCCGGAGAGAGCCTCCAGGTTGCTCGGCTACCTCGGCCAGGAGTCCACCGCGCTGGACGAGCTGACGGTCTCGCTGGCCGTGGAGACCACCGGCCGGCTGCGTGGTCTGGGCGTACGCGAGGCGCGGGCCGAGCGGGACGCCGTGGTCGGCGAACTCGGCCTCGCCGACATCGCCGGGCGCCCGCTGAAGAAACTGTCCGGCGGGCAGCGCCGGCTGGCGTGCTTCGCGACCGTCCTGATCGGCGAGCGCCCCCTGCTGGTGCTGGACGAGCCGACCACCGGCATGGACCCGGTCGCGCGGCGCGCCGTGTGGGCCGCGGTGGACCGGCGCCGGGGCGAGCGGGGTGCCACCGTGGTGCTGGTGACGCACAACGTGCTGGAGGCCGAGAGTGTGCTGGACCGGGTCGCGGTGATCGACCGGGGACGCGTCATCGCCTGCGACACGCCCGGCGGGCTGAAGGACATGGTGGGGGAGGAGGTCCGGCTGGAATTGGTGTGGCGCGATCAGCCGCCGCTGCACGTTCCCGAGATCGCCGAGCTGCACACCATCGCGCATGTCTCCGGCCGCCGCTGGACCCTGCGGCTGCCCGCCGACCGGGCCCGCGCCGCCGTGGCGACCGTCACCGCGGGACCGGCGTTCGCCGCCCTCGACGACTTCACGCTCGCGACGCCCAGCCTGGAGGATGTCTACCTCGCTCTCGGCGGGCGCGCGGAGGGGCTGGTCAAGGCGTGAGGCAGGTCGGGCCTGGAAAAGGGCCGTGGCGTACGCGGGACGTAACGAGGAAGTCTGGGGTGAAGGCGTGAGTGTGGTTCCCGCGCAGGCGGTGACCGGGGCCGAGACGGCATCCCCCGACGCCGGGGCATGGCCCGACGGCGACCCGGCCGCCCCGCTGGCGCCCCGCGCCCGCCTGGTGCCCGCACTCGGCGCCGTCTACCGTGCCCAGCTCTCCCGGGCCAGGGTCGCGCGCATCCCCCTGCTCTTCGTCGCCACCTTCCAGTCCGTCGGCATCATGGTGCTGATGCGCGGCGTCGTCGACGGCGGCGACGAGGCGCGGGCCGTGGTGTCCGGCTCCAGCGTGCTGGTCGTGGCGTTCGTGGCGCTCAACCTGCTGGCGCAGTACTTCGGCCAGCTGCGCGCCGGCGGCGGCCTCGACCACTACGCGACGCTGCCGGTGCCGCCCGCCGCCGTGGTGCTCGGCGCGGCCGGCGCGTACGCCTCGTTCACCGTGCCGGGGACGGTGGTCACCGCAGTCACCGGCTGTGTGCTCTTCCAGCTGCCGATGGCCAACCTGTGGGTACTGGCCGCGGTGATCCCGCTGTCCGGCGCCGCCCTCGCCGGCCTCGGCGCGGCCCTCGGGCTGCTCGCGCCGCGCCAGGAACTCGCCACCCTCTGCGGCCAGCTGGGCATGTCGGCCGCGTTGCTGCTGGGCGTGCTGCCCGCCGGGCGGCTGCCCGCGGTGATCGGCTACGCCCGGGACCTGCTGCCCTCCACGTACGGGGTCGAGGCGCTGACCCGCAGCTTCGACGCCCATCCGGACTGGGTGGTGATCTGCGCCGACCTGGGCGTCTGCGCGGCTGTCGGGGTGCTCTCGCTGGCCGTCGCGACCTGGGCGTACCGCAGGGCGGCGGCCCGGTGAGCGCCGCCACGGGCGGGCCGGGCCGTCCCTCTGCCGACCGCACGGCGCCGACCTGGCACGATGACGGGGTGACCGCACCGCTGACGCCACGCGACAACCAACCGCCCGAAGAGCCGCACCACCCCACGGCCACGCCTGCCGGGGGACACGGGGCCACCGCCGACCCGGGGGCGCACGGCCCGGACGGGGAACACGGCGGCCTCGGCGGCCCCGAATTCGCCCGCGAGCTGCGTGAAGCGGCCCTGATCGCGCTCGTCGTCGCGGTGAGCGGCGTGCTGCTCGGCGTGCTGTGGGCATGGCTGGCGCCGAAGGTCCCGCTGATCGCGGACACCCGCAACGTCTACCTCAAGAACACCGAGGGCGAGGAGGCGATCGGCGCGGACGGCACGTTCGTCCTGCTGTCGCTGGCCTTCGGCCTGTTCTGTGCCGCCGTGGTGTTCCTCATCCGCCGGCGGGGCGGGATTCCGCTGGTGGTGGCGCTCGTCGTGGGCGGACTGCTGGGCGCGCTGGCCGGCTGGGTGACGGGTATGTGGCTGGGCCCCGGCCCGGACGTCGCCGCGCACGCCAAGCAGGTCGGCCCGGGCGTCACCTTCTACGGCCCGCTGCGGCTCCAGGCCAAGGGCGCGCTGCTGGCCTGGCCGATCGCGGCGATGCTGGGGCAGCTGGTGCTGACCGGGCTGTTCGGACCGCGCGACCCGGAGCCCGGGGAGCCGATGGAGCCGGACTGGTCCGGTCACCGCCGGCAGGAGCCGCCGGCCGGCTGACGGCCGCAGCGACAGCCAAGCCCGGCCCGCGGCCGTCCCTCAGGAGGAGCGACGGCCGCCGCCGGGGTTCAGGCGCGGGCGATCCGCGCGATCCGGGCGCCGGTGAGAGCGGCCAGGTCCGCGGGGGACAGCTCGACCTCCAGGCCGCGCCGGCCCGCGGAGACGCAGACCGTAGGGCGCCCCTCGGCCGACGCGTCGAGGACCGTGGGCAGCCGTTTGCGCTGGCCCAGTGGGGAGATCCCGCCGAGGACGTAACCGGTGCTGCGTTCGGCCGCCGCCGGATCGGCCATGGCCGCCCGTTTGCCGCCCACCGCGGCCGCCAGCGCCTTGAGGTCCAGGGAACCGGACACCGGCACCACGGCGACCGTGAGTGCCCCGTCCACGTCCGCGAGCAGGGTCTTGAACACCTGGTCGGGCGTGACGCCGAGGGCTGTCGCCGCCTCCTCGCCGTAGGACGGCGCGGCCGGGTCGTGCGCGTAGGAGTGCACGGTGAACGGGACGCCGGAGGCGGCGAGCGCCACCGTCGCGGGCGTACCGCCGCCGGACTGCTGTGCCTTGCTGCTCTGCTTCGACTTCTTCGACAACGCTGCGGCGCCTTGCGTCAGTTGGGACTGGTCGGCTGCCGGGTCAGATCCACGGCCGGCAGTGACGGGAGCTTACCGAGCAGCGCCGACTCCTGACGAAGGAGTTTCAGCTCCTGCGCCAGCCGCGTCGCGGTGTCCGGTGCCTGGAGCAGCCGCTGCTTGGCGGGCACGTCCAGCACCGCCGCGGCGGCGACGAGATACGACAGTACGGACGGGTCCGCCGGCAGGTCCTGGCCGCTGGAAAGGGTCCGCTCGTTCGCCCAGGCCAGGCGCTTCTGGTAGGTCCGGAAGGCCCGTACGACGCCGGAGGCGAGGGCGCCCGCGCTGTCGCCCTCTTCCTCCTCCAGCTCTTCCATCTCGCCGGTCAGATACGGGCCGGTGGCGTCCACCGACAGCAGCCGGAAGCGGGTGGTGCCGGTGGCCAGCACTTCGTAGCCGGTGTCGTCATCCGTGGACTTCTCCCGGATGGTCGCCGCGTCCGCGACACAGCCCACGGCGTGGAACGCCTTCATCGGCTCGTCCCCGAAGCCCGCGGCAGGGCCTTCCGCGGCGGGCAGGGTCGCGTCCGGCATGCCCTGGGCGGTGGCCGCGACCTCGCGGCCGTCGCGGATCGCCACCACGCCGAAGCGGCGGTCGTCCTCGGGCATCGCGCTCAGGTCGCGCATCATCGCCCGGTACCGCGCCTCGAAGATGTTCAGCGGGAGCACGAGCCCCGGGAAGAGCACCGAGTTCAACGGGAAGAGCGGCAGGCGCACGGAGGTCACAGTCGGTAAGCCTAGAGGAGTGGGTCGGAAGTTCTGCCTGCGGGGAGGCGCCGAAATGCGCGTCCGCCACTACTGCCGCCGCAACAGCCGCGACGCACCCGCAGCGACCGTCGTGGCCAGCACCCAACCGGCGAGGATCAGGATCGCCGCCGCCCACTGCGCACCGCCGGCCGGCTTCCAGGCGGCGCCCTGGTAGAGGTCGATCACCGGCAGCAGCAGGTCGAGGGAGTACAGGAACGGATTCCACGGCGGCGCCTCGCCCGGCTTGAGCGGGGGCGGCGGCGACTGGCTGAAGTAGATCGTGCCGATCGCCCACAGGATGGCCATCCACACCGCGGCCCGCCCCGGGCGATAGCCGTACGCCACCGTCCAGTCCTGCAGGAAGCCCCAGGTCTTCGCCGCCACCGGGAGCGTCTCCCGGCGCCGCCGCTGCTTGGCCAGCAACACCTCCCGGGCGTCGGCGTCCTCACCGCTGCTGCGCAGGGCGGTGGCCAGCATCTCGTACGGTTCCGGCGCGTACTCCGGGGTCGCCGCGGCCACCCACTGCACCCGCAGCGGGAGCGGGAAGTGACCGCGCGGGATCAGCGTTTCGTAGGCGAAGCCGGCCATCCACAGCCCGCCCAGGCCCGGCCAGCTCGCCGACTTGTCGACCAGGTTGACGACCCGGGCGCCCGAGAGGATCACCCGGCCGCGCTGCGGCCGCTCACACAGGAACCGCAGCTCAGGGGTCTGGATCCGGCGCAGCGACAGCTCCTGGTCGGACTCCATGACGAAGCGGGCGTGCTCCAGGTCGAGCGCGTCGCCGAACCGGCCGTCGTCGAGCCGCATGCCGCCCTCGCACTCGAAGCGCTGCATGCGGGTGCCGCGTGAGGGGGTGTTGGTGACGCCGTAGGGGGGCGTGGCGTTGCTGGAGAACGGGGAGTTCGCAAGCCCGGCGGCGGTCAGGTAGAGAGTGCGCTCGACGGTCAGCTGGGGGGCGTTCAGCGCGCGGCGGCCGAAGGGGTTGCTCAGCCGGCTGCCCCGCAGGCTCAACGACACGCCGATGGTGGCGCCGCGCAGCGACAGCTCGCCGTACGACTCCATCATCTCGGCCTGGAGGTCCTGAGCGACGGTCATGCCGTCCGCCATGATCGAGCGGCCCTGCCGGTCCTTGTGCACCACCGTCTGGTTCAGCAGCAGGTCCGTGCCGATGTGCGCGTCGGTGAGGCGGATGCCGGAGTGCACCACGCAGCGCGGCAGATGCAGATCGCCTTCGGTGTGCAGCCGGGCCGCCTCCACCCGGGGTATCGCGCAGTTGACCAGCCGCAGCGTGGTGAACCTGCTCTCGGGCAGGACCACCTCGGCCTCGAAGCGGCAGTCGCGCAGCTCCACGAATGGCTTGATCGTGCCGCCCGCAAGGTCGAGAGTGTCCGTGATGTACGCGCCGGTGAGCTTGAGGGCGGAGACCCGGCCCGGCTGCGGGCTCGGCCCGTCCAGTAGCAGCAGCGCCACGACCCGGGCCCGCACCCGGCGCTCCGGGCCCCACAGGTGCTGCCCGTGCGGATCGTCCCTGGCCGGGTCGCCGATGTGCAGGTCGCAGGTGCTGCCGTTGCGAAATGCCTGCCACATGCTCCATTCCGCCGATGTCAGCTGCAGGTCGGCGGGCGCGTCGCCTTCCCCGGGCTCGGTCACAGTGGGTCCCCCTTTTTCGGTCTTCACGGCAGTGGCGACGTCCGTCGTGCGTGGTCCACACGTGTGCCACAGGTGTCCCCGTACGCCTGTACGGGGCCCTTGCCCCGCCCGTGACTGCTTGAACACGCGTGGTCAGGGCCAACTCCGGTCAACTTCGCGCGGCCGGCCCCGATGCGTGTCCGGGCTGTGTGTGGCTGTGTATCACTGAGTGATACGCCCGGTCGGGCGCGAGATCGGGTCTGAGACACTGGGAGGGTGATCTCCCGAATCGATCTGCGCGGTGACGCCCTCCCCGAGGGCGGCGCCCTGCGCGACCTGCTGCCCCGTGCCGAGTTCGACGTGGAAGCCGCCCTGGAGAAGGTGCGGCCCATCTGCGAGGACGTACGCCATCGTGGCACCGCGGCGCTGATCGATTATGCGCGGCGGTTCGACGGCGTCGAGATCGAGCGGGCGCGGGTGCCGGCCGAGGCCCTCAGCCGCGCGCTCCAGGAACTCGACCCGGCGGTCCGTGCCGCGCTGGAGGAGTCCATCCGGCGTGCCCGGATCGTCCACCGCGAGCAGCGCCGTACGGACACCACCACCAAGGTCGTCCCCGGCGGCACGGTCACCGAGCGCTGGGTGCCGGTCGAGCGGGTCGGGCTGTACGTCCCCGGCGGCCTGGCGGTCTACCCGTCGTCCGTCGTGATGAACGTCGTCCCCGCCCAGGAAGCCGGCGTCGAGGGCATCGCCGTCACCTCCCCGCCGCAGAAGGCATTCGGCGGCCTGCCGCACCCGACGATCCTCGCCGCCTGCGCCCTGCTCGGCGTCGACGAGGTCTACGCCGCCGGCGGCGCCCACGCCATCGCGATGTTCGCGTACGGCACCGAGGAGTGCCTGCCCGTCAATCTCGTCACGGGCCCCGGCAACATCTACGTCGCCTCCGCCAAGCGCCTGCTCAAGGGCCGCATCGGCATCGACGCGGAGGCCGGGCCCACCGAGATCGCGATCCTCGCCGACGACACCGCCGACCCCGAGCACGTCGCCGCCGACCTGATCAGCCAGGCCGAGCACGACACCCTCGCCGCGGCCGTCCTGGTCACCGACTCGACCGAGCTCGCCGAGGCCGTGGAGGCCGCGCTCAAGGAGCAGGTCGAGGCCACCAAGCACACCGAGCGGATCACCGAGGCGCTGGCCGGGCAGCAGTCCGCGATCGTCCTCGTCGACGGCATCGACCAGGGTCTGAAGGTCGTCGACGCCTACGGCGCCGAGCACCTCGAAATCCAGACCGCCGACGCCACCGCCGTCGCCGCCCGCGTCCGCAACGCCGGCGCGATCTTCGTCGGCCCGTACGCCCCGGTCTCGCTCGGCGACTACTGCGCGGGCTCCAACCACGTCCTGCCCACCGGCGGCTGCGCCTGCCACTCCTCGGGCCTGTCCGTGCAGTCGTTCCTGCGCGGCATCCACGTCGTGGACTACTCCCGCGACGCGCTCGCGGAGGTCGCCCACCATGTGGTGACCCTCGCCGAGGCCGAGGACCTCCCGGCCCACGGCGCCGCGCTGAAGGCCAGGTTCGACTGGAAGGTTCCGCAGAGCAAGTGAGCAGGCACGTGACCCGCACCCCCTCCTCGTCCCGCATCGACGCGCTCCCCATCCGCGACGAGCTGCGGGGCAAGTCCCCCTACGGCGCCCCGCAGCTGGACGTCCCCGTACGCCTGAACACCAACGAGAACCCCTATCCGCTGCCCGAGGCGCTGGTGCGGCGGATCGCCGAGCGGGTCACCGACGCGGCCCGGCAGCTCAACCGCTACCCCGACCGGGACGCCGTCGAGCTGCGCACCGAGCTGGCCGCGTACCTCACCCGCACCGCCGGCCACGAGGTCGGCGCCGACCAGGTCTGGGCCGCCAACGGCTCCAACGAGGTCATCCAGCAGCTGCTGCAGACCTTCGGCGGACCGGGCCGCACCGCCCTCGGCTTCGAGCCGTCGTACTCCATGCACGGCCTGATCTCGCGCGGCACGGGTACCGGCTGGATCGCCGGCGCGCGCAACGACGACTTCACCATCGATGTCGCCGCGGCCCGCGCCGAGATCGCCGAGCACCGGCCCGACGTGGTCTTCATCTGCTCGCCGAACAACCCCACCGGCACCGCCGTCGACGCCGACACCGTCCTCGCGCTGTACGACGCGGCGCAGGCGGCCAAGGCCGACAGCGCCGGGGCGCTGGTCGTGATCGACGAGGCGTACGGCGAGTTCAGCCACCGCCCTTCGCTGCTGTCGCTGATCGAGGGCCGGCCGAATCTGGTCGTCTCCCGGACCATGTCCAAGGCGTTCGGCGCCGCCGGGCTCCGGCTGGGCTACCTCGCCGCCGACGCCGCCGTCGTCGACGCCGTCCAGCTCGTCCGGCTGCCCTACCACCTCTCGTCCGTCACCCAGGCCACCGCGCTCGCCGCCCTGGAGCACACCGACACGCTCCTGAAGTACGTCGAGCAGCTCAAGACCGAACGCGACCGCCTGGTCACCGAGCTGCGCGCGGCCGGCTGCGAGGTCGTCGACTCCGACGCCAACTTCGTGCAGTTCGGCCTCTTCGAGGACTCGCACGCCACCTGGCAGGCCATCCTCGACCACGGCGTGCTGGTCCGCGACAACGGCGTACCGGGCTGGCTGCGCGTCAGCGCCGGCACCCCGGCCGAGAACGACGCGTTCCTCGACGCCGTGCGCGCGGTCCTCAAGGAGAACAGGCGATGAGCCGCACGGCAGACGTACCGCAGCTTCCGGGGCACGGGCCCCGGACCCCCAGCCGAGTCCGCGGTCACCGCGCGTCGGACCCGTACCGCCAGCACGAACCAGGAGTATCGCGATGACCCGCGTCGGACGCGTGGAGCGCACCACCAAGGAGACCTCGGTCCTCGTCGAGATCGATCTCGACGGCACCGGCCAGGTCGATGTGTCGACAGGTGTCGGCTTCTACGACCACATGCTCGACCAGCTCGGCCGGCACGGTCTCTTCGACCTCAAGGTCAAGACCGACGGTGACCTGCACATCGACACCCACCACACCATCGAGGACACCGCCCTCGCCCTGGGTGCCGCCTTCAAGCAGGCCCTCGGCGACAAGGTCGGCATCTACCGCTTCGGCAACTGCACCGTCCCGCTGGACGAGTCGCTCGCCCAGGTCACCGTCGACCTCTCCGGCCGGCCGTACCTGATCCACACCGAGCCCGAGTCGATCGCGCCGATGATCGGCAGCTACGACACGACGATGACCCGGCACATCTTCGAGTCCTTCGTCGCGCAGGCCCAGATCGCCCTGCACATCCACGTCCCGTACGGCCGCAACGCCCACCACATCGTGGAGTGCCAGTTCAAGGCCCTCGCCCGCGCCCTGCGCTACGCCAGCGAGCGCGACCCCCGTGCGGCCGGGATCCTTCCCTCGACCAAGGGTGCCCTGTGAACGGACTGTCGACCGTCTTCATCCTCGTCGGCCTCTTCCTGCTCGGTGGCGTCTACTCCTTCTGGAAGCAGCAGCTGCCCAAGAGCGTGATCACCCTGCTCGCCATCGGCTCCGCGCTGTGCCTGGTGGCGGGTGTCATGCGGCTGGAGGTGTGGAATTGACCGCCCCCAAGAAGGTCGTCGTCTTCGACTACGGCTTCGGCAACATCCGCTCCGCCGAGCGCGCCCTGGCACACGTCGGCGCCGAGGTGGAGATCACCCGGGACTATGACCGCGCGATGAACGCCGACGGCCTGCTGGTCCCCGGCGTCGGCGCGTTCGCCTCCTGCATGCAGGGTCTGAAGGACGCCCGCGGCGACTGGATCGTCGGCCGCCGGCTGTCCGGCGGCCGCCCCGTCATGGGCATCTGCGTCGGCATGCAGATCCTCTTCGGGCGCGGCATCGAGCACGGTGTGGAGGCCGAGGGCCTGGACGAGTGGCCCGGCACGGTCGGCCCGCTCAAGGCCGACGTCGTCCCGCACATGGGCTGGAACACCGTCGAGGCCGCCGAGGGCTCCCAGCTCTTCGCCGGCCTGGACCGCGACGCCCGCTACTACTTCGTGCACTCCTACGCGGTACACGACTGGGAGCTGGAGTCAGGCAACCCGCACATCGCCAGCCCCAAGGTCACCTGGACCACGCACGGCGCCCCGTTCGTGTCCGCGGTCGAGAACGGCCCGCTGTGGGCCACCCAGTTCCACCCCGAGAAGTCCGGCGACGCCGGTGCCCAGCTCCTGACCAATTGGATCGAGACCCTGTAATGCCGAACGCGTCGAAGCTCGAACTGCTCCCCGCCGTCGATGTCCGTGACGGCCAGGCCGTCCGCCTCGTCCACGGCGAGTCCGGCTCCGAGACCTCCTACGGCGACCCGCTCCAGGCGGCCCTCGCCTGGCAGCAGGCAGGCGCCGAATGGCTGCACCTCGTCGACCTCGACGCGGCCTTCGGCACCGGCGACAACCGGGCGCAGATCGCCGAGGTCGCCCGCTCGATGGACATCAAGGTCGAGCTGTCCGGCGGTATCCGCGACGACGCGTCGCTGGCCGCCGCGCTCGCCACCGGCTGCCGTCGCGTCAACCTGGGCACCGCGGCCCTGGAGACCCCCGAGTGGGTCGCCAAGGTCATCGCCGAGCACGGCGACCAGATCGCGGTCGGCCTCGACGTGCGCGGGACGACGCTGCGCGGCCGCGGCTGGACCCGGGACGGCGGCGACCTCTACGAGACGCTGGCCCGCCTGGACTCCGAGGGCTGTGCCCGCTACGTCGTCACCGACATCAACAAGGACGGCACCCTCCAGGGCCCCAACCTGGAGCTGCTCAAGAACGTCTGCGCGGCCACCGACCGGCCCGTCGTCGCCTCCGGTGGGGTCTCCTCGCTTGACGATCTGCGGGCACTTGCGACCCTGGTACCGGAAGGTGTCGAAGGCGCGATCGTCGGCAAGGCGCTCTACGCGAAGGCGTTCACGCTGGAAGAGGCCCTCGCGGCAGTGTCGTAAACGGAGTGACCGAAAGGCGGCGTGATGAGCATCGAGCGCGTACGGACCGACAGTTCCTGGGGAGAGGCCATCGGCTTCTCGCGCGCCGTGGCGGCCGGTGACCGGGTCCTGGTCGCCGGCACCATGCCGCTGATCGACGGCGTCCTGCACGGTGAGGGCGACCCCTACGAGCAGACCAGGGTCGCCCTCGCCCACGCGCTGACGGCCCTGACCCCCTTCGGTCTGGGTGCGGACGCCGTGGTGCGCACCCGCCTGTATCTCACCCACGCACGCGATGTGGACGCCGTCGGCCGCGCCCACCGGGAGGTCTTCGCCGCCGTCCCGCCCGCCACGACGCTGGTCGTGGTCTCCGGATTCGTCGACTCCCGCGTGCTGGTCGAAGTAGAACTCGAAGCCTTCCGAGAAACCCCCGAGGAGCCTGACCAATGACCCTGGCGGTCCGTGTCATCCCCTGCCTGGACGTGGACAACGGCCGGGTCGTCAAGGGCGTGAACTTCCAGAACCTCCGCGACGCCGGTGACCCCGTGGAGATGGCCAAGATCTACGGCGAGGAGGGCGCCGACGAGCTGACCTTCCTGGACATCACCGCCTCCTCCGGCAACCGCGAGACGACCTACGACGTCGTCCGCCGCACCGCCGAGCAGGTCTTCATCCCGCTCACGGTCGGCGGCGGGGTCCGCACCGCGGAGGACGTCGACAAGCTCCTGCGGGCGGGTGCCGACAAGGTGGGCGTCAACACCGCCGCCATCGCCCGGCCGGAGCTGATCCGGGAGATCGCCGAACGCTTCGGCAGCCAGGTCCTGGTGCTGTCGGTGGACGCCCGCCGCACCGACACCGGCTCCTTCGAGGTCACCACGCACGGCGGCCGCCGCTCCGCCGGCATCGACGCCGTGGAATGGGCGCACCGCGCCGCCGAGTTGGGCGCAGGCGAGATCCTGCTGAACTCCATGGACGCCGACGGCACCAAGGACGGCTACGACATCGAGATGATCGAGGCGGTACGCAAGCACGTCACCGTCCCGGTCATCGCCTCCGGCGGCGCGGGCAGGCTGGACCACTTCGCGCCGGCCGTGGCCGCCGGCGCCGACGCGGTCCTCGCCGCCTCCGTCTTCCACTTCGGCGACCTGCGCATCGGCCAGGTCAAGGACACGCTCCGCGAGGCGGGGCACCCGGTGCGGTAGCGGCGCACCCGGTACGGACGGGCGCCCCGCCCACGCCCGTCACTTCCCCTTGCGCGCCGCCCGGACGAACTCGCGGTTCATCTTCGTGATGCTGAACAGCGGGATGCCCTTGGGGCAGGCCGTGGCGCACTCGCCGGTGAGGGTGCAGCCGCCGAAGCCCTCGTCGTCCATCCGGCCGACCATGTCCAGGACGCGGGACTCGCGCTCCGGCGAGCCCTGCGGCAGGACGTTGAGGTGGTTGACCTTCGCCGAGGTGAAGAGCATCGCCGAGCCGTTGGGGCAGGCCGCCACGCAGGCGCCGCAGCCGATGCACTCGGCGTGCTCGAAGGCGGCGTCGGCCGCCGGCTTGGGGACGGCGGTGGCGTGCGCCTCGGGGGCGGCGCCGGTCGGGGCGGTGATGTAGCCGCCGGACTCGATGATCCGGTCGAAGGCGGAACGGTCGACGACCAGGTCCTTGACGACCGGGAACGCCGCGGCGCGCCAGGGCTCGATGTCGATGGTGTCGCCGTCGGCGAAGGACCGCATGTGCAGCTGGCACGTGGTGGTGCGCTCGGGGCCGTGCGCGTCGCCGTTGATGACGAGCGAGCAGGCGCCGCAGATGCCCTCGCGGCAGTCGTGGTCGAAGGCGACCGGGTCGTCACCGCCCAGGATGAGTTCCTCGTTGAGGGTGTCCAGCATCTCCAGGAAGGACATGTCGGAGGAAATGCCGTCCACCTCGTACGTGGACATGGTGCCGGCGGCGTCGGCGTTCTTCTGGCGCCAGACGCGCAGGGTGAGCTTCATGCGTAGCTCCGCTGAGTGGGGTGGACGTACTCGAAGACCAGGTCTTCCTTGTGGAGGGTGGGGGCGCCGCCGGTGGCGGTGAACTCCCAGGCGGCGGCGTAGGAGAACTCCTCGTCGCGGCGCTCGGCCTCGCCGTCCGGGGTCTGGGACTCCTCGCGGAAGTGACCGCCGCAGGACTCGGCCCGGTGCAGCGCGTCGAGGCACATCAGCTCGGCGAGTTCCAGGTAGTCGACGACGCGGTTGGCCTTCTCCAGCGACTGGTTGAACTCCGCGCCGGTGCCGGGGACCTTGATGCGGCGCCAGAACTCCTCGCGGATCTGCGGGATCCGGTCGAGGGCCTTGCGCAGGCCCTCGTCGGTACGCGCCATCCCGCAGTACTCCCACATGAGTTCGCCGATCTCGCGGTGGAAGGAGTCCGGCGTCCGGTCCCCGTCCACGGCCAGCAGCGCGGTGAGCCGTTCCTCGGTCTGCCGCACGGTCGCCGCCGCCTCCGGGTGAGAGCCGTCGACCGCGTCGTTGTGCGGATTGCGGGCGAGGTAGTCGTTGATGGTGGACGGCAGCACGAAGTATCCGTCGGCCAGCCCCTGCATCAGGGCGGAGGCACCGAGCCGGTTGGCGCCGTGGTCGGAGAAGTTGGCCTCGCCGATTGCGAACAGGCCGGGGACGGCGGTCTGGAGGTCGTAGTCGACCCAGAGCCCGCCCATCGTGTAGTGCACGGCCGGGTAGATCCGCATCGGGACCTCGTAGGGGTCCTCGTCGGTGATCCGGGCGTACATGTCGAAGAGGTTGCCGTACTTCGCCTCGACGGCCTTGCGGCCCATCCGGGCGATGGCGTCGGCGAAGTCGAGGTAGACGCCCTGGCCGCCGGGGCCCACCCCGCGCCCCTCGTCGCACACGTTCTTCGCCGCCCGGGAGGCGATGTCGCGGGGGACGAGATTGCCGAAGGCCGGGTAGATCCGCTCCAGGTAGTAATCGCGCTCGTCCTCGGGAATGTCCTTCGGCGACCGCGCGTCACCCCGGGCCTTCGGCACCCAGATGCGGCCGTCGTTACGCAGCGACTCACTCATCAGCGTCAGCTTGGACTGGTGGTCGCCGGTGCGTGGGATGCAGGTCGGGTGGATCTGGGTGAAGCAGGGGTTGGCGAAATAGGCGCCGCGCCGGTGCGCCCGCCAGACGGCGGTCGCGTTGGAGTTCATGGCGTTGGTGGAGAGGTAGAAGACGTTGCCGTAGCCACCCGAGGCCAGCACCACCGCGTCCGCGAAGTAGGTGTCGATCTTCCCGGTGATCAGGTCGCGGGCGACGATGCCGCGGGCCCGTCCGTCCACCACGATCAGGTCCAGCATCTCGGTGCGGGAGTGCATCTCCACGTTCCCCGCCGCGATCTGCCGCGACAGCGCCTGGTAGGCGCCGAGCAGCAGCTGCTGCCCCGTCTGGCCGCGGGCGTAGAAGGTCCGGGAGACCTGGACGCCGCCGAACGAGCGGGTGTCGAGCAGCCCGCCGTACTCGCGGGCGAACGGCACACCCTGCGCCACGCACTGGTCGATGATCTCCACCGAGACCTGCGCCAGCCGGTGCACGTTCGACTCGCGGGCGCGGAAGTCGCCGCCCTTGACGGTGTCGTAGAAGAGGCGGTGGATGGAGTCGCCGTCGTTGCGGTAGTTCTTGGCGGCGTTGATCCCGCCCTGCGCGGCGATGGAGTGGGCCCGGCGCGGTGAGTCCTGGTAGCAGAACTGCACGACGTGGTAGCCCTGTTCGGCGAGCGTGGCGCCGGCGGCGCCGCCCGCCAGGCCGGTGCCGACGACGATCACGGTGTGCTTGCGCCGGTTGGCCGGGTTGACCAGTTTCGCCTCGAAGCGGCGGGTGTCCCAGCGCTCGGCGATCGGGCCCTCGGGAGCCTTGGCGTCGGCGACCGGGGTGCCGGTCGCGTAGTCGGTGTATGCGGTCACGTCAGCTCACCCATCCGGTCATGACGGCGACGGGCACGGAGACGAAGCCCGCCGTCAGCAGCAGCGCGAGAACAGTGGCGGTCGTCCTGAGGACCCGGTCCCGGGCGGCGCTGCCGGCGCCGAGGGTCTGGGCCGCGCTCCAGAAGCCGTGCCGGACGTGCAGCCCCAGGGCCAGCATCGCCACGATGTAGACGGTGTTGCCGTACCAGGTCGAGAAGGTCGCCACGACGTTCTCGTACGGGTGGCCGGCCTCGGCGCGCGGATTCACCGTCAGCGTCGTCAGGTCCAGGAGGTGCCAGACGATGAACAGGCCCAGGATGACGCCGCCCCAGCGCATGGTGCGGGTGGCGTAGCTCGTCCGGCGCCGCTTGCTCCGCTGCCCTGCGGCGGGGCGGGCGTACTTCACCGGCCGGGCCGCGATGTCCCGCCGGCTGAGCTGGTAGGCGGCCACGGCATGTGTCACCACCGCGGCGACCAGCACCACCCGCGCGATCCACAGGAACCACTCGTGGTGCAGGAAGGGCTCGCCGATGGTGCGCAGCCAGGCCGCGTAGCCGTTGAAGTCCACCGACCCGAAGAAGATCTTGAGGTTGCCCAGCATGTGGACGACCAGATACAGCAGCATCACGATGCCGCTGACGGCCATGGCCGTCTTCTTGCCGACGGTCGAGCCCCACAGGAGGCCGGCGAAGGACGGCCGTCGATCCGTCCGTGTGTCCAGTGCCATGAGTCCTGACGGTAGGGACGCCGACCCCGATCAGTCCAAGACATGAAACGGCTCATCTCCATAGTCCCAGCCTATTGACGCTTACGATGGCGACCATGCAGCTCCAACAGCTCCGCTATTTCACCGCGGTGGCCGACACCCGCCACTTCACCCGCGCCGCCGAGCGCGAACATGTGGCGCAGCCCTCCCTTTCCCAGCAGATCCGCTCCCTGGAGCGGGAGTTGGGCGCCGAGCTGTTCCATCGCGCGCGCGGCCACATCACCCTCACGGACGCCGGGGAGACCCTGCTCCCGCTCGCGCGCCGCATCCTGGCCGACGCCGAGACGGCGCGCCGCGAGGTCCAGGAGGTCGCCCAGCTGCGCCGCGGGCGCCTGCGCCTCGGCGCCCCGCCCAGTCTCTGCGCGAGCCTGGTCCCCGACGTCCTCAGGGCCTTCCACGCCACCTATCCGGGGGTGGACCTGATCGTCACCGAGGACGGCTCCCAGGACCTCGTGCGCGCACTCGCCGACGGCGAACTGGACCTGGCCCTGATCATCACGCCGCTGCCCGTCCAGGCGCCCGCCCTGGCCACCTCGGAGCTGCTGCGTGAGGAACTGGTCGTGGTCTCGGCCCCCGACCGCCCGGCCCCCGGGGGCCGGGCGGTCGGCATCGGCGTCGAGGATCTGCGCGGCCGCCCGCTCGCGATGTTCCGGCGCGGCTACGACCTGCGGGAATTCACCACCGCGGCGTGCCGGGCGGCCGGCTTCGAGCCGACCTTCACCGTGGAGGGCGGCGAGATGGACGCCGTCCTCGGCTTCGTCCGGGCCGGTCTGGGCGTCGCCGTGGTCCCCAGCATGGTCGCCGAGCGCTCCGGCCTGCGGGTCACCCGCTTCTCGACCCCCGGCATGCACCGCGTGGTCTCCGTGGCGCACCGCGGCGACGTCTCCCCGCCCCGCGCCGCGCGCGAACTGGAACGCATCCTGATGGAGCACCTGGACGTGGGCCTGGCCTGACCGGGCGCAACGCGGATACGGGTGGACACCGGGCAGGGAGCTCGACATGGCGGGCCCGGCCCGGCGCGTCCCCCGCTGTCGGCGGGGGGACGCCCGGCCCGGCCACGGTCACAGCCCGAGTTCGGCCTGCCTCACCCGTGCCACCGCGTCCTTGTCGCCGTCCAGCTCCACATCGGCCACC
Source organism: Streptomyces sp. NPDC017993 (assembly GCF_044328065.1). Taxonomy (NCBI): domain Bacteria; kingdom Bacillati; phylum Actinomycetota; class Actinomycetes; order Kitasatosporales; family Streptomycetaceae; genus Streptomyces; species Streptomyces sp. NPDC017993. The sequence goes on from NZ_JBIRGO010000007.1 coordinate 127,578, forward strand.
GCCTGCCGGCCGAAGGTGAACATCGTCAGCTCTCCGGGCTCCCCGACGACCGTGACCACCGGAGTGCCCCGATGAGCCACCGCCGTCCGCCCGTCCGGCCGCCGCAGCACCAGCCCGACCGGAGACTTACGCCCCAGCACCCGGGACAACCGCTCGATCCGGGTCCACAGGGCGTCCGAGAACACCGGATCCAGCGCCCGCGGGGCCCAGTCCGGCTGCGCCCGCCGCACGTCCTCGGCGTGGACGTAGAACTCGACGGTGTTGGACGCCTCGTCGATCTGCTTCAGGGCGAACGGCGACAGCCGCGGCGGCCCGGTCCTGATGAGCTGGATCAGCTCCTCGTAGGGCTTGGCCGCGAACTCCGCCTGCACCCGCTCCAGCCGCGCGGCCAGCGGCTTGACGAGGATCCCGCCGGCCGCGTCGGCCCGCCGCTCGCGCACCACCAGATGCGCGGCCAGTTCCCGCGTCGTCCAGCCCTTGCACAGAGTCGGCGCGTCGGGGCCGGCGCTCTCCAACAGGTCGGCGAAAAGGAGTCGTTCACGCTTCGCATGGGTCGACATACGGTCAGCCTACGACCGGCCTCCCGGCACTGCCACGGCACCGCGCGTCCCGGGGCGCGCGGGTCCGGGGCCCGGACGCCGGAACGCCGCCGCTCACGGCCACCACAGCACCACGTTCACCGCCACCACAGCACCACGCTCACCACCACCGCAGCCGCGAAAACCGAGCCCAGCACGACCACCGCGACCCTGCCGGCGCGGTCCGGGTCCGGTTCCTGCGGCGGTGGCGGGCGGGGCGGCTGCTGCTGATGCATGTCAGCAGGATGCCGCACGGCACAATGGACACCATGAGCAGCCGCGCCGCCGAGCAGGACCCCGCCCCGTCCTCTCCCGCCCCCACCCTCGACCCCGCCGTCGCCGCCCGCCTCAAGCGCGGCGCCGATGGCCTCGTCCCCGCCATCGCCCAGCAGTACGACACCGGCGAGGTGCTGATGCTCGGCTGGATGGACGACGAGGCACTGCGCCGCACGCTCACCACCGGCCGCTGCACGTACTGGTCGCGCAGCCGCCAGGAGTACTGGGTCAAGGGCGACACCTCGGGCCACGTCCAGCACGTCAAGTCCGTCGCCCTGGACTGCGACGCCGACACCGTTCTGGTCAAGGTCGACCAGGTCGGCGCCGCCTGCCACACCGGCGACCGCACCTGCTTCGACGCGGATGTGCTGACCCCCACGCCCCACACGGACCAGTAGGCTCCGCTCCCATGACCACGGGAACCACCGGCACCGCCACTCCGGACCTCGACACCTTCCGCACCCTCGCCAAGGACCGGCGGGTCATCCCCGTCACCCGGCGCCTGCTGGCCGACGGTGACACCCCGGTGGGGCTGTACCGAAAACTCGCGGCCGAGCGCCCCGGAACCTTCCTGCTGGAGTCCGCGGAGAACGGCCGGACGTGGTCGCGCTACTCCTTCATCGGCGTCCGCAGCGCCGCGACGCTCACCGCGCGCGACGGCCGGGCGCACTGGCTCGGCACCCCGCCGGTCGGCGTACCCACCGACGGCGACCCGCTGGCCGCCCTGCGCGCGACCGTCGAGGCGCTGCACACCCCGCGCGACCTCATCGAGGGCGCGGGCCTGCCGCCGTTCACCGGCGGCATGGTCGGCTACCTCGGCTACGACATCGTGCGCCGGCTGGAAAAGATCGGTGACCACACCACCGACGACCTCCGGCTGCCCGAGCTGACCATGCTGCTCACCTCCGACCTCGCGGTCCTGGACCACTGGAACGGCACGGTCCTGCTGATCGCCAACGCGATCAACCACAACGACCTCGACACCGGCGTCGACGAGGCGTACGCGGACGCGGTCGCCCGGCTCGACACCATGGCCGACGACCTCGCCAGGCCCGCACACGCGAGCGCCGCGGCCCTGCCGCCCTCCGAGGTGCCCCCGTACACCGCGAAGTGGGGCGGCGAGGAATTCCAGGAGGTCGTCGAGGACATCAAGGAGCGCATCCGGGCCGGCGAGGCCTTCCAGGTCGTGCCCTCCCAACGGTTCGAAACCCCCTGCACCGCAAGCGCGTTGGACGTCTACCGCGTGCTGCGGGCGACCAATCCCAGCCCGTACATGTACCTCTTCCGTTTCGAGGGCGGCGAGGACGGTGACGGCCGGAAGCGGGCAGGCTTCGACGTGGTCGGCTCCAGCCCCGAGGCGCTGGTGAAGGTCGAGGACGGCCGGGCGATGGTGCACCCCATCGCGGGCACCCGCCCGCGCGGCGCGACCGTCCAGGAGGACCAGGCGCTCGCGGACGAGCTGATGGCCGACCCCAAGGAGCGCGCCGAGCACCTGATGCTCGTCGACCTGGGCCGCAACGACCTGGGCCGGGTCTGCGAGCCCGGCAGCGTCGAGGTCGTCGACTTCATGTCCGTGGAGCGCTACAGCCACGTGATGCACATCGTCTCCACGGTCACCGGTCAGGTCGCCGAGGGCCGCACCGCCTTCGACGTGCTCACTGCCTGCTTCCCCGCCGGCACCCTCTCCGGTGCCCCCAAGCCACGCGCCCTGCAGATCATCGAGGAGCTGGAGCCGACCCGCCGCGGGGTGTACGGCGGCTGCGTCGGCTACCTCGACTTCGCCGGGGACTCCGACACCGCCATCGCGATCCGCACCGCCCTGCTGCGGGACGGCACCGCCTACGTCCAGGCGGGCGCCGGCATCGTCGCCGACTCCGACCCGGTCGCCGAGGACACCGAGTGCCGCAACAAGGCCGCCGCGGTCCTGCGCGCGGTGCACACCGCGAACCGCATGGCGACGTAGCGGCGCACCCCGCCGGGGACGGCGGTCGGCGCCCGCGGAATCCGTCCCGCACACCCCGCGCGCCGGTCCCCACCCCGCGGTGCGCGATAGTGGTGGGCGTGAGTGCCGTACCCCAGCCCCGTACAGACGCCGAGCCCGCGCCCGCGCCGGCCGCCCCCAGCAGTGCCAAGCGCAGCCTCGCCTTCGCGCTGCTGACCGGCGCGGCGGGCGCCGGCCTCGCACTGTTGTCCTCCGGCCGGACCTGGGCCGAGGGCACCGCGGTCCTCGCCCAGGGAGAGCTGCCGCGCCGCGTGACCGGCAGCGATGTGACGGGCGTGCCCGGCGCGCTCGCCGTCGTCGGCCTGGCCGCGCTGGTGGCCGTCTTCGCGGTGCGCCGGGCGGGCCGGTTCGCCGTCGCCGCGCTGCTCGCCCTGAGCGGCCTGGGCACCGTCGTCGCCGCGGTGCTCGGCAACTCCGACACCTCGGCGCTGCGGGAGAAGGCGGCCACCGCCGTCGGCCTGACCGGAACCGATGTGCATCACGTCACGCACACCCCGTGGCCCTGGGTGGCCGCGGCCGGCGGCCTGCTGCTGCTGATCGCCGGGGTGCTGGCGCTGCTCCACGGCCGCTACTGGCCTGCGATGTCGGGCCGTTACGAGCGCACGCCGGGCGGCGGCCGCGGTCCGCGCCGTGCCCCGGTCGCGCCGGACCTGGACCGGCCGGAAGAGATCTGGAAGTCCCTGGACCGCGGTGAGGACCCCACCCGGTAGCCGTGTGCCCTCCGGCATCGGTGACAATGGACGCCGAGGATCACCGCGCCTTGACCCCGGCGCGAAAGAGCAACGAGGAGCATTCATGTCGAGCAGTGGCCACGGACACACCCCCGCCGCCTGGACCGGCGTCATCATCTCGTTCATCGGCTTCTGCGTCGCGGGCGCCTTCATCGTGCTGGCGAACGTGCCCGGTTTCTGGGCCGGCATGGCCCTGATCGGCCTCGGCGCCGTGGTCGGCGGCCTGATGCGCATGGCCGGCCTGGGCGACGCCCCCAAGCGCTCGGCGCAGCCGCGCGCGACGGCGACGGCGAAGGCACAGCCCCAGGAGGGCTGACGCTCTTCTCCGTGGCGCCGGATTCCCGGCGCCACCCGGCAGAACCTCCCGAAGGCGCCGCTTCCCGGCCCGTACGCACGCGTCGTGCCGTACCCGCCGTCCGTGCCACCCCCGTACGGCGGCCGAGAAGCTGCGCCTTCGCGCATACCGCAGGACAATCGGCAGCGTGAGCGAGCGCGCGCACCGGATCCGACCGGGAGCCCCGCCTGCTGTCCGGTGGGAGGACCGCCCGGCAGCCGGACCTCGCGGCAGGCCCCCTGCCGCGAGTGAGGCCCCCGCGGCCGCACGCCCCCCGCAGCGCCGCCTCGCGGCCCCCCTGGGCACTCTCGCCGCCGTCACGGCCGCCTTCGCCTACGTCGGCGCCGTCGACCCCCACGAGCCCGGGCACTACCCGGTCTGCCCCCTGCTGCACCTCACCGGCATCTACTGCCCGGCCTGCGGCGGGCTGCGCAGCGCGTACGCCGTCGCGCACGGTGACCTCGTGTCGGCGCTGGGCGCCAACGCCCTCGCGGTGGCCGGCTACGCCGCCTTCGCGCTCTTCTGGGCGACCTGGCTGGCCCGTGCGACGCGCGGACGGCCCACCCGGGGCCCCCGTCCGCGCGCGGGGCACTGGTGGGCTCTGGGCGGGCTGGCCCTGGCCTTCACGGTCCTGCGCAATCTGCCCTTCGGCACCGGGCTGGTCCCGTGACCGGCCGTCCGCGCCGACGGGCTGATCCCGGCCGCTCCGCGCGCCGGGGAGGGCACGCGGATGTCCAGGTTGTGGGACCACCGTCAACCGGATGCGAGACCTGCGCCCCGTGGCGGATACCATCGGAGAGCCTGCTGGGACGGATTCTCGCCCCGAGGGTCACTGTCCACCTCCACCGTTCAAGAAGGAGGCCGCTCGCGTGAGTGTGCTCGACGAGATCATCGACGGAGTCCGCGCCGACCTCGCCGAGCGGCAGGCGCGCGTCGGCCTCGACGAGCTCAAGGACCGGGCGCAGAAGGCACGACCGGCCAAGGACGGCGTCGCCGCGCTCAAGGGCGACAGCGTCACGGTGATCTGCGAGGTGAAGCGCTCCAGCCCCTCCAAGGGCGCGCTCGCCGCGATCGCCGACCCCGCAGGGCTCGCCGCCGACTACGAAGCGGGCGGTGCGGCGGTCATCTCCGTCCTCACCGAGCAGCGCCGGTTCGGCGGTTCGCTGGCCGACCTCGAAGCGGTGCGCGCGAAGGTCGACATCCCCGTCCTGCGCAAGGACTTCATCGTCACCGCCTACCAGCTCTGGGAGGCCCGTGCCTACGGCGCCGACCTCGCGCTGCTGATCGTCTCGGCGCTGGAGCAGGAAGCGCTCGTCTCGCTCATCGAGCGGGCCGAGTCGATCGGCCTGACCCCGCTGGTCGAGGTGCACGACGAGGACGAGGTCGCCCGCGCGGTCGACGCCGGCGCCAAGATCATCGGCGTCAACGCCCGCAACCTCAAGACCCTTGAGGTCGACCGCGGCAACTTCGCCCGGATCGCCCCCGAGATCCCCGACCACATCGTCAAGATCGCCGAGTCCGGCGTGCGTGGGCCGCACGACCTGATCGCGTACGCCAACGACGGCGCGGACGCCGTCCTGGTAGGCGAGTCGCTGGTCACCGGCAAGGACCCCAAGACCGCCGTCGCCGACCTGGTCGCCGCGGGCTCGCACCCGGCGATCCGCCACGGCCGGTCCTGAGCGGCCGGACAGCCAGGGCAGCCCGGACACCGACATGACCACCACCGCCGCAGGCATCCGCCGCCAGGCCCGGGGACCCCACCCGGGCCCGGCCGGTGTGCGCGCCGCGGCGGGTGGCGCCCGCGCCCCCTACCCGGCTCTCGTCCGCGGCTGTCGGCCGCGCGGCTGCCGGGCGCCCGCCCGGCGCGTCCACGGACGCCGGGTCAGGTACCACATCGGCTCCGAGCCGGGGCAGATCAACGGCATGCGATGGCGACCGGGGTCCGCGCGCTGACGCGTCGGCCCCGCACGCAAAGGCCGGAGGGCACGGCGGTCCGATGACGGCCGGCCGCCCCCCGGCCGCCGCACGTCGTCTCACCACGGCGGTGGCACCGTGCCCCTCCGGCCGACGCGGCGTACCGCGCTGCCGACCGCACCCACGCCCTGAACGGCCGCCCACGACAACGGCCCCACCGGCTCCGCGGTGGCAGCGAACGACGCCTGCGCGCGCATACCGTGATGCCTGGATGCCCACATGCCGACATAACCGGACTTCCGGGGCGACCGCCCCGGCCTAGGAGTGCGTCAGATGTCCTCCGATTTCTTCCTTCCCGACCCCGAGGGTCGTGTGCCGAACGCCGCGGGCTACTTCGGTGCCTTCGGCGGCAAGTTCATCCCCGAGGCGCTGGTCGCCGCGGTCGACGAGGTCGCCGCGGAGTACGAGAAGGCCAAGGCGGACCCCGCGTTCGCGGCCGAGCTCGACGACCTGATGGTCAACTACACCGGCCGGCCCAGCGCGCTCACCGAGGTGCCGCGGTTCGCCGAACACGCAGGCGGCGCGCGGGTGTTCCTCAAGCGCGAGGACCTCAACCACACCGGCTCGCACAAGATCAACAATGTGCTGGGCCAGGCGCTGCTCACCAAGCGGATGGGCAAGACCCGCGTCATCGCCGAGACCGGCGCCGGCCAGCACGGCGTCGCCACCGCGACCGCCTGCGCCCTCTTCGGCCTCGAATGCACCATCTACATGGGCGAGATCGACACCGAGCGCCAGGCGCTCAACGTCGCCCGGATGCGGATGCTCGGCGCCGAGGTCATCGCCGTGAAGTCCGGCAGCCGCACCCTCAAGGACGCCATCAACGAGGCGTTCCGGGACTGGGTCGCCAACGTCGACCGCACCCACTACCTCTTCGGCACGGTCGCGGGACCGCACCCCTTCCCGGCCCTGGTCCGCGACTTCCACCGCGTCATCGGCGTCGAGGCGCGCCGCCAGCTCCTGGAGCGCACCGGCCGCCTGCCCGACGCCGCAGTGGCCTGCGTCGGCGGCGGATCCAACGCCATCGGCCTCTTCCACGCCTTCCTCGGCGACGAGAGCGTCCGGCTGGTCGGCTGCGAGCCGGGCGGCCACGGCGTCGAGACCGGCGAGCACGCGGCCACCCTCACCGAGGGCACCCCGGGCATCCTGCACGGCTCCCGCAGCTACGTCCTGCAGGACGAGGACGGCCAGATCACCGAGCCGTACTCCATCTCGGCCGGCCTGGACTACCCCGGCATCGGCCCCGAGCACGCCTACCTCAAGGACGTCGGCCGGGCCGAGTACCGCGCCGTCACCGACGACGGGGCGATGCAGGCCCTGCGGCTGCTGTCGCAGACCGAGGGCATCATTCCGGCGATCGAGAGCGCGCACGCGCTGGCCGGCGCCCTGGAGCTGGGCCGCGAGCTGGGCCCGGAGGGCCTGCTGCTGGTGAATCTCTCCGGCCGCGGTGACAAGGACATGGACACCGCCGCCCGTTACTTCGGGCTGTACGACGACAAGGGCGAAGCCGACGTGGACGGCGTCGTCCGCCCCACGGGCGAAGGTGAGAAGTGATGGCAGGCAACATCGAACTGCTCAACTCGGTGCTGGCCGCGGCCCGCGCGGAGAACCGCGCCGCGCTCGTCGGCTACCTCCCGGCCGGTTTCCCGACCGTGGACGGCGGCGTTCGGGCGATGGCCGAGATGCTGGACGGCGGCTGCGACATCGTCGAGGTCGGGCTGCCGCACAGCGACCCGGTCCTGGACGGGCCGGTGATCCAGACCGCGGACGACATCGCGCTGCGCGGCGGCGTGAAGATCGTCGATGTGATCCGCACGGTCGGCGAGGTGCACGCCGCCACGGGCGCGCCGGTGCTGTGCATGACGTACTGGAACCCGGTCGACGCCTACGGCGTCGAGCGGTTCGCCGCCGATCTGGCCGAGGCGGGCGGCGCCGGCTGCATCCTGCCCGACCTGCCGGTCGAGGAGTCCGAGGTGTGGCGCAAGGCCGCCGAGCAGCACGGCCTGGCCACCGTCTTCGTGGTCGCGCCGAGCAGCCGCGACGAGCGGCTCGCCAAGATCACCGCGGCGGGCAGCGGCTTCGTCTACGCCGCCTCGCTGATGGGCGTCACCGGCACCCGCGTGTCCGTCGGTCGCGAGGCGGAAAAACTGGTCACCCGCACCCGCGCCACCACCGACCTGCCGGTCTGTGTCGGCCTGGGCGTCTCCAACCCCGAACAGGCCGCCGAGGTGGCCCGGTTCGCGGACGGCGTGATCGTCGGCTCCGCGTTCGTCAAGCGCCTGCTGGAGGAGGACGGCGACCTGACTGCGGGTCTGGCCGGGGTCCGCGCCCTGGCGGGAGAGCTGGCCGAGGGCGTGCGCAGGCGCACATAGGACGGCAGGCACGTACGCACGTCCGGGCGTGAGTGCGTGCAGCCGGTCGATCCATCCCCCAAAGGGGCGAAAAACGGTGCGGAGGGGTGCAGCGGCACCCCTCCGCTTCGTTGTCCAGGAGTGTGAGCCAAAAGAATCATGACGCGAAGAGCAGCGCCCGCGAGCGGCTGCAGGCACAGCGGGAGAAGGAAAAGGCGCGCGCCCGGCGCGGCCGTCAGGCGATCGTCGCCGGCTCGGTCGTGGCGGTGCTGGCGGTCGCCGGCGGCGTAGCGGTCTGGGCGTCCGTCGTGGGAGGCGCTGACGGCGCCGGCGCTGCCGACGCCAAGATGGCGGTGCCGAAGGCGGCCACCGACGGGGACAAGCCGGCCGTCACGGTGGGCGCGGCCAATGCCCCGTCCACCCTCACGGTCTGGGAGGACTTCCGCTGTCCCGCCTGCCGGCAGTTCGAGACCGGTTTCCGCTCGGTCATCCACGAGCTGGAGGACTCCGGCCGGATGAAGACCGAGTACCACCTCGCGACGATCATCGACGGCAACATGGGCGGCAAGGGGTCCCTCAACGCCGCCAACGCGGCGCTCTGTGCCCAGAACACCGGGAAGTTCCGCGACTACCACGACATCCTCTACACCAACCAGCCGCCCGAGCCGCAGGACAAGTTCGCCGACAAGAAGTACCTGATCCAGCTGGCGGGCAAGGTCAAGGGGCTGGTGACCGACGACTTCTCCCGGTGCGTCAACGAGGGCACCTACGACGGCTTCGTGCAGAAGTCCAACTCCGCCTTCGCCACCTCCGGTTACGGCGGCACACCGACCGTGCTGCTCAACGGCAAGGATCTCGCCAAGGCCAAGGGCGGCCGGTTCACCCCGGCGGACCTGAAGAAGATGGTGCAGGGCACCGGCAAGAGCAAGCAGGCGGGTACGCGTTCCGCGCCCGCGTCCTGACGTCCGCCGCGGTCCGTACACGCAGCGTCATGGCGTCATACGGCAGGGTCGTTACGGAGCCGTAGCCGGGTGGGTTGTCGCCGACCCCGCCCGGCGCGGTAGCGTCGACCCTGCCATGGACCTCGCATTCATTCCCAGCCCGTCGACCGGTGTCGTACATCTCGGCCCGATCCCGCTGCGCGGCTACGCATTCTGCATCATCATCGGCGTCTTCATCGGCGTCTGGCTCGGCAACAAGCGCTGGATCCAGCGCGGTGGCCGCTCCGGGACCGTCGCGGACATCGCCGTATGGGCCGTGCCCTTCGGGCTCGTCGGTGGACGCCTCTATCACGTCATCACGACGTACGAGCCGTACTTCGGCGAGGGCGGCCACCCGCTCGACGCCTTCAAGGTGTGGGAGGGCGGCCTCGGGATCTGGGGCGCCGTCGCACTCGGTGCGGTCGGCGCGTGGATCGGCTGCCGCCGGCGGGGCATCCCGCTGCCCGCCTACGCCGACGCGCTGGCGCCCGGCCTCGCTCTGGGGCAGGCGATCGGCCGCTGGGGCAACTGGTTCAACCAGGAGCTGTACGGCCGGGCCACGGACGTGCCGTGGGCGTTGGAGATCAGCTCCGACCCCGCGATCGGCCGGGTCGGCGGTACCTACCACCCCACCTTCCTCTACGAGTCCCTGTGGTGCATCGGTGTCGCGCTGCTGGTGATCTGGGCGGACAAGCGCTTCAAGATGGGCCACGGCCGGGTCTTCGCGCTCTACGTCGCCGCCTACTGCGCGGGCCGCGCCTGGATCGAGTACATGCGCGTCGACGAGGCGCACCACATCCTGGGCATGCGGCTGAACGTCTGGGTCGCGCTCCTCGTCTTCCTGGGCGCGGTCGCCTACCTGGTGATCTCCGCGAAGAAGGCACCCGGCCGCGAAGCGGTCGTCGAGCCGCTCGCGCAGGTCGCGGACGGTGCGCAGGCCGCTGACGGCGACGGTGCCACCGGTACTGCCGTGGCCGGGACGCCCGGTGCGAAGGAGACCCCGAAGGGCGACAAGGTCTCCGTCGACAAGCCGTCCGAGCCGAAGGACGAGCCGAAGACCGAGGCGGACGCCGAGGCCGACGACGGCGAGGCGGAGGTGCCGGCCGAGGAGAAGCCCGAGGCCGCGAAGCCCGATGCGGATGCCGATGCCGATGCCTCGGGCGGGACCACCGGCGCCGACGCGCCACAAGGACCGGACGACGCGCCCGCGGATTCGGCGAAGCCCGCCGGGAGCGGCAGCACGAAGAAGTCCTGACGAACCGCGGCCGCGCGTGACGCGGTCGTACGCCTGCCGGAGAGCGCCGGGCGGACTCGCAGTGTCGAGTCCGCCCGGCGCTTCGTCGTTCGGCGGCTCAGCGGCGGCGGCCCGCCAGGGCCAGCACCTGCCGGGCGCCCGCGACCACCGCCGCGTCGACGAACCGGCCGTCCGGCAGGGCCAGCGCCCCGGCGTCCGTCGCGGCGGCCCGCACGACTTCTTCCGCGGCCTCGATCTCCTCGTCGCCGGGCAGGTGAGCCGCTTCGATGACCGGCAGCTGGCGGGGGTGGATCGCCGCCCGGCCCAGGAAGCCCAGGGCGCGGCCTCGTGCGCAGGACCGGGCCAGGCCGTCCAGGTCACGGATGTCGCGGTAGACCGATTGCGGGGGCGGGGCCAGACCGGCCGCGCGGGCGGCGTTCACCGTCCGGCCGCGTGACCAGGCCAGCCCCGCCTCGTCCCGCAGTCGCAGTTCCGCGCCGAGGTCGGCCTCGCCGAGGGCGATACCGCGCACCGCGGGGTGTGCGGTGGCGATCGCGAAGGCGTGCTCGATGCCCAGCGCGGACTCCAGCAGGGCGTGCAGGGCGGGAGTCCTGGCCGTGCCGGCGGAGGAGAGGCGCCCGGGGGGCGCGGGGGCGAGGGTGGCGGTGGTGCTGCCCGTCGTGGTGGGACCGGTGGGGAGAGGGCCCACGATGGTCCGCCGGGCGGGGTGGCGGGCCGAGGTCTCCGGGGCGTACGGGACCGACGAGGGGGCCGGGACCGTCGTGGCCCAGTCGACGGCCCGGAGGATGTCGGGCGGTCCCTGCACTTTGGGCAGCCGCAGGCCGGCCAGCCCCGGCAGCCCGGCGAGGGTGCGGATCTCGGTTTCGGCGCGTGGACCGTCCAGCGCGTTGACGCGGACGTGCACCGGCACCGGCCCCGGTGCCGGATCGCTCAGCAGCTCCGCGGTGGCCCGCAGTGCGTAGTCCTTGCGGCCCGGGGCGACCGCGTCCTCCAGGTCCACCAGGACCACATCGGCGCCGCAGCCGAGCGCCTTGGCGACCACCTCGGGGCGGTCACCGGGCACATACAGCCAGGTCAGCACCACGGCGGGAGGGGCCTGGGAGGTGTGCGGGGCGGTCACAGGGCACCGGCCGCGCGCAGCTCGGCGATCTCGGTGCCGGTCATCCCGAGCCCGGCCAGCACCTCGTCGGTGTCCGCGCCGTGCGGGCGGCCCGCCCACCGGATGGCTCCGGGTGTCTCGGAGAGCCGGAAGAGCACGTTCTGCATCCGCAGCGTGCCCAGCTCCTCGTCCGGCACCTCGGTGATGGAGCCCAGGGCCTGGTACTGCGCGTCCGCCATCACGTCCCGGATGTCGTAGACGGGCGCGACGGCGGCCTCGGCCTTCTCGAAGGCGGCGAGCACCTCGGCGCGGTCGTGGCGGGCGATCCAGTCGCCGACCGCGTCATCGAGGGTGTCGGCGTGCTCGGCCCGGCCCGCGCCCGTCGCGAACCAGGGTTCGTCGATCACGTCCGGCCGGCCGACCAGCCGCAGCACCCGCTCGGCGATGGACTGGGCCGAGGTGGAGACCGCCACCCAGGAGCCGTCCGCGGTGCGGTAGGTGTTGCGGGGCGCGTTGTTGGTGGAACGGTTGCCGGTCCGCGGCTGCACATAGCCGAGCTGGTCGTACCACAGGGACTGCGGCCCGAGGACCGCGAGCATCGGTTCGATGATGGCCATGTCGACGACCTGGCCCCGGCCGGTGGTGTCCCGTCCGCGCAGCGCGGCCATCACCGCGTACGCCGTGGTGAGCGCGGCGATGGAGTCGGCGAGCCCGAACGGCGGCAGGGTCGGCGGCCCGTCCGGCTCGCCGGTGGCCGCCGCGAAGCCGCTCATCGCCTCGGCGAGGGTGCCGAATCCGGGGCGCCGGGCGTACGGGCCGAACTGCCCGAACCCGGTGACCCGGGTCAGCACCAGGCGCGGGTTGACGGCGGACAGTTCCTCCCAGCCCAGGTCCCACTTCTCCAGGGTGCCGGGGCGGAAGTTCTCGATCAGCACGTCCGCCTCGGCGACCAGCCGGAGCAGCACCGCACGGCCGCCGGGCCGGGAGAGATCGGCGGTGACGGTCTTCTTGTTGCGGCCCAGCAGCTTCCACCACAGGCCGACGCCGTCCTTGGCGGGGCCGTGTCCGCGCGACGGGTCGGGCCGGCGCGGATGCTCGATCTTGGTCACCTCGGCGCCGAAGTCCCCGAGCATGGTCGCGGCGAGCGGGCCGGCGAACAGGGTGGCGAGGTCGAGTACCCGCAGTCCGCTCAGCGGTCCGGGGGCGGGACGGGGCGCGGTGTCGTGGCGCGGTGCGGGCTCGGACTCACCGGAAAGGGAGGGGTCGGTCATGGTGCGGGGGCCTCCGGTCGTTCGGGGTGGCGGACGGCGAGGGCGGCGGTGCGCGCCGCGAGGGTGTCGAAGCCGATGCCGTCCAGCCCGCCGACACTCGTGGCGAGCCGGTTGCGCAGCGGCGCCGTCCAGCGGGCGGGCAGCGCGGCGGGTGATCCCGCGAGCAGCCCGGCGATGGAGCCGGCCGTCGCGCCGTTGGAGTCGGTGTCCCAACCGCCGGACACCGCACGGCAGATGGAGCCCTCGAAGTCGCCGTCGGCATGGGCGAGCGCGGCGGCGAGGAGCGCGGCGTTCGGGACGGCGTGCACCCAGTGGTGGTGCCCGTAGGTGGCGTGCAGCCGGTCGACGACATCCGCGAAACCGGCCGGTGTGCCCGTCGGCTCGGCGCGCGCGGCCTCGATTCCGAAGTGGACGGCCCGCGCGAGCCGGCTCCGCGCGGGGATCACCCCCAGCCCGGCCCGCAGGACGTCGTCCACCCGGGCGCTGCCACCGGCGGCCTCGGCGACGGCGGCGGCCGCGAACATCGCGGCGTACACGCCGTTCGCGGTGTGGCTGAGCGTGGCGTCCCGCCAGGCCAGCGCCGCGGCGGTCACCGGATCGCCCGGATGCGTCCAGCCGAAGACGTCCGCCCGGATCTGCGCGCCGATCCACTCCCGGAACGGGTTGCGGTACCGGGCGGTGTGCGGCGGCTCGATGCCGTCCAGGAGGTTGCGGTACGCGACGCGTTCCGCGGTGAACGTGCGGCCGGCGGGCAGCTCGTCCATCCACAGCCGCGCCACGTCCGCGGTAGCGAAGCCGTGGCCGTGGCGTTCGAGGAGCAGCAGCCCCAGGAGCGGGTAGTTGAGGTCGTCGTCCTCGGGCATGCCGTCGATGTTCTCGGCCAGTGAGGTGGCCCGGCTGCGGCGGTTCCACGGATAGCGGGCGGCCACCGAGGGATCGAGCCCGGCCTCGGTGAACCACGAGGTCAGCGGCCAGTTACCGGTCGACCGGGCGAGCGCCCGGAGCCCGTCGAGCGGGAGCTTCTCGACGGGCTTGCCGAGCAGGCAGCCGGCCGCCCGCCCCAGCCAGCCGGCTTCCAGCCGCTGCGCGGGCGAGCCACCGCTCGCGGCCTCCCCCCGATCCGAGGGCCGGTACGGGCGCGCCGCCTCGATCGCCGGGAGCTCGGTGGGCTCATCGGCATCCAACGGGCAGGGCAGCACGGCGAGTTGATCGAGGAGGTCGCCCGCGAGCGCACGCAGGGGAGGGGGGCAGGGGCCGGCGGACGCGCCTGCCCGCTCCGGCGCCGGCGTGCCGCCCGCCGCATACCACCGGCGCGCGATGGCCCCCGCGTCCCGCCCGTCCTCGGCCGCCTGCCGCAGCTCATGCCCCATCAGGTCCTCGGGCTGGACCCACGTCACCCGCAGCGCCGGACCGTACCCGGCAGGCGCCGCGGCCACCGTGTCCACGCCACTCATGAGCCCACCCGACGGACCTCCGTCGTCGGGGAGAGTCAGGGGGTAGCCCTGCGGCCGGGGTGTCATCACGTCTCCGTGAGCGCCGCGAACGCCCGCTCGTGTGCACGGTGCCGCTCCCGGTCACGGTCGAAGATCTCCCGTGCCACCGCGGCCAGCGTCGCCGCCGGGGCCCGCAGATCCAGGCGGCTGGCGCGGGCGACCTCGGTGCTCCAGTCGTCCGGCACGGTCGAAGCACCGTGCAGCGCGCCGACGAGCGCACCGCTCATCGTCGCGATCGAGTCGCAGTCGCGGCCGTAGTTGACCGCGCCGAGTACGGTGCGCCGGAAGTCGCCGCCGCCGACGAGCACCATCCCCAGGGCGACGGGCAGTTCCTCGATGGCGTGCAGCCGGGACGGGCGGCGGGCGCCCAGGGACGGGTTGCGGTAATCCGGTCCCACCGTGTCGAAGGGCGCGACGGCAGCCCGCAACGGCGCCAGCGCCGACTCGAAGTCGGAGTCGGGCACGGCGGCCTCGCACACCGCCTCGATCGCCGCGCGGGTGCCGTCCTTGGCCAGCCGCATCGCGTGCTCGACGACGCGGGCGGGCGTGGCGCCCGGTGTGCAGGCCGCGGCCACCGCGGCGGCGAAGACACCGGCCGCCTCCCGGCCGTAGGAGGACTGGTGGGTCCCGGCGATGTCCAGCGCCTCGGCGTAAGCCCGGTCCGGATTACCGGCGTTGACGATGCCCACCGGCGCCATGTACATCGCCGCACCGCAGTTGACGATGTTTCCGACGCCCGCCTCGCGCGGGTCGACATGCCCGTAGTGCAGCCGCGCCACGATCCACTTCTCGGCCAGGAAGATGCGTTGCAGGGGCAGCGCCTCGGCCTCCAGCTCCGGGATCCAGCGCGGGGTGCCGATCAGATCGGGCACCAGATGGTCGGCGATGTCATACGCGTCGAGGTGGTCGCGCACCGTCTCGTAGACCCGCACCAGCGCATGCGTCATCAAGGTGTCGTCGGTGACGTGCCCGTCGCCCTTGTGGTAGGGCGCGATGGGCCGCGCGGTGCGCCAGTCCTCGTGGAACGGGCCGACGATGCCCTCCACCCGGCCGCCGTGCCGCGCCACGATCTGGTCGGGCGTCCAGCCCTCGACCGGCCCACCGAGCGCGTCGCCGACGGCGGCGCCGACCAGACACCCCGCCGCCCGGTCCTCCAGAGGCTGCGCGGCCGCCGGCCCCGGGCCCGCGGCGGGCCCGTCCGGGGCGGTCACCTCGGCCGTGAGCGGTGTGTTCTGCGTGTACGTCATGTGCGGGCGGGTCCTTCCACGGTGAGGGAGAGCAGGGGTGCCGAGGCCGCCAGGGGGGCGGCCACGGCGTCGGCGACTGCCGGGACGGCTTCCGGGGCGGTCAGTTCCGTACCGGCGAGCAGCCCCGCGAGTTCGACGAGATCGGTGCCGGCCAGCCGCGGCAGCGCACAGCCGGACAGCACCCGGCAGGCGTCGCGCCAGGTGCGCGGCAGGTCATGGGCCTCACCGAGCGCGCCGGTCAGCGCGCCGGCGAGGGCGGGAGCGGAGTCGGCGACCCGGGACAGGCACGCGGCGGCCGGGACCGCCTCGGAGACCAGCCCGTTCGCCGCGAGTGTCAGGGCGAGCGCGACGGGGACGGTCTCGGCCGCGGCGATGCCGTAGCTGTAGACGTGATCGACGATCTCGTGCTCCAGCACCGGCACCAGAGCGAACGCGTTCCCGGGACGGCCGGGCCGGTCGGCGGCGACGGCGTGTGCGAGCCGGACGGCGTGCAGCGCGTTGCGCCGGATCTCGGTGCCCTCGGGAAGCTGGGCGAGCGCCGCCTCCACACACGCCTGCACCGCCGCCCCGCCCAGCGCCGCCGCGACCGCCGCGGCCATCGCGCGGGCCCCGTACACCCCGTCGCCGTCCTGCGTGTACCGCGCGTCGTACTCGGCGAGTTCGGCTGCCGCGGACGGCTCGCCCGGATGGACGACGGCCAGCACGGCGGCCCTGACACAGGCGGCGTCGTCGAAGAAGTGCGGATTGTCGTGTCCCGTGGCGGGCGGCCGCAGCCCCGCGGCGAGATTGCCGAGCCCGGCCCGTACGGAGATCCGGGCCCGCAGCGGCAGCACCGCAGACTCCACCTCGGGAGCCCGGTCGGCGGCCGCGGCCACCTCGCTCGCCAGCGCGTTCCACGCCAGATCGATGGCCGCCCGCATCCGGCGGTCCCGGCCGAGGTCACTGAGCAGCGCCCCGGCGGCGGTGAGCACCGACTCGGCGGTGAAGGCCGCCCACTCCGCGTCGTCGGACGGCCCCAGCCGCAGCGGCTCCGGGGGCTGGTTGAGGGCGATCGGGACCGGCAGGGTCGTGGTGGCGTTGTGCTCGGCGAAGGTGTCCAGCTCCCGGGTCAGCCGCCGGGTCCACTCGGGCATCCGGGCCGCCCGGTGCCTGGCCGCGGGCCACCCGGCGGCGTCACCCGAAGCCAGCCCGAGCAACAGTCCCTCGATCCGCCCGCCGCCTGCCCGGGCGCCCGCACCGCCGTCCGCACCGTCCGGTGCCATGGCCCCGGGCCCGCCCGGGTCCTCGTCCGGCTTCTTGCCCGGGTCCGCGCCGCCGCAGGGGCCGGCACTCCGGCCCGCCACGCCGCCCGTCACCGCGGCAGCCCCGGCACGCGGAGCCGCGCCCGCCCCCCTCGTCGGCGGACGGGCAGAGCCTGCTCCTGCCCCGGCCGCAGTCCCGCGACCCACCGGGTCGGCCCGGAGCGCCTTGTCCGCCCCGTCCACCAGGCGCGTCGTCGCCACCTCGCGCGGTGGGGCCATCGGGCCCACCGGGTCCGGTGCGATGAGCGGGGCCGGGGGCGGGCCCCACTCCGGGCCGGCCGGCCGCGACTCGTCAAAGCTCGTCGCCTCGGTGTGCCGGCACCCCGGGAGATCGAGTCCGCCCCGCGCCCCGGACCCTCCTGGCGTGTCGCCCCGCGCCCGCCGCCTTCCGTCCCGCAATTCGGCGGCGAAGGCCAGGGCCGGGCCGACCGACCGCATCGGTCCCCCCGGCCCGCCGGGCGCGGTCGGCCCGCTCGGCCCCGCCGGTCCGACGGGCCCACCGGGTTGGCCCGGACCGCCCGGTGCGACGGGTCCGCCGGGTGATCTCGGTCCGACGGGGCTGACGGGTCCGCCCGGCTCGCTGGGGGAGAGGGGGTGGTGTGCGGCGCGGTTCGGGGTGTCGGGCTCCCGGTCGGACTCGGTCTCGGGGGTGGAGGCGGTCGCGTCGCCCGTCCCGCACTTCTCGTCCGCATCGTCCCTCGTCTCCGCGGACGGGGAGCTTGCACCAGCAGCCGAGGCTGCCGCACCGCCCGAAATCTCGACCGCCGCGGCTGCCTCCGGGCATGGCGCCGGTGCCGAGCCGGTCGCCGCGGCGGCAGCCGTTCGTCGGGTGGTGGTCATCGTGCCCCCACCCCCGCGGTCGCCTCGCTCCTGGTGCCCGCTTCGGCCACCGAGGTGGTCGCCGGGAGCGCTTCGGATTCCGGACGGGCCGTCGTGGGTGCCGCTGTGGACGCCTTGGCGAATGCCTCGGCGAGTTCCTCCTCGGAAACCGTCCCGGTGCTCACGGAGGCATCCGGCCTCGCCGCGCTCCCCGTGCCCCTGTTCGGGTGGACCGCGCTCGCGGGGGCCGTCGCCCGGGGCGCCAGCAGTTCGGCGATGTCCAGGACGTGGTAGCCGGCCATCGACGGCAAGCAGCTGCCACGGGCCGGGCCGATGGCGGTGGTCCAGGCCTCGGGGATGGCGGCGGCGCCGCTCAGGGCGCCGGCCAGGGCGCCCGCCACGGCCGCCGTGGTGTCGGCGTCGCGGCCCATGTTGACGGCGGTCAGCACCGAGGTGGTGAAGTCGCCCCGGGCCGCGGCGAAGGCGCCGAAGGCCAGGCCGACGGCCTCGGGCGCCAGGTCCGTCCACGGGTAGCCGCCGATGACGACGGCGGAGCGCACCGCGCGTTCGGTGCCGAGCTGGGTGATGCCCGGATCGTGCCGCGAGCGCTGGGCGGCGCCGACCGCGCGGCGCAGTGAGCGGGCGGTCCAGGAGTCCTCGGGGACGACGGAGAGCGCGGCGGCGATCACCGCGTCGACGGAGCCGGCGACCATGGCCGCGGCGACGCCGGCGGCGACCGCCCGCCCGCCGTAGATCCCCTCGCCGTCATGGCTGACCGTGCCGTCGATGGCGACCAGCCGGGCGGCCTCGGCGGGCCGCCCGGCGGCGAACACCCCGAACGGAGCGGCGCGCATCGCCAGGCCATCGCTCCAGGCGTGCCGGTGCTGTGCGGAGATGGGGGCGGCGAGACCGCGCCGCAGGTTCTCCAGCGTTCCGCGCTCGCTGAAGCCGGCGCCGCGGAACGGCCCCTCGTCCCGGTCGGCGATCCACTGGTGCCAGGCCGCCTCGACATGGGCGACGGTCAGCGCCGAGCCGTGCGCGGCGAGCAGCAGCCCGGAGAAGATCGCGTACTCGGTGTCGTCGGTGCCCGCCGGATCGTCCTCGACGTAGCCCTCGATACGGCCCCAGCGGCTGCGGATCTGGGAGGGCTTCATGTTCTCGGCGGGGGCGCCGAGCGCGTCACCGACGGCGAGCCCCAACATCGCGCCGCGGGCCCGGTCGCGTACGGCGTCGCAGGCTCCGTCGCGTACGCCGTTGCGGGCTGCGTCCCCTGCGTCCCCTGCGTCCCCTGTGTCCCCTGCGCAGTCGGCGACGGCGGATTCCGCGGACGGAGAGTGCGGTGCGCTCATGGGGCGTGCCCTTCTGTCGTGCGGGTCGGGCCGCTGCCGTGAAGCCGGCCGCCGGCCCTGAGGGCCGCCGCCCTGCACCGGACCGCTGCGGTGTATCCGTGCCACGCCGGGGCCCGGCTCTCCTCTCCCGGACGGCAGGGTCACCCGGTCGAATCGCTCGCGCGGGCCCGGCGCACTGCCCGGCCGCCGCCCCTGAGCGGCCTGTGACCCACGTCTCACGCCGTGGTGCGCGAGAAAACCGCAGGTCAGCGGGGTAAGTACGGCCTTCCTTGCTAGCGGAGCAGGGGTGATCGCGCATAGCTTCGAGGTGTTGCAGGGGGAAGTGCCGCCATCGGCCCACACCTCGCGGAAGGGAGCAGGTCCCTCAATGTCCGTCATGGAAATCATGGATGCCGCGGCGCCGACGCATGTCGCTCACCGTGACAATCACACCCACCGCGATGTGAACGGCGGCTGGCTGCGCCCCGCGGTCTTCGGCGCCATGGACGGCCTGGTCTCGAACCTCGCGCTGATGACGGGTGTCGCGGGCGGCGCCGTGTCGCAGCAGACGATCATCATCACCGGCCTCGCGGGTCTGGCCGCCGGCGCGTTCTCGATGGCGGCGGGGGAGTACACCTCCGTCGCCTCACAGCGGGAGCTGGTGCTCGCGGAGCTGGACATCGAGCGGACCGAACTGCGCAAGCACCCCAAGGACGAGCTGGAAGAGCTGGCCGCGCTGTACGAGTCGCGCGGTGTCGAGCCCGGGCTTGCCCGGCAGGTGGCCGAGCAGCTCTCGACCGACCCTGATCAGGCGCTGGAAATTCATGCCCGCGAGGAATTGGGCATTGACCCGTCCGACCTTCCCTCGCCCACCGTCGCCGCCGTTTCTTCCTTCGGATCATTTGCCCTCGGCGCCCTTTTGCCTGTTCTTCCTTACCTCTTGGGTGCTTCCGCATTGTGGCCGGCGGTGCTGCTCGCGCTGCTCGGACTGTTCGCCTGCGGCGCGGTCGTGGCGCGGGTGACGGCGCGCTCCTGGTGGTTCAGCGGTGTCCGCCAACTGGCCCTGGGCGGCGCCGCCGCAGGTGTGACGTACGTCCTGGGAGCGGTGTTCGGAACCGTCGTAGGGTGACGTGCCATGCGGGTGGCTGCATAATTAACGCGTTACCCAGCGGTTTCGAATTGTTGACGACCGGGCATAAGGCCCAGGCGTCGCGGGCAATGTCGCCCGACGATCGCCGCTCGTGGGATGGCGAAGAGTCCGTCCGCGTCCTTGATCCACCGCTACGCCGGTGTCCGCATGCTGGAAGGCGCTATCCGCTTTTCGAGAAGCGGGCCATCCTGTAACCTGCACGAAATTTCGCGGAGGGCCAACGTCGTCCCTCGGCAATGCCTATGCCACGACGACGTTGGGAGAGCCGATGCGTTCCGCGTCCACGCACTCCGCGACCACCGGCAGCGCCAGCGCCGCCTGGTCGCCCATGGACGGGCGCCCCGCCCAGCAGGGGATGTACGACCCGCGCAACGAGCACGACGCCTGTGGCGTCGGCTTTGTGGCCACCCTCACCGGCGAGGCCAGCCACGCGTTGGTCGAGCAGGCGCTCACCGTCCTGACGAACCTGGAGCACCGCGGTGCCACCGGCTCGGAGCCCGACTCCGGCGACGGTGCCGGCATCCTGCTCCAGGTACCGGACGCGTTCCTTCGCGAGGACGTCACCTTCGAGCTTCCCGAGGCCGGCGGCTACGCCGTCGGCATCGCCTTCCTGCCCTCCGATGCCCAGGATGCGGCCGCAGCCGTCTCGCGCATCGAGACGATGGCGACCGAAGAGGGCCTGAACGTCCTCGGCTGGCGTGTCGTGCCGGTGGCCCCGCAGCTGCTCGGCAACGGCGCCCGCGCCACCATGCCTGCCTTCTCCCAGCTCTTCGTCGCCGACGGTGAGAACACCGGGCTGGCCCTGGACCGCAAGGCGTTCGTGCTGCGCAAGCGCGCCGAGCGCGAGGCCGGGGTCTACTTCCCCTCGCTGTCCGCCCGGACCATCGTCTACAAGGGCATGCTGACCACCGGCCAGCTGGAGCCCTTCTTCCCGGACCTGTCCGACCGCCGCTTCGCCACCGCCATCGCGCTGGTCCACTCGCGGTTCTCCACCAACACCTTCCCGAGCTGGCCGCTCGCCCACCCGTACCGCTTCGTCGCGCACAACGGCGAGATCAACACGGTCAAGGGCAACCGCAACTGGATGCGCGCCCGTGAGTCGCAGCTCGCCTCGAAGCGCTTCGGCAACGTGGCCGGCGACGACCTCGACCGGATCTTCCCGGTCTGCACCCCGGACGCCTCCGACTCCGCCTCCTTCGACGAGGTCCTGGAGCTGCTCCACCTCGGCGGCCGCTCGCTGCCGCACTCCGTGCTGATGATGGTCCCCGAGGCGTGGGAGAACTCCGCCTCCATGGACCCGGCCCGGCGCGCCTTCTACCAGTACCACTCCACGATGATGGAGCCCTGGGACGGCCCGGCCTGCGTCACCTTCACCGACGGCACCCAGGTCGGCGCGGTCCTCGACCGCAACGGTCTGCGCCCCGGCCGCTACTGGGTCACCGACGACGGCCTCGTCGTGCTGTCCTCCGAGGTCGGCGTCCTGGACATCGACCCGGCCAAGGTCGTCCGCAAGGGCCGGCTGCAGCCCGGCCGGATGTTCCTCGTCGACACCGCCGAGCACCGCATCATCGAGGACGACGAGATCAAGGCGCAGCTCGCCGCCGAGAACCCGTACCAGGACTGGCTGGAAGCCGGCCTGATCGACCTCGCGGACCTGCCCGAGCGCGAGCACATCGTGCACACCCACGCCTCGGTCACCCGCCGCCAGCAGACCTTCGGCTACACCGAGGAAGAGCTGCGCGTCATCCTCGCGCCGATGGCCAAGGCCGGCGCCGAGCCCATCGGCTCGATGGGCACGGACTCGCCGATCGCCGCGCTGTCCGACCGCCCCCGGCTGCTGTTCGACTACTTCACCCAGCTCTTCGCGCAGGTCACCAACCCGCCGCTGGACGCCATCCGCGAGGAGCTCGTCACCTCGCTGATCTCCTCGCTCGGCCCCCAGGGCAACATCCTGGAGCCCTCCGAGGCGTCCTGTCGCAGCGTGACCCTGCCGTTCCCGGTCATCGACAACGACGAGCTCGCCAAGCTCGTGCACATCAACGCCGACGGCGACATGCCCGGCATGAAGGCCGTGACGCTGTCCGGTCTCTACCGCGTCTCCGGCGGCGGCGAGTCCCTGGCCGCCCGGATCGCCGAGATCTGCGCCGAGGCGGACGCCGCCATCGACGACGGCGCCCGGCTGATCGTGCTCTCCGACCGTCACTCGGACGCCGAGCACGCCCCGATCCCGTCGCTGCTGCTCACCTCCGCGGTGCACCACCACCTCATCGGCACCAAGGAGCGCACCCAGGTCGGTCTGCTCGTCGAGGCCGGCGATGTGCGCGAGGTGCACCACATCGCGCTGCTCATCGGCTACGGCGCCGCGGCGGTCAACCCCTACCTGGCGATGGAGTCCGTCGAGGACCTCGTCCAGGCCGGCACCTTCCTGCCCGGCGTGGACGCCGAGACCGCCATCAAGAACCTCATCAAGGCGCTCGGCAAGGGCGTCCTGAAGGTCATGTCCAAGATGGGCATCTCGACCGTCGCCTCCTACCGCGGCGCGCAGGTCTTCGAGGCCGTCGGCCTGGACGAGGACTTCGTCGCCGAGTACTTCCACGGCACCGCCACCAAGATCGGCGGCGCCGGCCTGGACATCATCGCCAAGGAGGTCGCGGCGAGGCACGCCAAGGCCTACCCGGCCTCCGGCATCGCGGCCACGCACCGCGCGCTGGACATCGGCGGCGAGTACCAGTGGCGCCGTGAGGGCGAGCCGCACCTCTTCGACCCGGACACCGTCTTCCGGCTGCAGCACTCCACGCGCTCGCGCCGCTACGACATCTTCAAGCAGTACACCGAGCGGGTGAACGAGCAGTCCGAGCGGCTGATGACGCTGCGCGGCCTGTTCTCCTTCAGCTCCGAGCGGCCCTCGATCCCGATCGAGGAGGTCGAGTCGGCCGCCGACATCGTCAAGCGCTTCTCCACCGGCGCCATGTCGTACGGCTCCATCTCGCAGGAGGCGCACGAGACCCTCGCCATCGCGATGAACCAGTTGGGCGGCAAGTCCAACACCGGTGAGGGCGGCGAGGACCCGGACCGTCTCTACGACCCGGCGCGGCGCTCCTCGATCAAGCAGGTCGCCTCCGGCCGCTTCGGCGTGACCTCCGAGTACCTCGTCAACTCCGACGACATCCAGATCAAGATGGCGCAGGGTGCCAAGCCCGGCGAGGGCGGCCAGCTGCCCGGCCACAAGGTCTACCCGTGGGTCGCCAAGACCCGGCACTCCACCCCGGGCGTCGGCCTGATCTCGCCGCCCCCGCACCACGACATCTACTCCATCGAGGACCTCGCCCAGCTGATCCACGACCTGAAGAACGCCAACCCCCAGGCGCGCATTCACGTCAAGCTGGTCTCCGAGGTCGGTGTCGGCACCGTCGCCGCGGGTGTCTCCAAGGCGCACGCGGACGTGGTCCTCATCTCCGGCCACGACGGCGGTACGGGTGCCTCCCCGCTGACCTCCCTCAAGCACGCGGGCGGCCCCTGGGAGCTCGGCCTCGCCGAGACCCAGCAGACGCTGCTGCTCAACGGCCTGCGCGACCGCATCGTCGTGCAGACCGACGGTCAGCTCAAGACCGGCCGTGACGTCGTCATCGCCGCCCTGCTGGGCGCCGAGGAGTTCGGCTTCGCGACCGCACCGCTGGTCGTCTCCGGCTGCGTCATGATGCGGGTGTGCCACCTGGACACCTGCCCGGTCGGTATCGCCACGCAGAACCCGACGCTGCGCGAGCGGTTCAGCGGCAAGGCCGAGTACATCGTCAACTTCTTCCAGTTCATCGCCGAAGAGGTCCGCGAGCTGCTCGCCGAGCTGGGCTTCCGCACCCTCGACGAGGCCATCGGCCACGCCGAGATCCTCAACACCTCCAAGGCCGTGGACCACTGGAAGGCGCAGGGCCTGGACCTGGCCCCGCTGCTGCACGTCCCCGAGCTGACCGAGGGCGCCGTCCGCCACCAGGTCATCGTGCAGGACCACGGCCTGGAGAAGGCGCTCGACAACGAGCTGATCAAGCTGTCCGCCGACGCGCTGTCCGCGGACACCGCGGAGGCCGCCCAGCCCGTACGGGCCCAGGTCGCGATCCGGAACATCAACCGGACCGTCGGCACCATGCTCGGCCACGAGGTCACGAAGAAGTTCGGCGGTGCCGGTCTCCCCGACGACACCATCGACATCACCTTCACCGGCTCCGCCGGCCAGTCCTTCGGCGCGTTCCTGCCCCGCGGCGTCACGCTGCGCCTGGAGGGCGACGCCAACGACTACGTCGGCAAGGGCCTCTCCGGTGGCCGCGTCATCGTCCGCCCGGACCGCGGCGCCGACCACCTCGCCGAGTACTCGACCATCGCGGGCAACACCCTCGCCTACGGCGCGACCGGCGGCGAGCTGTTCCTGCGCGGCCGGGTCGGTGAGCGCTTCTGCGTCCGCAACTCCGGCGCCACGGTGGTCTCCGAGGGCGTGGGCGACCACGGCTGCGAGTACATGACCGGTGGCCACGCCGTCATCCTGGGCGAGACCGGCCGCAACCTCGCGGCGGGTATGTCCGGTGGCATCGCCTACGTCATCGACCTCGACCCGGCCAACGTCAACCGTGAACTGACCGACGCGGTCACTACGCTGGACGACACCGACAAGCAGTGGCTGCACGACGTCGTGCGCCGCCACCAGGAGGAGACCGGCTCCACCGTCGCCGAAAAGCTCCTCGCCGACTGGGACGCGGCAGCCGCGCGCTTCAGCAAGGTCGTTCCGGCCACCTACCAGGCAGTGCTCGCCGCCAAGGACGCCGCCGAGCGAGCCGGACTCTCCGAGTCCGAGACCCACGAGAAGATGATGGAGGCGGCGACCAATGGCTGACCCCAAGGGCTTCCTGACCACCGACCGCGAGGTCGCCAAGACCCGCCCCGTCGAGGAGCGCGTCAAGGACTGGAGCGAGGTCTACCAGCCCGGTTCCCTGCTGCCGATCATCAGCAAGCAGGCCGGCCGCTGCATGGACTGCGGTATCCCGTTCTGCCACAACGGCTGTCCGCTGGGGAACCTCATTCCCGAGTGGAACGACTACGCCTACCGCGAGGACTGGGGCGCCGCCAGCGAGCGGCTGCACGCCACGAACAACTTCCCGGAGTTCACCGGGCGGCTGTGCCCCGCGCCCTGCGAGTCGGCCTGTGTCCTGGGCATCAACCAGCCGGCCGTCACCATCAAGAACGTCGAAGTCACCATCATCGACAAGGCGTGGGACAACGGCGATGTCACCCCGCAGCCGCCCGAGCGGCTGTCCGGCAAGACCGTCGCCGTCATCGGCTCGGGCCCGGCGGGTCTCGCCGCCGCCCAGCAGCTGACCCGGGCCGGCCACACCGTCGCCGTCTACGAGCGCGCGGACCGGATCGGTGGACTGCTGCGCTACGGCATCCCCGAGTTCAAGATGGAAAAGCGCCACATCAACCGCCGCATCGAGCAGATGCGCGCGGAGGGCACCAAGTTCCGTACGGAGGTGGAGATCGGCCGCGACATCGACGCGAAGAAGCTGCGCAAGCGCTACGACGCCGTCGTGATCGCCGCCGGATCCACGACCTCCCGCGACCTGCCGGTGCCCGGCCGCGAGCTGAACGGCATCCACTTCGCCATGGAGTACCTGCCGCTCGCCAACAAGGTGCAGGAGGGTGACCTGACCGTCGCCCCCATCAGCGCCGAGGGCAAGCACGTCGTGGTCATCGGCGGCGGCGACACCGGCGCGGACTGCGTGGGCACCGCCCACCGCCAGGGCGCGGCCTCGGTGACGCAGCTGGAGATCATGGGCAAGCCGGGCGACGAGCGGAACCCGAACCAGCCCTGGCCGACCTTCCCCATGCTCTACAAGGTCACCTCCGCGCACGAGGAGGGCGGCGAGCGGATCTACTCCGTCTCGACCACCCACTTCGAGGGCGACGAGGACGGCAACGTCCAGTACCTGCACCTGACCGAGGTGGAGTTCAAGGACGGCAAGCCGGAGCCGAAGCCGGGCACCGAGCGCAAGCTCCCCGCCCAGCTGGTCACCCTCGCGATGGGCTTCACCGGCACCGACCAGGACAACGGACTGGTCTCCCAGTTCGGCCTGGAGCTGGACGCCCGCGGCAACGTCGCCCGCGACGGCGACTACGCCACCAACGTCCCCGGCGTGTACGTCGCCGGTGACGCCGGCCGCGGCCAGTCGCTGATCGTGTGGGCCATCGCCGAGGGCCGCTCCGCGGCCAAGGGCGTGGACCGCTTCCTCACCGGAGCCAGCGCCCTGCCGGCTCCCATCAAGCCGACGGACCGCGCGCTGAGCGTGTAGCCGTCCCCCGATGTCCCGTACAACGTCGTACGGAACAACCGCGGCGCCTGTCTCCTCCCCCCGACCGGAGGACAGGCGCCGCGACCTTTTCCCGGCCCGGCGTGACGGTGGTCGCTACGAGCCGTTGCGCTGGCCGGGGAAACGCCGGCCCAACTCCCGCGCCAGCTCCCGCGCGGGAGCCGGTACGGCCCGCGGCGGGGGAGTCCCCGGTGGCCGAAAATCGTGCACCGGCGGGCACCACGCCGACAGATCGATGCCGCGCTCACCCAGCGGCAGCACCCACCGGGCATCGGCGTGCACCCGCAAAACCTGCGCCTCGATCAGCGTCCACGCGCCGTCGGTCACCGTCCGCTCACCGGCCCGGCGCGCCTCCAACTGCACCGGGCAGTGCGCCAGCCGGGGCGGCCGCACCATCTCGGACGGCTCCGTCAACGGGACGTCCGCATCGCACCGGCCGCCGCCCGCGCCCTCCTCGAAGTCGCCGGCCGGCGGCAGGTTGAAGACCACGTCCGGGCGTACCGCCAGGTTGCGCGCGGTGCGGCCGCGGGCGGGCAGCCACGCGCTCACCACCGGGCCGAGTTCCCAGCGGATACGGAGTGTGGCCAGCGCGAAAGTCCCGTCGTCGTTCTCCGTGGACAGCAGTGCCGACGCCACCGAACTGCTCTTCTCCAGCACGCCTTTCATGCCCATGAGGATAGAAGCAGGACGATTCGGTGCTCACCAAAGTGTGATGGCCGCTTACTCTCTGCACATGAGCCAATGGGACGCCGACCACGAAAGCATCGCGGAAACCCCCGACCTGGCGGCCCTCGCCGCGCTGCTCGCGGACCGGACCCGGGCCGCCATGTGCATGGCCCTGCTGGACGGCGGCGCCTGGACCGCGGGTGAGCTGGCCGAGTACGCCGCCGTGGCGCCCTCCACGACCACCGAACACCTCAACCTCCTGGTCGCAGGCGGACTGCTGGCCGAGGAACGGCAGGGGCGGCGCCGCTACGTACGGCTGGCGGGGCCCGACACCGCCGAAGCCCTGGAGAACCTCGCCGGGCTGGCCCCCTACCGTCAGGTCCCGGTCCGCTCCCTCGCCGAGGCCAACCAGCGCAGGGCCCTGCACCACGCCAGGACCTGCTACGACCACATCGCCGGCGCGCTCGGTGTCGCGATCTGCGAGGCGATGACCGAACGCGGCCTGCTGGCCCGCGACTACGGACTCGTGCTGACCTGCGCGGGCGCCGAGTGGCTGGCCGGCCTCGGGATCCCCGACGCCGGTCCTTCGGCCGCCCACCGGGCCCACGTGCGCACCTGCCTGGACTGGACCGTGCGCAGACACCACCTCTCCGGCGCGGTCGGCGCGGCGCTGTGCCGGCACGCCCTGGAGCGGGAGTGGATCGTCAAGACCCCCGCCACCCGCATCCTCACCGTCACCGAGGCGGGACGGCAGGCGTTCCGGGGGCATCTGGGCCTGGACGGGGACGTGCTGTCGCCGTCCACGGCCCTGCTCTCGCCGCGCGCCTGACCGGGGCGGCGTTCGGCAGGTCCGGTGTTCGGGAGGGCGGGGTCGCTAGCGCGCGGCGCCGCCGCCGTCCTGCTCGCCCCCGACGAGGCCGGCCGGGAAGCCGCCGGTGGCGACCGGGCCCCAGCGCAGCGGGGTGACGCGGATCAGCGACTTGCCCTGCTTGCGCATCGCCTCGCGGTACTCGTCCCAGTCCGGGTGCTCACCGGAGATGTTGCGGAAGTACTCGACCAGCGGCTCCACCGACTCCGGGGTGTCGATGACCTCGGCCTCGCCGTCGATCTGCACCCACGGCCCGTTCCACTCGTCGGACAGCACGATGACACTGACCGACGAGACCCGGCGGGCATTGCGGACCTTGGCCCGCTCCGGATACGTCGACATCACCAGCCGCCCGGAGTCGTCCACCCCGCAGGTCAGCGGCGAGCCCTGCGGGGTCCCGTCGGAACGGCGGGTGAGCAGGATCGCGCGGTGGCGGGGCCGGACGAACTCCAGCAGCTCGGGCAGCTCGACACGGGTGTTGGTGGCGATGGAAGGGCTCATGGGCCGAGCCTAGGGCGTGGAGCGCACTCCAACGCGGCGCCGGGCTCGGCGTGCGGGGGAGTCGCCGCGGGTCAGCGGGTGAGGAGCTGCTTGCCGGTGGCGGCGTCCACGACCTTGCGGTCCTCCAGCGCGCTCTTCAGCCGCACCTTCACCTTGTCGGTGGCGAGCTGCGCGGTGCACATGCCCTTCGGGTTCTTGGGCTTGCCCCAGCCGGAGATGACCACGAAGTCCTTCGACTCGTGGGTGTGCACGCCGTAGCGCGCATCGCACCCGCCGTGGCCGACGGTCACCGTGATCTCCCGTACGCCGGTGTCCTTGGGGCGGTCCGCGCCGGCCAGCGGCAGCATCGTGTCGTGCCGCCCCGAGACCGCGGAGACCTTCGGCCAGTCCCGCTCTATCTGGTCCGCCCGCTTCTCGAACGGATCCTGCTTCTTCGGGGGCGCCGTGCCCACCGTTTGGGTGTCGCCGCCGCAGCCGGACAGCGCGAGCGTGCCGGCGGCCGCCATCGCGAGCACGACGGCGAACGGACGGAAAGGGGAGCGGACGCGGGAGGGGGTGTCGGTACCGGCCTCGATGGGCGTCTGCTGTGCGGTGGGTCGCATGACGTGCCTCCTTTGAGTCACGGATGGGACGTGGCCGGCCCGCGTCGGGTTCCGATGACCTTCGCCGCACCGCTCACTCCGCCCCCGGCGTAATCGGCGGCGCGGCCGGGGCCGCCGCCGCTGGCGTCCGCTCCATGGACTCCCTCACTCAGGTCGCGCCCCGCATCTGGCAGCTGCCGTTCCCCGTCGGGCATGTCCACGCCATCGCGCTCCCCGACAACGGGTACGCGATCGTCGACACGGCCGTCCCCGGTTCCGCCCCCGCGATCCTCGACGCGCTCGCCCGCCTGGGCGCCCGCCCCCACGACCTGCGGCAGATCGTGCTGACCCACTCCCACATCGATCACATGGGTTCCGCGGCCGACCTGGTCGAGGCCACCGGCGCCCGGGTGCTGGCGGGCGCCGCGGGCGCCCCGGTCATCCGGGGCGCCGCCCCCGAGCCGCAGCCGGTGCACGGACCCGCGGAACGCGACCTGCACGAGCAGATCACGGCGGACTTCGCCGCCGCCGGACTCCCGCCGCTGCGCCACGTCGGGGTCGATGTCGAGCTGCGCGACGGCGACACCCTGGACGGCTGGGCGGAGCCGGTGCGGGTCCTGCACGTGCCCGGCCATACCCCTGGCGGTAGCGCCCTGCACCTGCCCGGCAGCAAGGTGCTCTTCCCCGGCGACATCATCGGCCACATGGGCGGGCGCGCGGTGCTCGGCCCGTTCAACGTGGACCGCGACGGGGCCATCGCGTCCTTCCGCCGGCTGGCCGCCCTCGACGACGTCGACACGGTCTGCGTGCCGCACGGCGAACCGATCATCACCGGGGCACGGGATGTGCTGGCCTCGGCCACCCCGGAGGAGGACTGGCGATGAACGCGAACGTGGACGTACCCCCCCCGCGCCGGGGTCGGATTCCCCGGCCGTGACACTGCCGTTGACCGTGCGCGACCTGCTGCCCGCCGACCTCCCGTCGTGCGGCTGGTCCGGGTCGCCGCTCCATCTGGACGCCGTGGCAAGGGAGTTGAAGCGCGCACGGCGGGGCGAGGTGGACTACCTCGCGGTCTGCCCGCCGTCCGGCGAGCCCGTGGCGATCGGTGGCGTCGACTACCGGGCGCGTCCGGACGCCGGCCTGCTCTGGCAGCTCGGGGTCCTGCCCGCCCTTCAGTCCTGCGGTATCGGCAGTGTCCTGATAGCCGCTGCGGAACAGCGGATCCGCGGCCGGGGCCTGCACCACGCCGAACTCGCCGTCGAGGAGGACAACCCGCGGGCGCGCGCCCTGTACGAGCGGCTGGGTTACGTCGCGTACGGGCAGGAAGCCGAGGTCTGGGACGAGCAGGGGCCGGACGGCGCGGTGCGAAGCCACGAGGCGCTGTGCATCCGGATGCGCAAGACGCTGTAGCGGGGAACTCCGCGCGGCGCACCGGCCCGTGGGGACGCCGACAGGCGAGCGCCACGGGGAGACGTCGCCGGGCCTGTGCCGGACGGGCGCCGGTCAGCCGGAGTCGCGCGCCTCGATGTGGAAGGTCCCCAGGCGGTGCGGGGCCGGCTCGGTATCGGGGTCGCGAATCAGAGTGTCGACCAGTTCGGCGATCCGGTCCGGCGGGGTGATATCGGCCCGCACACTGGTCAACCGTGGCCGCAGCAGCCGGCCCAGCAGCAGGTCGTCCGCGCCGACCACCGCGATCGCGGGCAGGGCCGCGCCGATGCTGTGCCCGGCGTCCTGGAGGGCCCGCATCAGCAGCATCGCGTACTCGTCGTTGTACGCGAACACCGAGTCCAGGCCGAGGTCGGGCCAGGCGGCGGCGAGCCGCGCGGCGGACTCCTCGGTGAGCGCCAGGCCGAGCGGCCGGACCTCCGCGCCGGGGTGCCGGGCGACCGCGGCCCGGACGCCCGCAAGGCGCGGTGCGGCGAAGGCCGCAAGCCCTGGTTCGGCCGGCTCGATGACGCCGATCCGGCGCCGGCCGCGGGCCAGGAGGTGCTCACCGGCCCGCATCCCGGCCTCCCGCTGGTCCAGGACAAGGGTGTGGGCGCCGGAGGTGCCCGGCGGGCCGTGGGTGAGGACGGCGGCCGTACCCGAGCGCTTGAGGAGCGCGACGGCGGCGGCGTCCGGCGGCGGATCGTGCAGGGTCAGCACCGCGGCGGGCCGGAGTTCCGCCCAGGCCCGCGCGGCCGCGTCCGGGGAGGCGGCGGGCGCGCCGTGCAGGACCCCGGTGTAGCCGAGGCGGAGCAGCGCGGTCTGGAAACCGGCGAGGAAGGTGGTGAAGAGAGGGCCGAAGGCCGGGGCGGTGTCGGCGGGAGCGGCCATCAGCACGAGGCTGCCCCGGCCGGCACGCAGGCTGCGCGCGGCGGCGTGGGGTACGTACCCCAGCTCCTCGGCGGCGGCCCGGACCCGCTCCTGGGTACGGGCACTGACGCGTCCGGCGGCCTGTCCGTTCAGGACGTAGGAGACGGTCGCGCGGGAGACCCCGGCGCGTCGGGCAACGGCCGCGCTGGTCGGGGGTGTTGAGGTGGCCCGTGGGCCGGCTGCGTCAGTCATGTGCTGGGCATCCTCGCACAGGGGTTTGTGCGGCGGACGGGGGGTGACGCCGCTCTGGGCGTCGGCGGGTGACACGTGTAATCTCACGGCGGTTCCCCCGGTGCGGAGCCGGGGCGAGGGCCGGGGCGCAGGTCGGCCGGGGCCGGTGACGGGAGAGGGGTACGGGCATGCAGCTGCACACCCATGAATGGGGCACGGGCGACCGGATCGCGGTGCTGATCCACGGGATCATGTCCGACCACCGCACCTGGCGCCGGGTCGGTCCGGCGCTGGCCGACCGGGGCTACCGCGTCATCGGCGTCGATCTGCGCGGTCACGGCCGCAGCCCCCGCGGTGACTACACCCCGGAGCTGTTCGCCGACGACCTGGTCGACTCCCTCCCGGTCGGTGTGGAGGTGGCGCTCGGCCACTCGCTGGGCGGCCTGGCGCTGTCGCTTGCCGCGGAGCGGCTGCGGCCGCGGCGGGCCGTCTACAGCGACCCGGCGTGGTCCCTCGGTGCATCGGGGCAGGTGGTGGACCCGGCCCTGTTCGTGTCCTTCAAGAGCGCCCCCCGTGCGATGGTGCGGCAGTTCAATCCTCGCTGGGAGGAGGCCGACGTCGACATCGAGCTGGCGACGGTGGCGGCCTGGGACTCCGGCACCGCCCTCGCGCTGTCCGGCACCCGCCTGGAGGACCGCACGCCCGAGCGGCCGGTGGTGCCGTCCTTGGTGCAGATCGCGGGGGAGGGGTTCCTTTTCACCGAGCCGGCGGCGGATCGGCTGACGGACCGCGGCTTCGAGGTCCGTACGGTGCCGGGCGCGGGGCACACCATTCACCGCGACGACTTCGACGCCTTCATGGCGGGGCTGGCGGACTGGGTGTAGAGCGGCACATCGGGCGTCGTGAGTTTGCATGTCAACCACCCCATCTTCAGGGCTGGTTGAGCATGCGAGGCGACTCGCCGCTTCGTCAGGTGTCGCAGTCCAGAAGGGTCTTGCACAGGCCGCAGCGCGCCTGCAGCCGGCCGCGGACCGGTACGCGGATGCGCTGGTGGCAGGTGGGGCACGGGAACGACACCCGCTGCGGTCCGGGGCCTTCGAAGGCGTAGCCCTCACCCGCGGCCGGTGACGGGGCGCCGGGCCGCGGGGTCCGGGCCGCGCGGCGGTCCTTGGTGTAGCGGTGCCGGGCGGCCCAGCCGGCGCCGGCCAGCGGTGGCCGGCGGGCCTCCCGGCGCGCCTGCGCCTGCCCCGCCGCGTACGCGTCGTACGCCTGCGGGCTGGTGAACCACGGCGCCGGGTCCTCGCCGAAGAACTGCGCGCGCTGCGCCAGCACGTAGCCGAACTCCTCCGGCGTCAGATACCCGAGCTTCTGCGAGAACGGGCCGTGCTCGCGGTAGGCGTCCAGAAGCAGCCAGCCCGCGCCGAGATAGGTCGTGGCGGTGTCGGTGAGGATCTCGTTGTCGCGGGTGCCGGGGAAGGACAGGTCCAGGCGGTGCAGCCAGACGTGCGCCACTTCGTGGGCCAGGGCCGCGCCGATGTCCTTGCGATGGGTCTTGAAGCGCTCGTTGAGTTCGATGAAGTACTCCGGGCCCGCGGTCAGTTCGACATTCGCGGCGTGCTCCATCTCGCGGAAGCTGACGACCACCCGGGCCTCCGGCAGCCGCAGATGTCCGACCATGACCCGGGCGATACGCTGCGCTCCCGGATAGAGGTCCTCGCTGTCGTCGAAGGCGACGTCGACGGGCGGCACGCTGGTGGCGTAGGTGCTCACCGTGTCGTGACTCAGGCGCCTGTAGAGCGCCGTGACGGCCGCGCGCACCGTCTCGATATGGGGAAAGCCGTGCTCGATGTCCTTGCCGCCCGTTGCCACCGGGCCACTGTACGGCTGACCGAGATCGACCGGTATGGGCCGTACGGGGCTGTGTCATTACGGGAGTTGGCCGGATGCATCCCCTTGTCACCCTGATCGACCACTACACATAATCAACAGTGCGCTTTACGGACTCATCCCCCACTGGGTTCGGACGCCTTGCGGCGTGCTGCCGTCTTCCACGCACCTCTTGCGGCGGCCACGTCCGGCTCCGGTGGTTGGCATGGGCTCGTCACAGACGTGCAACCCCCCACGAAAGGAAGCCCGTTGCGCAGCTACCTGAAGCACCTCAAGAGAGCCACCGCCGTCGGCGCGATCGCTCTGGCCGCCTTCAGCCTCCAGCCCGGCTCCGCGTTCGCCGGCCCCGCACCCGACCCCACCGGCACCGTTGACACCAAGGTCGTCGGGGGCACCAAGGCCGAGCAGGGCGAATTCCCCTTCATGGTCCGGCTCTCGATGGGCTGTGGCGGTGCCCTCTACGCCAAGGACGTCGTGCTGACGGCGGCGCACTGCGTCGACGGCAGCGGCCCGAACACCTCCATCACCGCGACCGGGGGCGTGGTCGACCTGGAGGACGCCGGCGCGGTCACCGCCAAGTCCACCGAGGTCCTCCAGGCCCCCGGCTACAACGGCAAGGGCAAGGACTGGGCGCTGATCAAGCTCGACAAGCCGCTCGACCTGCCGACCCTGAAGATCGCCGAGGACGACAAGCTCAACAACGGCGACTTCGAGATCGCCGGCTGGGGCGCCGACAAGGAAGGCGGCGAGCAGCAGCGCTACCTCCTCAAGGCGTCCGTGCCCTTCATCGACGACGCCACCTGCGAGAAGGCGTACGGCGACTCGCTGACGCCGGGCGACGAGATCTGCGCCGGGAAGCTCGACACCGGCGGCGTCGACACCTGCCAGGGCGACTCCGGCGGCCCGATGTTCCGCAAGGACGAGGCCGGCGAGTGGCTCCAGGTGGGCATCGTCTCCTGGGGCGAGGGCTGCGCACGGCCCGGCAAGCCCGGTGTCTACAGCGAGGTGAGCACCTTCGCCGCGGACATCAAGAAGGCGGCCGGAGAGCTCGGCGGCTGACCCACTGATCGACGGAAGGGCCCGGGGACACGCTCCCCGGGCCCTTTCCGTTGCCGGAGCCCCTCCCGCACCGTGCCGTGCTCGCCCTCGCGCTCCTGGTACAGCGCTGCCGGCCACGGGCCCCGTTAGTCCAACACCTGTCCCTCCTTTGTCCATAGGCGCACGCGCCACCCGGGCAGCACGCTGTCCCGCGACAGGCAGTGCAGGTGCGAAGGAGGACAGCGCGCGTGAACGAACAGACAGGTGCCCGTCGCGGACCCAGCCGCAGAAGGGTCGTCGCCGCCACCACGCTCGCCGGGGTCGCCACCGCCCTCCCGCTCGGCGCGCAGTCCGCCGCGGCCGCACCGCGGGCAGGCGAGGCGGTGCTGCGGTCCGACGCCCTGGAGGTCCGCGTCGACACCGCCTTCCCCAGGATCGTCTCCTACACCGACCGCGGGAACGGATCCGTCCTGCACGGCGGGCAGAATCCGGTCACCCAGGTCCTCATCGACGGCACCGCCCGCACCCCCACCGTCCGGCACCGGGCCGGCGCCGACCGTGCCACCTACACCCTCACCTTCGACGGCGGCACCGAGATCACCGTGCAGATCGCCGTCGAGGGATGGCAGGTCACCTGGCGGGTCACGGGCATCGACGACACGGCGGCCCTGCGCGTCGGCACCCTGGAGATCCCCGAGCTCGCCCTGCTGAGCGTGCGCAGCGACCAGCCGGGGGCGGCGCTGCTCGCCGCCCGCATCGACCTCGACAAGGCCAAGAGCGGTGACACCCTGGTCGAGGTCACCGCCGACACCCCCGTGGAGGCGGCACCCACCGGATGCGCCTACGCGGTCGTCGCCACCGACGAGCTGGCCGCGGCCGTCGAGACCAACACCGTCCAGGACAAGCCGGCCGCCGGCACCACCTGGGAGAACGGCCGGCTGGCGCGGCAGACCGTGCGGGGCGACGGCTGGGTCGAGGCCCAACTGCGCTGCGGCCAGTGGACGTACCGGGCGGCCGGGCAGCCGTCGGCCGCCACCGACCCGCTGCCGTACGCGACGGTGATCGTCACCCGGGACCGCAACGGCGACGGCAGGACCGACTGGCAGGACGCCGCCATCGCGCTGCGGGACATCATGGTGATGCCGCTGGGCGCCGACGAGCAGCATCTGCGCGTCGTGCCGCACATCCCCTTCAACTTCGCCAGCCAGGCCACCAACCCGTTCCTCGCCACCCTCGACAACATCAAGCGGATCGCCCTGGCCACCGACGGGCTGCGGCAGTTCACCCTGCTCAAGGGCTACCAGTCCGAAGGCCACGACTCCGCGCACCCGGACTACGGGGGCAACTACAACAAGCGGGCCGGCGGGCTCGCCGACCTCAACGCGCTGGTGCGGGCCGGCAAGAAGTGGCACAGCGACTTCGCGGTGCACGTGAACGCCACCGAGTCCTACCCGGTCGCGCACGCCTTCTCCGAGACGCTCGTGAACAAGGACGACGAGCAGTGGGACTGGCTCGACCAGTCCTACCGCATCGACGCCCGGCGCGACCTGGTCTCCGGCGACATCGCCCGGCGCTTCGCACAGCTGCGCAAGGAAACCGACCCGGCACTGAACACCCTCTACATCGACGTCTTCCGTGAGTCGGGCTGGAACTCCGACCGGCTGCAACGCCACCTGCGCGACCAGGGCTGGCAGGTCACCACCGAGTGGGGGCACGGCCTGGAACGGTCCTCGCTGTGGTCGCACTGGGCGAACGAGCCCGACTACGGCGGCGACACCTCGCGCGGCATCAACTCCCGGCTGATCCGCTTCGTGCGCAACCACCACAAGGACGTCTTCGCCGACAAGTGGCCCACGCTGCTGGGCGCCGGGCGGATGGGCAACTTCGAGGGCTGGGTCGGCAAGACCGACTGGCACGCCTTTCACCGGATCATCTGGACCGACGCGCTGCCCGCCAAGTACCTCCAGGCCCACCCGATCAGGACCTGGGACGCGCACGAGATCACCTTCGAGGGCCCCACCGGGACCAGCGTCAGCGACGCGGACGGCACCCGGAAGATCACCACCGACGGGCGCCTGGTCTACGACGGCGGCACCTACCTGCTCCCGTGGCAGCCGCGCCTCGCCACCGACCCGGCCAAGCTCTACCACTACAACCCCGAGGGCGGCAGCACCAGTTGGGCCCTGCCCCGCGGCTGGTCCGGCGCCGCCGCGGTCTATGCCTACCGCCTCACCGACCAGGGACGCGCCGAGGAGACCCGGGTGCCCGTCAGCGGCGGAAAGATCACCCTCACCGCCCGTGCGGGCACCGCGTACGTCGTCTTCCGCGACAAGGCCCCCGCCCAGGAGGACCCTCGCTGGGGTGAGGGCACCCCTCTGCACGACCCCGGCTTCCACTCGGGGACGCTCGCGGGCCGGCAGGTCGGCGGCAGCGGCCCCGCCTCGGTCGAACTCAGCGAGTTGGGCGACTACGAGCTGGTCATCGGCGCGGGCGGCGCCGCCACCGTCAGCCAGCAGCTCGCCCGGCTCGAGCCGGGCAGCTACGCCGCCTCGGTGCAGATCGAGGTCGGCGCGAAGGCGGGCGAGCGGCGACGGGCGGGACTTGAGGTGCGTACCTCCGATGGCGTCACCGCGGCCAACTGGACCGAGACCTCCACCGCGGGCAACTACGTCGCCGCCGACCGCAAGTCCGGCACCCGCTTCCAGCGGCTGTTCACCTACTTCACCGTGCCCGAAGGCGGCGGCCCGGTCACCCTCACCCTCACCGCGGCGGCGGGCGCCGCACCGGTCCGGTTCGACAACGTACGGATCGCTCCCGCGGAGCGCAGCGGCAAGAAGGGCACCCTGGTCCACGAGGACTTCGAGCATGTCCCGCAGGGCTGGGGAGTCTTCGTCAAGGGCGACGCCGGAGGGGTCACCGATCCCCGCACCCACCTCGCCCAGCGGCACGCGCCGTTCACCCGGCGCGGCTGGAACGGCAAGGCGATCGACGACGTCATCGACGGCGGGGAATCGCTCAAGTCGCGCGGCGAGAACGCCGGGCTCGTCTACCGGACCGTGCCGCACACCGTGCGCTTCACCGCCGGCCGCCGCTACCGGGTCAGCTTCCGCTACGAGAACGAGAAGGCCGGCCAGTACGCCTGGGTCACCGCCGTCGACAACCCGGCGGCCCGCGAGCTGACCCGCACCCCGCTGCCGGTCGCCACCCAACCAGCCGTCCACTCCTACGAGTTCACCGCCCCGGCCGACGGCGAGGCATGGGTGGGGCTGCGCAAGGTGGGCGACGACGGGAAGGCGGAGTTCGTGCTGGACACCTTCGAGGTACGCGAGCGGTAACCAGCCGCGCGGAAGGGGCGGGCCGCAACCGGCCCGCCCCTTCATCTCCCCTGACCCGACGGCCTCAACGCGCGCACGGGTACAGGCCCGGCGGCGCTGCCCCTTCCCCGGTGAGGGGCGGGGCGCTCTCCAGCTCCCACAGCAGCAGCTCGTTCTCGCCCTCGCGCAGCACCGGGCCGGGCACGAACAGGGCGCGCTGCGGGCCGGCATCCCAATACCGGCCCAGATTGAAGCCGTTGATCCAGGCGAAGCCGCGCGTCCAGCCGGGCAGCACCAGATCGGCGTCCCCGGGGCGGCACGCCAGGGTCAGGGTGCCCCGGTAGAAGCCCGTGGCCGCCGGACCGCCCTCCGCCGGCACCGCACGGAACGGGATCCCGGCCCGCGCGCCGGCATTTTCCAGGGCGTCCAGCCGCAGCCCGCGCGCCCGGACCCCGTGCAGATACTGCCGCTCGTGCAGCAGCCCGCCGGTGATGCCCTTGGACTCCGCCAGCCGCGGGCCGTAGTTGACGCGCCCCAGCGACTCCACCCACAGCTCCACAGAAGCCGGCCCCGTCACCTCCCCGACCAGCGCGTCCTCGTCCTCCAGCACGGGCCCGCGCACCCCGTCGACGAAGACGACCGCCCGGTCCCGCAGCCCCCGCACCCGCAACGGATACGCGCCGCGCGGCCCCGGCACCTCGACCCGGTAGCGCACCACGCCCCGGTCCACGCCCAACTCCTCGAACGTGGCAGGGCACCCCGCCGTCACCTCAGGACCCCCGAGCGTCTCCAGCACGTCCTCGGCCGGCGCCCACTGCGCCACCACTGCCCGAGCCGGAGCGGCCAGCCTCCGCACCGGCTCGGGCAGCTCCGGCAGCGGCCCGTCCGCGAACTCGGCCAGCACCTCCCGGAACCGCCAGAACTTCTCCGTAGGACGGCCGCGTTCATCGATCGGCGCCTCGTAGTCGTACGAGGTGACCGTGGGCTCCAGCTCCCCGTCGTGCAGATCACCGGCGCGGTTGGCGCCCGCCCAGCCGCCGAAGCTGGTGCCGCCGTGCGCCATGTAGAGGTTCACCGACGCGCCGCACTCCAGGATCTCCCGCAGTGCCGCCGCCGCGTCCTCCGGAGGGCGCGGCACCCCGCGCTGCCCCCAGTGCGCGAACCAGCCACACCAGAACTCCATGCACATCAGCGGCCCGTCCGGCTGATGCCGGCGCAACGTCGCGAACGCCTCCCGCGCGCCGGACCCGAAGTTCACGGTCGCCGGCACGCCGGGCACGGAGCCGCCGGTCAGCATGTGGTCCTCGGGGCCGTCCGAGGTGAACAGCGGTACGCGCACCCCGTGTTCGCGGAGCATCTGCGCGATGTGCGCCAGATACTCCGCATCGCTGCCGTACGAGCCGTACTCGTTCTCCGCCTGCACCATGATCACGGGCCCGCCGCCCGGGCCGCCTGGCCCCGATGTCTCTGTGCACTGCCGGGCCACGACCTGCGGCAACAGCCGTGCGAACCAGGCGTCCACGGCCCGCAGATACGCCGCGTCCCGGGTCCGCACCCGGCGTCCCAGCGGGCCCGTCAGCCACTCCGGCAGCCCGCCGTTCTCCCACTCCGCGCAGATGTACGGACCCGGCCGGACGATCGCCCACAGCCCCGCCGCCTGCGCCGCGTCCAGGAACCGGCCCAACGCCTCCGGATCCCGGAACGCGCCGGGCCGCGGCTCGTGCAGATTCCACGGCACGTACGTCTCCACGCAGTTCAGACCCAGCGCGCGGAGCATCGCCAGCCGGTGGTCCCACTGCGCCTCGTGCACCCGGAAGTAGTGCAGCGCACCGGACAGCAGGCGCAGCGGCCGCCCGTCCAGCATGAAGTCCCGCTCGCCCACCACGAACTGCGCCACCGATTCCCGCCTCGTCTCTCCGCTGTGCCGCCGACTCGCGTGCCGCGCCCGCCGGTCACGCCGGTCGCACCCGCTCACCGGTCACCTTCGCCCTCTGGCGGTGCGGCGGTCCATGGACAAAGATCGGCATTGTTTGGACGGAGCGGCACGAGCGCTGCGGTGTTGCGGGGGGACCGCGTACCGCGGACCACGGCGACGGGAGGCCCGGCGTGTACCACACCTGGATGCGGTACTTCACTCCGAGCCCGGTCCACCAGCGGCTCGGCCTCGTCTGCCTGGGCGTCGGGCTCCAGCACGGCGCACTGCCGACGGTCGGGCCGCGCACCCTCGACCACCATGTCGCCATCGTCATCAGCGCGGGCCGCGGCTGGGTCGCCGCCCCGGACGGCTCCCGCCTGACGGTCACCGCGCCCGCGCTGCTGTGGATCCTGCCGGGCGTACCGCACCACTACGGTGCCGACCCCGAGACCGGCTGGGACGAGAGCTTCGTCGACTTCACGGGGCCCGCCGCCGACACGTACACCGAGCTGGGCTATATCGAGCCGGACCGGCCCGTGGTGCCGCTCGCCGACACCGGTCCGGCCCGTGCCGCCGTCGGCCGGATCGCCCGTGCGGCGCGGCGCGGCAACCCGCTGCTGGAGGTGGAGACCTCGGCGGTCGTCCACGAACTCCTCGTCGTGCTGCGGCGGGCACGCGCGGATACGGATGCTGACGGCGATCCGGTGCTCCAGGCGCTGGCGCGGGACGCGTTCCTTCCGCTGTCCGTGGCCGAACACGCCGCCCGGCACGGCATGACACCCGCGGAGCTGCGGACGGCCGTACGACGGGGTGCGGGGTGCAGTCCGAAGGACTACCTCCTGGGCATCCGGCTGGGGCGGGCCAAGGAACTGCTGGTGGGCACGGACCTTCCCGTCGCCGCGGTGGCCCGCCGGGTCGGCTACGACGATCCGGCCTACTTCAGCAGACTCTTCACCCGCCGGGTCGGCACCGCCCCGGTCCGCTTCCGCGACCGCCAGGTCCGCAGCGTGCCCGGTGGCTGGTCCACCCAGATCCCCGACCCGGACAATCCGCCGCTGGTCAGCGGGCACAGCACGTGAGCGGCGGGGGCGCGCCGGCCTGCGCGGTGCGCCCCCGCCGCCTCTCCGCAGCGGACAGCGCTCCCGGTAGGACGGCCGGAGCCCGGCGGCCCCGCACGACCGGCCACCGTGGTGACCTGCCGCGCGGCGCCGCCGGGCGTCCGGTTCAGGGGGAGACCTCCTCCAGAGGCCGGTCGGTGGTCTCCTCGGCGAACACCGCGGCGACCAGGGCACCGGCCAGGGCGACCGCGCCGAGCATGACGAAGACCGTGGGCAGGCCGGTGCCGCCCGCGTAGACCGCGCCGACCAGCACCGGGCCGAGGATCACGCCGACCCGGTTGAGGGCGCCGCCGACGCTGCAGCCCAGGGCGCGCATCCGCGTCGGGTACAGCTCCGGTGTGTAGAGGTAGAGGCTGATGTTGGACCCGAAGAAGCAGACGGCCGCCAGGGAGGTCCACAACAGCACCTGGACCGGTGTACGTGCCCCGAGCACGGCGAGGACGAGCAGGATGGCCGCCGCGCCGCCGAGGAAGAGCGCGAAGATCCGGCGGCGGCCGATCCGGTCGACGGTGAGCGCGGCCAGGAGGCAGCCGAGCAGACCGGCGACGGAGGTGACGGTGGAGTAGAGCAGCGCGTCGCGGAGCGAGAGGCCGAACCGGGTGCCGTAGATGGTCGGCAGCCAGGAGGTGATGCCGTAGTTCACGAAGTAGCCGGTGAACCAGAGGGTGCCGACGACCAGGGTGCGGCGGCGGTAGCGGCCGGTGAACAGGCCGCGCAGGCCGGTGGCGGCGCGCTCGGCGGGTGTCGCCGGTGCGGTGGGCGCCGTGGTCCTCAGGGCGGTGACCAGCGGGTTGTCGGCATGCTCGGGAGCGTCGCCGCCCGGGGCGGCCCCCACCGGAGGCAGCGGCTGCCCCGTCGCGGTGGCCACCTTGGCCTCGATCAGTGCCATCGTCTCGGTGGCCTCCCGCAGCCGCCCGCGGTCGGCGAGCCAGCGCGGTGATTCGGGCACCGTCCGCCGGACGAGGAGGCAGAGCAGGCCGGGGAGCGCGGCGAGCGCGTACATCCAGCGCCAGCCCAGGACCGGCACGATCCAGGCCGCGCACAGCGCGCCGAGGGTGAGACCGGCGGGAAAGACCAGTTCGTAGAGCAGGACGAAGCGGCCGCGGCCGTGGCTGCGGGTGATCTCGCTGATGAAGGTGGCCGCGACGGGCACCTCACCGCCGATGGCGAGGCCCTGGACGAAGCGCAGCAGCATGAACGGGGTCGGGCCGGGGCTGGCGGCGAGGGCCAGGGAGGCCACGCCGGAGACGCCGATGCACAGGGCGATGACCTTGACCCGGCCGATCCGGTCGGCCATCCGGCCGGAGAAGAGGGCGCCGATCAGCATGCCGATCGACCCGATGGTCAGGACGAGGGTGGACTCCGCGGTCGACAGGCTCCATTCCTGGCGCAGCTCGGGCATCGCGTAGGCGATCAGCAGTTGGTCGAAGGCTTCGAAGAAGGTCACCACGCCGATGACGACGCGGACGGTGACGTGCCAGCGGGACAGGGGGAGACGTTCGAATCGGGCGGCGATGTCGGCGCGGGTGGCGTCGGCGTCGCGGTCCGGGGAGGCGTCGAGGCTCATCCGGGATTCCTCCAGACCCGCGCGGACGGCGGGTGAGGGACAAGGGGAGAGAAGGGGGGAGAGGGCCGGGCGGTGCGCGGGCAGTGCGGGGATCTCACTCGGTGACGCACCGTCCGTAAGCGCAAAGTTTCTAAGGGCTTAAGTTCTATCGACCTGGGGGGTGTGCGCGTCAAGGGTTTGACCAACCGAACTTTTCCCGGCTCGGGTCTTGCCAGCAAATAGTTAAGTGCTTAGATTTCTAGCGCTGAAGCAAAGTGGTGGCTTCCCGACCTCGTTCGAACCCCCCGCGTCAGTGACCCCACCTCGCCCAAGTCGCCCTCAGGAGGCCGCGGATGACCGTCGAAGAGCCGACGGAGCACCTGGTGCCCGCACCGGAGCGCACCCCGGACGAAGTGCTGATCGCGGGGGAGTGGCGGCCCGGCGGCGGCGCACCCTTCGAGACCGTCGACCCCGCCACCGGGCGCACCCTCGCCGTGCTGCGCGGCGCGGACGCCGCCGACGTCGACGAGGCAGCCCGGCGCGCCGCACAGGCCGCCGCCGACCCCGCCTGGCGACGGCTGCCCGCCCACCGCCGTGCCCGGCTGCTGCACCGCATCGCCGACCTCGTCGAGGCGGCGGCCGAGCGCCTGGCGGACCTCCAGACCGCCGACACCGGCAAGTGCCGCGGTGAGACGCTCGCCCTGGTGCACAGCGCGGCGGCCACCTTCCGCTACACGGCAGCCGCCCTGGAGACCGCGGAGGACGCCCTCACGCCCGCCCGCGGCGACTGCGTCACGCTGAGCCTGCACGAGCCGATCGGCGTCATCGGCGCCATCACTCCCTGGAACTCGCCGATCGCCAGCGACGCCCAGAAGCTCGCCCCCGCCCTCGCCGCCGGCAACGCCGTCCTCCTCAAGCCCGCTGAGTGGACCCCGCTGGTGGCGCTCGCGCTCGGCCGGATCGTCCGGCAGGCGCTGGCCGAGGCGCGGCTGCCCACCGGGCTGCTGTCCGTCCTGCCCGGGCCTGGCGCGGTCACCGGCGACGCGATCGTGCGGCACCCCGCCGTCGGTAAGATCGCCTTCACCGGGGGCACCCGCACCGGCCGCGCCCTCGCGCACATCGCGGCCGACAAGCTCATGCCGGTCTCCCTGGAACTCGGCGGCAAGTCACCGACCGTCGTCCTGGAGGACGCCGACCTCGAACAGGCCCTGGCAGGCGTGATGTTCGGCATCTTCTCCTCCAGTGGGCAGAGCTGCATCGCCGGCTCCCGGCTGTTCATCGCCCGCTCCCGCTACGACGACTTCCTCGGTGAACTCGTCGCCCGTACGGAAAAGTTGCGCGTCGGCCCGGGGACCGACCCGGCCA
Source organism: Streptomyces sp. NPDC017993 (assembly GCF_044328065.1). NCBI lineage: Bacteria > Bacillati > Actinomycetota > Actinomycetes > Kitasatosporales > Streptomycetaceae > Streptomyces > Streptomyces sp. NPDC017993. The sequence continues at coordinate 171,442 of NZ_JBIRGO010000007.1, forward strand.
CCCAGGTCGCTCCCCTCGTCCACCACCGTCACCGCGACGGCGTCGCCGCCCACGTCGACCGGGCCCGCGCCGACGGCGCCCGGGTGCTCTGCGGCGGCGCACCGCCCGAGGGCGAGCGCTACCGCGACGGCGCCTACTACCTGCCCACCGTCCTGGACGGGCTGCCGCACTCCGCCCCCGCCTGCCAGGAGGAGATCTTCGGCCCGGTCCTGGTCGCGCTGCCCTTCGACGACGAGGACGACCTCGTCGCCCAGGCCAACGACACCGTCTACGGCCTGGCCTGCGGACTGTGGACCCGCAGCGCCGCCACCGCCTGGCGGCTCGCCCGCCGCATCGACGCCGGAACCGTCTGGGTCAACACCTACAAGCAGTTCAGCGGCTCCACCCCCTTCGGCGGCATGAAGGACAGCGGTCTCGGCCGCGAGAAGGGCCGCGACGGCCTCCGTGCCTACCAGCGCCAGAAAAGCCTCTACTGGGGCACCGCCGGCGACCCGTTGCCGTGGGCCCGGGGCTGACCTGGCCGGCCGTACCACCACCCACCCGAAGGAGACCGGAACCGATGCCGCACGAGCCCCTCGCCAGGCTCCGCGCGCTGCGCGCCGTCGAACTGCTCACCCCCGCCCTCACCGAGGCCACCGACTTCTACCGCGAGGTGTGGGGCCTGGAGGTCGTCGCCACCGAACCCGGCACGGCCGGCTGGCTGCGCGGCACCGGCGCCGAGCACCACGTCCTCGGCCTCGCCCGCGCCGACCACACCGGCCTCGGCAAGATCAGCTTCGCGGTCGTCACCCCCGCCGAGATCGACGAGGCCGCCCGCCGCCTGCTCGCCCGCGGCATCACCCCGCTGCACGGCCCCGGCCCGCTCGACCAGATCGGCGGTGGCTACGGGCTGCGCTTCACCGACCCCGAGGGCCGGCTGCTGGAGCTGAGCGCCCATGTCGAGGCCGTCGCCCCGCGCGGGCGGGACGCCGCCGTGCCCGTGGGCGTCACCCACACCGTCCTCAACACCACCGACATCGACGCCGCCGTCGCCTTCTACACCGACGTCCTCGGCCTGCGCGTCTCCGACTGGTCCGAACACCAGATGGCCTTCCTGCGCTGCAACGCCGACCACCACTGCATCGCCTTCAACCAGGCCGAGTGGACCTCGCTCAACCACGTCGCGTACGAGATGACCTCCGTCGACCACTTCATGCGCGGGCTGGGCCGGCTGCGCCACCACGGCGTCGTCCCGCAGTGGGGGCCGGGGCGGCACGGCCCCGGCGACAACACCTTCGCCTACTTCGCCGACCCCTCCGGCCTGGTCTGCGAATACACCTCCGAGGTCGCCCAGATCGTCGAGGACGCCTGGATCGCCCGGGTCTGGCGGCGCACCCCCGAACTCTCCGACCTGTGGGGCACCGCGGGACCGCCGTCCACCGAGATCCGCCGGCACATGGCGGGCACCCCCGACCCCGGACCGCTCACCACCGCCCCCGAGGTGACCGCATGACCGCCGCTTCCTCTCCCGCCGCTCCTTCCCCGGCGACGGCCCCGTCCGCTCCGACAGCCCCATCCGACCTGTCGGCCGCCGCCGCCCCCGCCCGTACCGTCCGCCGCGTCGGACTCGTCGGCTGGGGCGCCATCGGCCGGGTCGTCGGCCACTCCCTCGCCGAAGGCGACCTGCCGGGCGCGGAGTTGACGTGCATCGTCGACAACCGGCCGCTCGGTGACGTGCCCGCGCCGCAGTGCGGTGTCGAGGACGCCCTTGGCTCCTGCGACCTCATCGTCGAGGCCGCGGGACAGGCCGTCATCCGCGAATGGGGCATGCGGGTCCTCACCTCGGGCGCCGACCTGCTCATCACCTCCACCGGCGCGCTCACCGACCCCGACCTCACCTGCCGCCTCCTGGACGCCGGGCCCGGCCGGGTCTACTTCACCGGCGGCGCCGTCGGCGGCCTCGACCTCCTGCAGGCGGTCCGCGGCCTCGGCCCCCTCACCGAGGTGCGCCTGACGACCACCAAGCTGCCCGGCACTCTCGAACAGCCGTGGATGGAATCCGAGTTGCTGCACCGGATGCGTACCGCGACCGGGCCCGTCGAGGTCATGCGGGGTACCGCGCGCGAGGTGCCGGCGAAGTTCCCCCGGTCGACGAACGTCGCCGCGTCCGTGGCGCTCGCCGTCGGCGACCCGGACCGGGTCGAGGTCAGCGTCGTCGCCGACCCCGCCGCCACCCTCACCCGGCATGTCATCGAGGCCCGCGGCGCGATGGGGGACTACCGCTTCGACGTACGCCACCGTCCCGACCCGGCCAACCCCGCCACCAGCCAGGTCGTGCCCCATGCGGTGCTGCGCAGCCTGGCCGCGCTCACCGGACGTACGGGGCAGATCCTGTGACGACCGAGAACCGAACCGGCGCGGGAGCCGGGACCGCGACCGAACCCTGGAATGCGGCCGCCGCCGCCCGACCGACCGACCCCGGCCTTGACCGGCTGCACGTGGAGCAGGCGGGCGACCACGGCCCCCTGCTGCTCTGCCTGCACGGCATCGGCTCCTCGTCCGCCGCCTTCGCCCCCCAACTCGCCGCCCTGTCCGCCCATATGAGGGTCATCGCCTGGGACGCACCCGGCTACGGCCGCTCCGCGGACCCGACGCGGCCGCCCGGCCTTGACGGCTACGTCGACACCGCCGCCGCCCTCATCCGGCGCCACGGCGGCCCCGCCCACGTCCTCGGCGTCTCCTGGGGCGGCGTCATCGCCCTGCGCCTGGCCGCCCGCCACCCCGACCTCGTCGCCGGCCTCATCGTCGCCGACAGCAGCGCGGGCTCCGGCACCGACCCGGACAGGGCCGCGGCGATGCGGCGGCGCGCCACCGACCTCGCGGACCAGGGACCCGACGCCTTCGCCCGCGCCCGCGGCCCGCGGCTCGTGTCCGACCAGGCGCCGCCGGACCTCGTCCACCGGGTCACCGCCACCATGGCCGCCGCCGTACGGCTGCCCGGCTACGCCTGGGCCGCCGAATCGATGGCCACCGCCGACCTGCGCCCGCAGCTGCCCACCGTCACCGCGCCGACGCTGGTGCTGTGCGGCGACCGCGACCAGGTCACCGGCATCGAGGCGAGCCAGCTGATCGCCGGCGCCCTGCCCACCGCCGTGTTCGTCATCGTGGCCGGCGCCGGTCACCTCGCCAACCAGGAGCGGCCCGCGGCCTTCAACGCCTGGGTCCACTCCCACCTGCGGATCACCGCCCGCATCCCCGAATAGCCCCCGTGCCCCCGCACGACCCGTACACCCAGAAGGAGACGACCATGCCCCTCACCACCACCGCGTACGACGACGGCGGCGACCTCGCCCGCTACACCGACTCCCTCATCGCCACCAAGGACTCCCGCGAACCCGACTGGAACACCCTGGCCTTCCAGGCCAAGGCCGGCGACCAGTACCGCAGGGCCCAGATCCGCTACGTCGGCTCCGGCGCCACCGGCAACCACGAGGGCGACAACCGCGTCCTGCCCTCCGGCGGCTTCACCTTCTCCAACATGCTGCTGCCGCCCGGCGCCGAAGGCCCCGAGCACACCCACCACGACGTCGAGGAAGCCTTCTTCGTCCTGGAGGGCGAGGTCCGGGTCGGCATCCACCGCGGCGAAGGCGAGGCGGAGTACCGCACCCTCGGCTACCGCGACATGATCGTGGTGCCGGCCGGCGTCGCCCGCAGCCTCAAGAACGAGGGGGACACCGACGCCCTGTTCTGCGTCGTCATCGGCACCCGCAAGCCGCAGGTCCCCACCTACCCCGAGCACTCGCCGATGCACGGCGTCACCCGCGACTGATGGCCGCCGCACCGCCCCGCACCGTCGTCGTCACCGGCGCCGGCCGCGGCCTGGGACTTGCCACCGCCCGCCGGGTCGCGGCCGAAGGACACCGCGTGGTGGTCGCCGAACTCGACCCGGAGCGCGGCGAGAGCGCCGCCGCCGGCCTGCGCGCCGAGGGCCTCGACGCGCACGCCGTCCCCGTCGACGTCGCCGACCCCGCATCCGTCGAGCGGCTCGCCCGGGAGGTCGCCGCCCTCGGCCCGCTGCACGGCCTGGTGAACAACGCGGGGCTGGCCGACGCGGTCGGCGGGAAACCCTTCCACGAGATCGACGTCGCGGAGTGGGACCGCATCATGGCGGTCAACGCCCGCGGCCCCTGGCTCGTCTCGCGTGCCCTGCTGCCCCAGCTCACCGCCACCGGCAGCGGACGCATCGTCCACCTCGCCTCGGACGCCGCCCTGTACGGCTCCCCGCGCCTCGCGCACTACATCGCCTCCAAGGGAGCGGTCATCGCCCTCACCCGGGCGATGGCCCGGGAGACCGGCGACCTGGGCGTCACCGTCAACGCGGTCGCCCCCGGCCTCACCGAGAGCGAGTCGACGGTCCGCATCCCCGCCGAGCGGCACGACCTCTACCGCCTCAACCGCGCCATCAGCCGCCCCCAGACCCCGGACGACCTGGTCGGCGTCATCGCCTTCCTGCTCGGCCCGGAGTCCGGCTACCTCACCGGCCAACTCATCGCCGTCAACGGCGGATTCACCATGCACTGACCCGCCACCCGCACCCGCACCCGCACCACCGTCCGGAGGACACCCCATGGACCTCGGCCTGGCCGACCGCACCGTACTCGTCACCGGAGGCAGCTCGGGCGTCGGCCTGGCCACGGTCCGCGCCCTGCTCGCGGAGGGCGCCCGCGTCGCCACCTGCGCCCGCAACCCCGAGACCCTCGCCGCGGCCGCCGCGGACCTCGGCGCGGGCAGCGACCGGCTGCTGACCGGCACCTGCGACGTCCGCGACGCCGACGCCACCACCGCCTTCGTCCGGCGCGCCGCCGGCCACTTCGGCGGCCTGGACGGCCTCGTCAACAACGCCGGGCAGTCCCGGATGAAGCCGTTCGCACAGACCACCGCGGAGGACTGGCGCGACGAACTGGAGCTGAAGTTCGCCGGCGTGCTCCACCCGCTGCACGCCGCACTGCCGGCGCTGCGCGCCTCCTCCGCACCCGCCGTCGTCAACATCAACGCGGTCCTCGCCAAACAGCCCGAACCGCGCCTGATCACCACCAGCGCCGCCCGCGCCGGCATCCTCAACCTCTCCAAGTCCCTCTCCCGCGAACTCGCCGCCGACGGCATCCGCGTCAACTCCGTCTGCCTCGGCCTGGTCGACACCGGTCAGTGGACCCGCCGGCACGCCGACTCCGGCACCGCCGAGCCCTACGACCGGTGGCAGGCCCGCCTCGCCGCGGACCGCGGCGTCGCCCTGGGCCGCCTGGGCCGTGCCGACGAGGTCGCCTACGCCGTGCTGACGCTGCTGTCCCCCCGCGCCTCGTACATCACCGGCACCGCGATCGACGTCTGCGGCGGCGTCGGCCGCTCCGTCGCCTGACCCCCCACCTCCGGCCCCTCCCACCTCCTTCAGGAGCCCGCTTCCATGCCCCAGCCCAACGGCGGCGATCTGCTCGTCGCCCTCCTGCGCGACCTCGGCGTCGACACCGTCTTCGGCGTCGTCAGCGTGCACAACCTGCCGCTCGTCGAAGCCGTCGACCGCGATCTGCGGTTCGTGCCCGTACGTCACGAGGCCACCGCCGTGAACGCCGCGGACGGCCACGGCCGGGCCCGCGGCGGCCTCGGCTGCGCGCTGACCAGCACGGGCACCGGCGCCGGCAACGCCGCCGGCTCGCTGATCGAATCCCTCAGCGCCGGCAGCCGCGTACTGCACGTCACCGGACAGATCGACAGCCACCACCTGGGCGCCGGCCGCGGCTTCATCCACGAGACCCGCGACCAGCTCGGCATGCTGCGGGCGGTCAGCGCCCACGCCGCCACCGTCCCCGACGCGGCGAGCGCCGGCGCCGTCCTGCGGGAAGCAGCCGCCCACGCCCTCGGGCCGGCCGGCGGGCCCGCCAGCGTCGAATGGCCCATCGACCTCCAGTACGCGCCCCAGGACCCGGCCGCACTGCCCGCGCCACCCGCGCCCGCGGAGCCGCCGCTGCCCGCACCGGCCGCCCTCGACGAGGCCGCGCGGCTGCTCGCCGCCGCCCGCCGGCCACTGCTGTGGGCCGGCGGCGGCGCCACCACCGCGGGGCCCGAACTCGCCGCACTGCTGACGGAGTTGAACGCCGGCCTGGTCACCAGCAACTCCGGCCGCGGCGCCGTCCCCGAGGACCACGACCGGTGCGTCGGCAACTTCGCCACCACCCCCGCCGGCCGCGAACTCCTCGCCGAGGCCGACCTGTTGCTCACCGTCGGCACCCACTTCCGCTCCAACGAGACCGCCGACTGGAGCCTGCGGCTGCCCGCCGTGCACCTCCAGATCGACCACGACCCGGCCGCCCTCGGCCGCAGCTACCCCGCGGCACTCACCCTGCACGGCGACGCCGCCACCACCCTCACCGCACTGCGGCAGCGCCTCACGGACACACCGCCCACCGGCGGGCGGGCCGCCGACCGTGCCTGGACCGCCCGCGTCCGCGACGTCCGCGAGGAGGTCCGCGCCGCCCTGCGCGACCAGATCGGCCCGCAGGCCGCGATCTGCGACGCGATCCGTGCCGCACTGCCCCGCACCGCCGTCATCGCCCGCGATGTCACCGTCCCCGCCAGCAGTTGGGGCAACCGCCTCCTGGAGATCTACGCCCCGCACACCAACGTCTTCCCGCGCGGCGGCGGCATCGGCCAGGGCCTGGGCATGGGCATCGGCGCAGCCCTCGCCCACCCCGACGCCCCCACCCTCGTCATGGCCGGCGACGGCGGCCTCGCCGTCCACCTCGGCGAACTCCTCACCCTCGCCCAGGAACGCCCCCGGCTGACCCTCGTTGTCTTCAACGACGGCGGCTACGGCGTCCTGCGCAACATGCAGGACCGCTACTTCGACCGTCGCTCCGGAGTCGACCTGGCCACCCCCGACTTCGCCGCCCTCGCCCACGCCACCGGCCTGCCCTACGCCCGCATCGCCGCCCCGGACGACGCCGCCCCGGTTCTCGCCGCCGCCACCGCGAGCGAAGGACCGACCCTCGTCGAGGTCGACCTCACCGCCCTCGGCCCGATGAAGACCCCCTTCACCCCGCCCGTCGCGCTGCCCGCCGCCCGGTAAGGAGGACGACCGTGCCCGAACCCGCCCTCGACCTGCTCGTCCACCGCATGACCTGGGAAGCCGACGACGTCCTTGCCATCGAGCTCATCCACCCCGACGGCGCGGCGCTGCCCGCCTGGGAGCCCGGCGCCCACATCGACGTCCACGCCGGCGGACACCTCCGCCAGTACTCCCTGTGCGGAGACCCCCGGGACACCGGCCGCTACCGCATCGCCGTCCTGCACACCACCACCTCACGCGGCGGCTCCGCCCACATCCACACCACCCTCCGCCCCGGCGCCACCGTCCGGATCCAGGGCCCCCGCAACCACTTCGCCCTCGAACCCGCCGCCCGCTACCTCTTCCTCGCCGGCGGCATCGGCGTCACCCCACTCCTCGCCATGGCCCGCGCCGCCCACCGCGACGGCGTCCCCTGGCGGATGATCCACGGCGGCCGCCGCCGCGGCAGCCTCGCCTTCACCAGCGAACTGGCCGCGCTGGCCGACGGCGCGCCCGGCGACTACCAGCTCCACCCCCAGGACGAACACGGCCACCTCGACCTCGACGCCGCCCTCGACGCCCTCACCGACGACACCCTCGTCTACTGCTGCGGCCCCGAGCCGCTGCTGACCGCCGTCGAGGAACGCTGCGCCGCCCTCGGCCTCGCCGACCGGCTGCGCACCGAGCGGTTCGCCGCGCCCCCGCCCGACCGGGCGCCGGACGCCGACGACGACCGGGCCTTCGACGTCGAATGCCGCCGCACCGGCCGCACCGTACGCATCGAGGCAGACACCAGCATCCTCGACGCCGTCGAAGCCGCCGGCATCGATGTGCCGAGCTCCTGCCGCGACGGGATCTGCGGCACCTGCGAGACCCGCGTCCTGGACGGCACCCCCGACCACCGCGACTTCCTGCTCAGCGACACCGAACGCGCCGCGAACACCTCCCTGATGATCTGCGTCTCCCGCAGCGCCGGCGACCGCCTCGTCCTCGACCTGTGACCCGCCCGCGCCCCGCGCACCCCGCCCACCCGCCAGGAGCCCCCATGACCCCGTACCTGGAAATCCACCAGTCCCGCCACCGCGAGCCCACCCCCTACGAGAACAAGCTCGCCCACACCCTCGAAGAGATCTTCACCCACGTCGGCCACGAACTGGCCGACGTCATCCAGGGCCTCAACGCCCGCCAGGTGCACGCCCCCGACGGCGAACCCTGGACCGAGCAGACCTTCCGCGACGAGATGCACCGATTGGGAGCGTGACCACGTGCCGACGAACCCCACCACCAGCCCCGGCGCAGCCGCCACCGCGGCCGTCGCCGACCGCCTCTACGCCACCGGACTGCGCAACCAGTGGCACCCCGTCGTCCCGTCCCACTTCGTCGCCCCCGGCGGCATGCGCCGGGTCACCGCAATCGGCGAACACTGGCTGCTCTTCCGCCGCGCCGACGGCACCCTGCACATGCTCGCCGACCGCTGCCCGCACCGCGGCGCCCGGCTCTCCCTCGGCCGGCACCTCGGCGACCGGATCTCCTGCTGGTACCACGGCGTGGAGGTCGACGGCACCGGAACCGTCACCTCCGTACCCGGCCTGCCCGGCTGCACCCTCGAAGGCAAACAGCTCGTCCCCAGCCCCCCGGTACGCGAGATCGGCGGCGCGATCCTCGCCTACTTCGGCGACGCCCAGCACCCCGAGCCCTGCGAACTGACCCTGCCCGAACCCCTCACCGACCCCGGCACCGACGCCTTCCTGTGCTACGCCGAGTGGGACGTGCCCTGGCGCTACGGCATGGAGAACCTCCTCGACCCCATGCACGGCCAGTTCCTGCACCACGAGTCGCACACCATGGGCGACGGCGACACCACCGCGAAATTCCGTATCCGCGAGACCGAGCGCGGCTATTTCTTCGAGAAGACCGACCAGCGCGGCGTCAACTTCGACTGGGTCGAACTGTGCCGCACCGGCGTCGACTGGGTCGACCTGTCCATCCCCTACCCGCCGTCCGCGGGCCCCGGCGGCCCGTTCGGCATCGTGGGCATGGTCTGCCCCATCGACGCCGACCGCAGCGGCGTCTTCTTCTGGCGCTACCGCCGCGTCACGGGCTGGCAGCGCGACACCTGGCGCTTCCTCTACCGCACCCTCATCGAGGAACGGCACTGGCACGTCCTCGAACAGGACCGCACCATGCTCGAAGCCCTCCCGCACGACGCCGACCAGGCCGAGAACCTCTACCAGCACGACCTCGGCGTGGTCCGGCTGCGCCGCCTCTACCGCGCCGAGGCCGAACGCCAGGCCGCCGCACTCGCCACCTGAACCCCGCCCAGCAGGCCGGCGGCCCGCGCACCGGCCCCGGCCGGCCCGCACCGCCGCCCTCAGCCGCCGTCCGGCTCCTCCCGCTCCGCCTCGGTGATCGACCGCTCCAGCTTCGACAACAGCCGCGCCAACTGGCGGCACTCGGCGGGGGAGAGGCCGGCCAGCATCCGCCGCTCGTTCTCCAGATGCTCCGAGAACAACGCGTCGATCTTCGCCAGCCCCTCCTCCGTCAGCCGCGACCGCACCACCCGGCGGTCCTGCGCATCGCGCTCCCGCACGATCAGCCCGTCCTTCTCCAACCGGTCGATGCGCAGCGTCACCCCCGCCGACGAGATCAGTCCGGAGTCCGCCAACTGCCCCGCCGTACGCCGGAACGGCCTGCCCGCCCGGCGCAGCGCCGTCAGCACGTCGAACCCCGCCACCGACAGACCGTGCGCCTCCACCGACGCGGTCAGCCGCGCGCTGTAGCGCAGATACGTACGGTGCAGCCGCGCCAGCACCTCCAGCGGCGAGGTGTCCAGCTCCGGCCGCTCCCGCCGCCAGTCCTCGATGATCGACGCCACCGCGTCCGACCGCGCCGTTGTCTTCCTCGTCATGTCCCACGCCCTCCCCGAGCTCCGCCACCTGGGCCGTGGCGCGTACCCGTTCACCACGAAACTTTAGTGCTGAGAAGCCAGGCGCCTAACATTCCCGGCCCGCGCGCACCCCGCGCCCCGAACCGGGACCCACTCCCCAAGCCACCGGCCGTACGGCAGCATGACCCCATGCCCGCACTGCAGCGCGACGAGGCGCAGACCCGAGCCCGACTCATCGACGTCCACCGCTACGAGGTCGCACTGGATCTCACCCAAGGCGAGGACCACTTCGGCTCCCGAACGGTCATCCACTTCACCGCGCACGACGCAGGCGACACCTTCGTCGACATTCAGCCCGCCGAGCTGCACACCGCCACCCTCGACGGTCACCCCCTCGACCCCGCCGCCCTCTCCGGCAACCGCCTCCCGCTGACCGGCCTCACCCCCGGCGCCCACGAGCTGCGGCTGACCGCCACCATGCGCTACTCCCGCACCGGCGAAGGCATGCACCGCTTCACCGACCCCGCCGACGGCGAGGCCTACGTCTACACCCAGCTGTTCATGGAAGACGTCAAGCGCGTCTTCGCCGCCTTCGACCAGCCCGACCTCAAGGCCGTCTTCGCCCTCACCGTCACCGCGCCCCCCGGGTGGAACGTCCTCGGCAACGGCATCGCCACCCAGGGCGACCCCGGCCACTGGACCCTCGCCCCCACCCCCCTCATCAGCACCTACCTCGTCGCCGTCGCCGCCGGCCCCTGGCACTCCGTACGCACCGAACACGCCGGATTGCCCTTCGGCATCCACTGCCGACGCTCCCTGGCCCCGTACCTCGACGCCGACGCCGAGGAAATCCTCGACATCACCCGCCGCTGCTACGACCGCTACCACCAGATCTTCGACGAGCCCTACCCCTTCGACTCCTACGACCAGGCGTTCGTCCCCGAGTTCAACGCCGGCGCCATGGAGAACCCCGGACTCGTCACCTTCCGCGACGAATACGTCTTCCGCTCCGCCGTCACCGACACCGAACGCCAGACCCGCGGCGTGACCATCGCCCACGAAATGGCCCACATGTGGTTCGGCGACCTCGTCACCCTCCAGTGGTGGGACGACATCTGGCTCAACGAGTCCTTCGCCGAATACATGGGCTACCAGGTCCTGTCCGAGGCCACTGGCCACACCGATACCTGGACCGACTTCGCCGTCGCCCGCAAGGGCTGGGGATACGACGCCGACCAGCGCCCCTCCACCCACCCCGTCGCCCCCGCCCCCCAGGACGTCCCCGACACCGCCTCCGCCCTCCTCAACTTCGACGGCATCTCCTACGCCAAGGGCGCCTCCGCTCTGCGCCAACTCGTCGCCTGGATGGGCGAGAAGGACTTCCTCGCCGGCATCAACGACCACGTCGCCCGGCACCGCTTCGCAAACGCCGCCCTCGCCGACTTCCTCGACTCCCTCGCCCGCGCCACCGACCGCGACGTCCACGGCTGGGCCGAGCGCTGGCTGCGCACCACCGGAGCCGACACCCTCACCCCCGCGGTCTCCGTCGACGGCGACCGCTGGCGGCTGGACGTCCACCACACCGGCAGCCGCCCGCACCGGATCGCCGTCGGCGTCTACGACCGCGACCTCGCCGGCGCCGGACGCCTGACCCTGCGCGACCGCCACGAACTGGACATCTCCGAGGACGAAGGACACACCACGCGGACCTTCCCCACGCCCGCACCCGACCTCCTCGTCCTCAACGACGGCGACCTGACCTACACCAAGATCCGCTTCGACCCGCGCTCCTGGCAGACCGCCGCACAGTCCCTCTCCCAACTGCCCGACGCCCTCACCCGCGCCGTCGTGTGGAACGCCGCCCGCGACATGGTCCGCGACGGTGACCTCGCGCCCACCGCCTACCTCCAGGCCGCCCGCGACCACCTCCCCTACGAAACCGACCTGGCCATCGTCCGGGGCGTCCTCGCCTTCGCCCGCACCCGGATCAGCGACCACTTTCTCCCCACCGCGGACCGGCCCCAGGCCCTCGCGACCCTCACCGCCCTCAGCCGCGACATCCTGCGCCGCACCGAAGGCCCCGCGCACGGCCCGCACGCCGGCCTGCGCCTGACCGCCGTCCGCGCCCTCATCGACAGCGCCACCACCGAAGCCACCATCCAGCACTGGCTCGACGACGGCAGCGTCCCCGGCGGCCCCGCCCTCGACCCCGAACTGCGCTGGCGCATCCTCGGCCGGCTCGCCGTCCTCGGCGCCACCACCCCCGACACCATCGACGCCGAACTTGCCCGCGACCCCAGCGCCACCGGCCGCGAGGGCGCCGCCCACTGCCGCGCCGCCCTGCCCGACCCGGCCGCCAAACAAGCCGCCTGGCAGGCGCTGTTCACCACCGACGAAGAAGCCGCCCTGTCCAACTACCTCTTCACCGCCACCGCCACCGGCTTCTGGGCACCCGAACAGCACGACCTGCTCCGCCCCTACGTCGCCCGCTACTTCACCGACGCCCCGGTCCTCGCCCGCCACCGCGGCCCGGCCCTCGCCGTAGCCGCGGGCCGCGACGCCTTCCCCGCCACCTTCGTCGAGGACGACACCCGCCACCTCGGCGAAACCTGCCTCGCCGAAAGCGACCCCACCCCGGCCCTGCGCCGCAAACTCATCGACCAACTCGACGATCTGCGCCGCGCCTTGCGAGTACGCGCCGCCGCCGCACACGACCTGCCCGGAGCCGGCTGACCACCACGACGAGGCAGCACGGACGAGCAGACTTTCCGGGTGCCGCCGGGGCAGCGGCCGGCGGCACCCGAACACGTGCGGCAGATCTGTACCACGTATGGGTGGTACCACCACGACCGGTGGATACGCACCGTGCCGGGAAAGTAACTTAGGGCGGCCTAAGGTCCAGAGCGACCGCCACCCGAACTCCCCATACAGAAGAGCACTTTGATGCCCGTGCCCCCTGCCGGCACCGCCCTCGCAGGCGGCACCAACGGCCCCCGCGCGCTGCGCCCCCTCCTCGACACCGTCCTCGAAGCCCTCACCACCGGCGCCGAGGACCGAGCAGGGCCCCTCCCCGCCGGCGGCCCCGACACCGTCGCCCGGGTCGTACGCGACGCATGCAGCCCCCTGCTCCCCGACCACGGCACCGGGCCCCACGAGGCGCTCCGCACCCTCGTCCACACCCTCGCCGCCGGGGCCGCCGACCCCGCCGACCCGCACTGCGCCGCCCACCTGCACTGCCCGCCCCTCGCCCTGGCCACCGCCGCGGACCTCGCCGCCAGCGCCCTCAACCCCTCCATGGACTCCTGGGACCAGGCACCCGCCGCCTCCGAACTGGAGGCCCTCACCTGCCGCGAACTCGCCACCCAGGTCTACCCCCAGGCCACCGACCCCGACGCGCTCGTCACCACCGGCGGCACCGAATCCAACCAACTCGCCGTCCTCCTGGCCCGCGAGGCCACCCGCCGCCGCACCGGGGCCACTCCCGTACGGCGAGGCGACCCCGCCGCCCCCCTCCAGATCGTCTGCGGCGCCAACGCCCACCACAGCATCCACCGCGCCGCCTGGCTCATGGGCCTGCCCGAACCCCTCACCGTCCCCACCCCCGACGGCATCCTCACGCCCGACGCCGTCCACACCACCCTCACCAACCTCCCCGACCTCACCGGCCCCCTCCTGCTGACCGCCACAGCAGGCACCACCGACGCCGGCATCATCGACCCCCTACCGGCCCTCGCCGACCTCGCCGACCGCTACGGCGCCCGCTTCCACATCGACGCCGCCTACGGCGGGCCGCTGCTCTTCAGCGACACCCACCAGGCCGCCCTCACCGGCCTCGCCCGCGCCCACACCGTCACCCTCGACCTGCACAAACTCGGCTGGCAACCGGTCGCCGCAGGCCTCCTGGCCGTCCCCGACCCCACCACCCTCGCGCCCCTAGCCCACAGCGCCGCCTACCTCAACGCCGACGACGACACCGAAGCCGGCCTGCCCGACCTCCTCGGCCGCTCGCTGCGCACCACCCGCCGCCCCGACATCCTGAAAATCGCCGTCACCCTCAAGGCCCTGGGCCGCCACGGCCTCGGCGAACTCATCGACCGCACCCTCGCCGCCGCCCACACCCTCGCCGACCTCATCGAGGCCCACCCCCGCTACGAACTCCACTCCCGCCCCACCCTCAGCACCGTCCTCTTCCGCCCCACCGGAGCAGACGACACCGCCCTCGCCACCATCCGCCGCACCCTCCTCGCCGACGGCCACGCCGTCCTCGGCCGCGCCGCCACCAGCAGCGGCCTCTGGCTCAAGGTCACGCTCCTCAACCCCCACACCCAGCCCGGTGACCTCACAACCCTCCTCACCCTCGTGGAAGGCCACATCCCCCGATGACCACCACCCCTCCCGCACGCCCCGACACCGCGGACGACGCCGGACCGGAAGCCCCCCTCGACCTCGCCGGCATCGGCATCGGCCCCTTCAACCTCTCCCTCGCCGCCCTCGCCCAGCCCCTCACCCACCTCCGCACCGCCTTCTACGACCAGCGCCCCGACTTCCACTGGCACCCCGGCCTCCTCATCGACGGCGCCACCCTCCAAGTCCCCTTCCTCGCCGACCTCGTCACCCTCGCCGACCCCGCCAGCCCCTGGTCCTTCCTCAACTACCTCAAGACCCGCGAACGCCTCTTCCCCTTCTACTTCGCCGAGCGCTTCCACATCCAGCGCGCCGAATACGACGCCTACTGCCGCTGGGTCAGCCAATCCCTGCCCGGACTCCACTTCGGCCACCAGATCGACGCCGTCCGCTGGAACCCCGAACACGCACTCTTCGAAGTCGACTTCACCCAGCTCGACACCGAAGGCGAGGCCGAAGCCCTCGGCCGCACCTACGCCCGCAACCTCGTCCTCGGCATCGGCACCGCCCCCCACGTCCCCGAACCGCTGCGCCCCCTCGCCGAGGCCCCCACCGTCCCCGTCCTGCACTCCGCCGACTACCTCGACCACCGCGAACGCCTGCTCGCCGCCGACCACATCACCGTCATCGGCGCGGGCCAGTCCGGCGCCGAAATCTTCCTCGACCTGCTCCGCGCCCGCCCCGCAGGCCGCGAACAACTCCACTGGCTCGCCCGCACCCCCGCCTTCGCGCCCATGGAATACAGCAAACTCGGGCTGGAGCAGTTCACGCCCGACTACACCCGCTACTTCCACGCCCTCCCCGAGAGCGTCCGCGACGAGCTCGTCCCCGGCCAATGGCAGCTCTACAAAGGCATCGACCACGACACCCTCGCCGCCCTCCACGACGAGCTCTACCGCCGCACCCTGCACGGCGGCTGGCCCGACACCACCCTCACCCCCGGCGTCTCGGTACGCACCGCGGGCCGCGTCGGCACCACCAAGATCGAACTCCACCTCGATCACACCCAGCAAGGCACCCGCTCCCGCCTCACCACCGACGCCGTCGTCCTCGCCACCGGCTACCGCGAACGCCGCCTCGACACCCTCCTCGCCGCCCTCGACCCCTACCTGCGCCGCGACAACGCCGGCCGCCCCCGCATCGACGCCCACCACCGCCTCACCCTGGACCCCGCCATCACCGGCTCGGTCTACGTCCAGAACGCCGAACGCCACACCCACGGTGTCGGCGCCCCGGACCTCGGCCTCGCCGCCTGGCGTAGCGCCACCATCCTCAACTCCCTCACCGACACCCCGGCCTACCCCCTCCCCAGCCGCACCGCCTTCACCACCTTCGGCCTCCCACAGCCCTCGGCCGGCCGCACCGGCTCCGTCCCCCGCCAGGGCTCCACGCTGGTACCCCGCCACTGACCGCACCGCACCGCACCGCACCGCACCGCACAGCCACCGCTCACCGCACCGCACCGACGCTCGCGCCACGCCCACGAGGCCGCAGCGCACAGGGACGCCCAGACCCCTCCGCGCCCGGGAAACCGACCGGAAAAACGGGAGCGGGCCGCCACAACCCCGGCGCCCCGCCCCACACCCCTCACCAACCGGTCAGAACACCGGCACCCCGTCACGCGTCAACCGCCACCCCACCGACGCGAAGCGCGCGGGATCGATCTCCCCGCTCTCCTGCACCCACCCGATGATCAAATTCCGGATCTCGTCCGACGTCGACCACACCTGCTCCGCCGACGCCACATGCGGGAAATTGCCACCGCCACCGGCCCGGTAATTGTTCACCGCCAGCACGAACCGCGCCGCATCGTCCACCGGCGCACCCTCGAAGGTCAGCTTCCCGATCCGCTGTCCCACCGGCTTGGCGATATCGATCTCGTACGCCACCCCGCTCAGCGCGTCATAGTTGTAATCCGGCGTACCGTCCGCATTCGTCAGCTTCGCCGGATCCACCGGACCCCCCGCCGCCGTCTGCACGTAATACCGCGCCGAGAATTCCAGATACGCCCGCAACTGCGCACCCGTCAACACCCGGGCCTCCAACGTGTTGTCGAACGGATACAGCGCCGCCATCGCCCGGATCGTCACCTCCCCGGCCGGCACCTTCGCCGTCCGCGAAAAACACGACGCCTGCGACAACACCGGCAATTCCGCGTGCGCCGAGCCGGCAAGCGCCTTACGCACCACTTCCGCCTGCACGAACGCGATGAAATCCAGTATCGCCGTGTCCTGCACCGGCGCCTCCGCCGCCGTCATCTCCGCCTTCGACCGGCCGATCACCTGGTTGACATACGCCACCACCTTCTTCTGCTCGGCCCGCAGCAGGGTGGTGATCCGGTAATCCTCCACAGCCGTATTCGCATTCAGCACCTTCGACGCCACCGACTCCACCTGCCAACGCCCCCGGCGCCACTCCACCTCCACATCGAACAACGTCAGCCGCTGCCCCCACTTCAGCGGCTCGGAGAGCACCACCTCCCGGCCCGTCTCCTTGTTCACCACACGCCGCTCCGGAATCTCCACATGCGCGTGCCCGACCAGAATCGCGTCGATCCCCGGCACCTGCTCGGCGACCAGCACCGCCGCATTCTCCACATACGGCAACTGATCCCCGTACGAAGACGTCCCACTGGTCCCCGAATGCGCCGACACGATCACCACATCCGCGCCCATCGACCGCAGCTTCGGCACCCACTCCGCCGCCTGCTCCACCAGCCCCGGAAACGCCAGCTTCCCCTGCACATGCGCCTTGTCCCAGATCGCGATGCCCGGATTCGTCAACCCCAGCACCGCCACCCGCACATCGCGCCCGCACGGCGTCCGCAACCGCTTGATCACATACGGCGGGAACGCCGGCCGCAGAGTCTTCGCATCCACCGCGTTCGCGCCCAGCAACGGAAAATCGCAGCTCTCCTCGAACTTCCGCAGTACCGGAATTCCGTAATTGAACTCGTGATTGCCCAGCGCCGCCGCGTCATAGCCGATCACATTCATCGCCCGCGCCATCGGATGCACCGGCGCGTCCGGGCCGGTGATCGGCTCGACCTTCGCGTAGTAATACGCCAGTTGCGTCCCCTGAATGGTGTCGCCCGCGTCGATCAGCAGCGTATTGTGCCGGCCCTTTTCCCGCCGCACGCCCTCCACCAGCGTCGACACCTTCGCCAGCCCGATGTCGTTGTGCGCCGCGTCGTCGAACTCCGCGTCCGTGACGTAATCCCAGTTGAAGACATTGCCGTGCAGATCCGTGGTGCCCATGACGGTGAACGCGTGCCGGCGGTGCCCCCGCCCCGCACCCTGCCCACCGGCCTCCGCCGCCTCCGCCACCGGCGCACCGGCCCCCGCGAGCGCCACTCCGGCCCCCGCCACCACAGAACGACCCACGAACTTCCTACGGTCGAGCGACATGCCAACTCCTCCTGGACGAACGGCGCCACGCACACGGCGACGCGCGTAGATTCTGGCGCAGCCGCCCACCGGGCAACACCCCTCGCAGGTTGCGATCGCATGACCGGCCCCCGCCCCCGCACCCGGTATGCCACCCTTCAGCCCGCACACCCCGTACACCCGCGCACCCGCACGACACCCGCCGACGACGAGCCCGAGGAGCCCCCCATGACCGACCCCACCGAACACCCCACCGGGCCCCACGCCCCCCTGCCCTACGGCACCCCCGACACCCCGCGCCTCGCCGTCCGCGGCGAAGCCCGCCTCGAATTCGACCCCGAGATCGCCCGCATCAGCGTCACCGTCAGCGCCCGCGGCACCGACCGCAAAGCCGCCCTCACCGACCTCACCCGCCGCAACGAACAAGCCCTCACCCTCATCAAGAGCTACGGCCAGGCCATCGAAAAGCTCGAAACCGGCACCTTCAGCCTCACCCCGCAGCTCACCGACAAAGGCCGCCACGAACGCATCCGCGCCTATCACGGCCGCGTCAACCTCACCGCCACCCTCAACGACTTCACCACCCTCGGCGAACTCACCACCCGTCTCGGGGACCTCGAACTCACCCGCGTCGACGGCCCCTGGTGGGCCCTGCGCCCCGACTCGCCCGCCCACCGCGCCGCCCGCACCCACGCCGTCCGCGAAGCGGTCCAGCGCGCCCGCGAATACGCCGAAGCGCTCGGCGCCGGCCTCGACGCCCTCGTCGAGCTCGCCGACCTCGGGGCCGAGAACGCCGCCCCCGCGGCAGCCCCCACCATGCGCGGCTTCGCCGGCTACGGAGGCCCCCCGTCCGACCCGGGAGCACCCCCGGCCCTCGACCTCGAACCCCAGCGCCAAACCGTCTACGCCAACGTCAACGCCCGCTTCACGATGACGCGTCCCGCACTCTGAGACCCGGCCGCGCGAAGGCGGAAATCCGCTCATCGGAGCGCCTTCGCGCGCATTCCAAGACTTGTCAACAGCCTTTCATCGAGCGGACGTTGAGCAGTCACTTCCCCACACTCCCCTACCGGTGGGTAAGTCATAGGGTCGAAACATGCGCCGAGCAAAAATCGTCTGCACCCTGGGACCCGCCACCGACACGTACGAGCAGATCAAAGCACTCGTCGACGCCGGAATGGACGTGGCCCGCTTCAACCTCAGTCACGGCACCTACGCCGAACACGAGGCGCGATTCGACCGGGTCCGCAAGGCATCCGAGGAAACCGGCCGCAGCGTCGGCATCCTCGCCGACCTTCAAGGCCCGAAGATCCGCCTCGGCCGATTCCGTGAGGGGCCGGTACTACTCGAACGCGACGACGAGTTCACCATCACCGTCGAACCCTCCGTCGAAGGCGACCGCCATCTCTGCGGCACCACCTACGACGGCCTCGCCGCCGACGTCACCACCGGCGAACGCATCCTCGTCGACGACGGCAAGGTCACCCTCGAAGTCATCGGTGTCGACGGACCACGCGTCCACACCAAGGTCATCGAGGGCGGCATGGTCTCCGACCACAAGGGCCTCAACCTCCCCGGCGTCGCCGTCTCCGTCCCCGCCCTCTCCGAGAAGGACCGCGACGACCTCCGCTGGGCCCTGCGCACCGGTGCCGACGTCATCGCCCTGTCCTTCGTCCGCAGCGGCCGCGACATCGAGGACGTCCACCGCATCATGCGCGAGGAGGACCGCTTCCTCCCCGTCATCGCCAAGGTCGAAAAGCCCCAGGCCGTCGACAACATCGACGACATCGTCGCCGCCTTCGACGGCATCATGGTCGCCCGCGGCGACCTCGGCGTCGAAATGCCCCTGGAAACCGTTCCGATCGTCCAGAAGCGCGCCATCAAGCTCGCCAAGCGCAACGCCAAGCCGGTCATCGTCGCCACCCAGATGCTCGACTCGATGATCGACAACTCCCGCCCCACCCGCGCCGAGGCCTCCGACGTCGCCAACGCCGTCATCGACGGCACCGACGCCGTGATGCTCTCCGGCGAGACCAGCGTCGGCAAATACCCCACCGAGACCGTGCGCACCATGAGCCGCATCGTCGAGGCCGCCGAGGAGGACATCCTCGCCAAGGGGCTCCCGCCCCTCACCGAACGCAGCAAGCCCCGCACCCAGGGCGGCGCCGTCGCCCGCGCGGCCGCCGAAATGGGCGACTTCCTCGGCGCCAAGTTCCTCGTCGCCTTCACCCAGTCCGGCGACACCGTCCGCCGCCTCTCCCGCTACCGCTCGCCCATCCCGCTTCTCGCCTTCACCCCCGACCCCGCCACCCGCTCCCAGCTCAACCTCACCTGGGGTGTCGAGACCTTCCTCGGCCCCACCGTCGACTCCACCGACGAGATGGTCGCCCAGGTCGACGAACAGCTCCTCAAGATCGGCCGCTGCCAGAAGGGCGACGTCGTCATCATCACGGCCGGCTCCCCGCCCGGCGTCCCCGGCTCCTCCAACCTCGTCCGCGTCCACCACATCGGCGAGGACGACCACCCGAAGTAGCCCCAGCCGCACCGCGATCCCGCTGGGCCGAGGTCCTGACTGCCGTCCCCGTCAGTACTTCGGCCCGATGTGCTGGTCCATGAGGGCCACGGAGGCTTTCCTCGCGACCGAGATGTTGAACGGATCGCTGCCGCGCGCGAGAACGGTCCACTCGACGCCGACGTTCGTCATGGTGTCCGAGCAGAGCTTGCGGATGTCGTCGGACTTGTTGGTGAAGAAGTACCGCGGATACTCGTAGCGCTTGCGCTCGCCGCCGACCATGCGCGTCGTCCAATTGGTGATCCGACAGCCGTCGGAGTGGATGAGCCCGCGGAGGAACTCCCAGGGGTGATCGTCCACGATCCGCTGCTGCCAGGCTTCCAGAGCGATCAGGCGCTCATGCTTCTTACCGGGGCCGTGCTGCGGGAACAGGCAGGGCCAGTGGTGGCTGTAGCTGGTCACCATGACGCAGCCCTGCTGCTGGATCACGCAGACGCTGTTCATGGGACGTACGGCCTTGATTGCCGCGCGACACGCCCCGATCAGGCCGGGCCACGCGTCGGCGCAGGCGACCCGCAGGGCGTACCCGCCCCGGCGAGGCTGCTTGCTGAGGCAGCCGTCGCCGAGATAGAGGCCGAGTAAGTAGGCGTATGCCGCCGCGTCTTCCGGAGGCCGTGGCACCCGCTCGCACCGCACGCAATGCGTGGCGTGGGAGAGCGGTTCGATCCGGTCCTTCCAGGATCGGATTGCGTACCGGGATACGCCGGTCTGCTTGCTCACGGAGTTGAGACTGCGGCCTTGAGCGACAAGGGCGAGGGCCCGCTGGCGGGTTTCGTGGTCGTACATGCAGACGACTCTGGCCTGGAAACGAAGATTCGTGCGCCCGTTCGATCGGGCGATCACTCCATCGAGCGAACCGCTCTGAGTTTCACGTGACCATGGAATCGAAGGAAAAGTGCCCCGGGTCGGACTCGAACCGACACTGTATGGGTTTTGAATCCATTGCCTGCTGCCAATTGGGCTACCGGGGCCAGCGGAATCCAAGGCTAGTGCCTACCTGCTGTGGGACCACCTTACAGGAGCTAGGTAGGCTCATGGGGCACCACCTGCCTGTAACGAGGAGTCCCGTGAGCGCCGCCGAGCCCGAGCAGCCCGTCGCCGATGACGATCAGTCGCACGTCCCGCCGCTGACCACGCGCGTCGTGATCGCGGAGGACGAGGCGCTCATCCGTCTCGACCTCAAAGAGATGCTGGAGGAAGAGGGCTACACCGTCGTCGGCGAGGCCGGGGACGGGCAGCAGGCCGTCGAGCTGGCCCGTGAGCACCGGCCCGATCTGGTGATCCTGGATGTGAAGATGCCGGTACTGGACGGCATCTCGGCCGCCGAGGTGATCGCCGAGGAGAGCATCGCGCCGGTGCTGATGCTGACCGCGTTCTCGCAGCGTGAGCTGGTGGAGCGGGCGCGGGACGCGGGCGCGATGGCGTATCTCGTGAAGCCGTTCTCCAAGAGTGACGTCGTGCCGGCGATCGAGATGGCCGTCAGCCGGTTCACCGAGCTGCGGACGCTGGAGAAGGAGGTCGCCGACCTCACCCAGCGGCTGGAGACCCGCAAGCTGGTGGACCGGGCGAAGAGCATTCTGCAGACGCAGTACGGGCTGACCGAGCCGGCCGCGTTCCGCTGGATCCAGAAGACGTCGATGGACCGTCGGCTGTCGATGCAGCAGGTCGCCGAGGCGGTCATCGAGGACGCCGAGGAGAAGAAGCAGCAGTCGGACCAGTAGCGTCCCGCGCCGACGTGAGCGGCCCCGTACCGGTGATCATCGGTACGGGGCCGTCGGCGTTCTCGCGGGTCGGGTCAGTCCTCGCCGAGGTAGGCCTTGCGGACGGACTCGTCGTGCAGGAGTTCCGGGCCGCTGCCGGAGAGGACGATGCGGCCGATCTCCATGACGTGTCCTTGCTCGGCGAGGGAGAGCGCGGCCTGGGCGTTCTGTTCGACGAGCAGGATGGTGGTGCCCTGGGAGCGCAGTTCCCGGATGGTTTCCATGATCTTCTGCATCATGATCGGGGAGAGGCCCATGGAGGGCTCGTCGAGCATCAGCAGTTTGGGTCGGGACATCAGGGCCCGGCCCATGGCGAGCATTTGCTGCTCGCCGCCGGAGAGGGTGCCGGAGGCTTGTTTGCTGCGTTCGCCGAGGATGGGGAAGAGGTCGTAGACCCGTTGGATGTCCTTTTCTATGCCTGCGGTGTCCTTGCGGAGGAACGCTCCGAGCTTGAGGTTTTCCCCGATGGTCAGGCGGGGGAAGAGGCGCCGGCCTTCGGGGGAGTGGGCCAGGCCGCGTTCGACGATCTTGTGGGCCGGTACCCCGTTGAGGGGTTCGCCGTCGAACGTGATCTTGCCGGCGAGGGGCTTGAGCAGGCCGGAGAGGGTGCGCAGGGTGGTGGTTTTGCCTGCGCCGTTGGTGCCGATGAGGGTGACGGCCTGGCCGGCTTCGACGGAGAACGAGATGCCTTTGACGGCTTCGATCTTGCCGTAGGCGACCCGGAGATCCTCGACTTCGAGCAGTGCGGTCATGGGGTCTCTCCGGTCTCTCCTTCGGCCGGCTGGTCCGCCGGGGGTGTCGGTGCGGCGGGTCCCTTCGCCGGTCGGTCGGGCGGGTTCGCCGCGCCGGTGGTGTCGGTTCCCGGGTCCGTTGCGGTGGGAGCCGGCTCGCCGGCGGTGTCCGCCGCGGCTTTCGTCGTGCCGGCCGTGCTGGTCGCGCTTGCTGTGTTGCCGTTGGCCGAGTCGTCGACCGGGGTGCCGAGGTAGGCGGCGACGACGCGTTCGTCGGCCTGGACGACCTCGGCGGTGCCCTCGACGAGTTTCTGGCCCTGGACGAGGACGGCGACGCGGTCGCAGAGGTTGAAGATGAAGCGCATGTCGTGCTCGATGACGAGGACGGCGGTGCCCTGGTCGCGGATGGCCAGGACGAGTTCCTGGGTGGCGCGGGTCTCCTGCGGGTTCATGCCGGCGGTCGGCTCGTCCAGGAGGAGGAGGCCGGGTTCGCTGGCGAGCGCGCGGGCGATCTCCAGCTTGCGTTGCTCGCCGTAGGGGAGGTTGCGCGCGAGGTGGTCCCGTTTGTGGGCGAGGCCGGTGAATTCGAGGAGTTCCATGGCGCGTTCTTCCGAGGTGCGTTCGGCTTTCTTGAAGCCGGGGCCTCGGAGGAGGGCGGACCAGAGTCCCTCTTTGGTGCGGGTGTGGCGGCCGACGAGGGCGTTTTCCAGGACGGTCATGTTGGCGAAGAGCCGGATGTTCTGGAAGGTGCGGGCGACGCCAGCCTGGGTGACGAGGTGGGGTTTGCGGGAGAGTCGGGTGCCTCGGTAGCTGACGGTGCCTTCGGTGGGTACGTACAGGCCGGTGAGGCAGTTGAAGAAGGTGGTCTTGCCGGCGCCGTTGGGGCCGATGAGGCCCACGATTTCTCCGGCGCCGACGGTGAGGTCGACGCCCCGTACGGCGGTGAGTCCGCCGAAGCGCATGGTGACGCCGGAGGCTTCGAGGACGGTTCCGGTGTCGGCGCGGTGCGCTGCCTGGGTGGGTGTGGTCATGGTGTCGTCACGCCTTTGCCTTGGTGACGCCGATGGTCGCGTCCCCGTCGGGGAGGCGCTGATCGGGCACGTCGAGCTGGCCGGTCTCGTGGAATTCGAGCTGCTTCCTGCGGTCGGGGATGAGCCCTTCCGGCCGGTAGCGCATCAGCAGCACGAGGGCGATGCCGAAGAGCAGCAGCTGGTAGTCCTGGAGGAAGTCGAGTTTGGCCGGGATGAGGAAGAGCAGTGCCGCGCCGACGAGGGGGCCGCTGAGGGTGCCCATGCCGCCGAGGATGACGGCGGCGAGGAGGAACGCGGAGTTCGGCGGCTGGGGTCCGGCGAACTGGAACTGCTCGGGGGTGGCGGTGGTGACGACGTGGGCATGGACGGTGCCGGCGAGTCCGGCGAGCGCGGCGCCGAGGGCGAACGCGAGGAGCCGCAGCCGGAAGCTGTTGATGCCCATGGCGATGGCTGCGGTTTCGTCCTCGCGGATGGCGATCCAGGCGCGTCCGATGCGGGAGGCGGCGGCGCGGCGGAAGACGAGGACGACGAAGGCCGTCACGAGAATCATCAGCAGGTAGTAGTTGCCGTAGGTGGCGACGGGGAAGCCGAGGATGTCGTGGGATTCGCCGAAGTTGAAGCCGAAGATCTCCAGGTTGGGGATGTTCGGGATGCCCATGGCGCCGTTGGTGACGTCGGGTCCTGTGGTGCCGTTGAGGTTGAGCATGGCGATGCGGAAGATCTCACCGAAGCCGAGGGTGACGATGGCGAGATAGTCGCCGCGCAGGCGCAGGGTGGGGGCGCCGATGAGGACGCCGAAGAGGAGGGAGGCCGCGGCGCCGGTGAGGAGGGCTGCCCAGAAGGGGAAGTGGAGTCCGAGGGCCGACTCCGGGGAGCCGGAGACGAGGGCGGCCGCGTAGGCGCCGACGCCGAGGAAGGCGACGTAGCCGAGGTCGAGGAGGCCGGCGAGGCCGACGACGACGTTGAGGCCCAGGGCGACGGTGGCGAAGATCAGGATGTTGGCCCCGATGATCGTGTACTGGTCGGTGTCCTGGGTGAAGGGGAAGCAGGCGGCGGCGATGAAGCCGGCGCCGAGTGCGGGGCCGCGGTGTTTGAGGGTGAGTGCGGTGAGCCGTGCGATGACTCCGGCCCGGTTGAGGGCGGGGACGGCGAGCACCATGAAGAGCAGGTAGCCGACGAAGGGGGCGCCGTCGTCGGTGTCGATGCCGTAGGTGAAGGCGACCAGCCCGGCGGCGAACGCGGCCGCGATGAGCAGGATCTCGGCCCAGGCGGGGAGGTCGCGGCCGGGGCGTTTGACGGTGGTGGCGGCGAGGGTGCCGGTGAAGCGTTGCCAGGCGCCGGCGGGTGGCTGGTCGGGGGCGCGGTCGGCGGGCAGGCCGAGGGCGCCGAGGAGGGTGACCAGGGAGGTGACGGCCGCGACGAAGCCGCCGGGTTCGAGGTTGACCAGTCCGCCGAGTTCGATGGCGATGGCGATGAGGGTGAACCAGGTGGCCGCGAAGGTGCCGAGTGCGGCGAGGAGGACGGAGGCGTTGCGGCCCCCGGGGGTGAGCCATCGCAGGCCGCGGAGGCCGAGCCCGGAGGCGGTGAGGAGGAGGGTGAGGATGCCGCCGGCGAGGGTGACGATCTGGAGGCCGGCGGGGGACCCGTAGTAGGTGAGCTCGCCGGGGAAGTCGTTGCTCCAGGTCCAGGCGAGGCCGGTGCTGGCGGCGGTGGCGAGGGCGGCCGCGGCGGTGGTGATGCGGGCGGTGCGCTCGGGGAGGGGGAGCACGCCGGGGTGGGTGCCGGCGGTGGTCTTGGTGATGTCTGTGGTCATCGCTATCACGCCCGATCCGCGACGCGTTCGCCCAGTAGGCCCTGTGGCCTCAGGAGCAGTACGAGGATGAGGAGGACGAAGGCCCAGACGTCCTTCCAGGCTCCGCCGCCGAATTGCTGCATGCCGGGTATTTCTTCGATGTAGGCGGTGGCGAGGGCTTCGGCGACGCCCAGGACGACGCCGCCGAGCATGGCGCCGTAGATGTTGCCGATGCCGCCGAGGACGGCGGCGGTGAAGGCCTTGAGGCCCATGATGAAGCCCATGCGGAATTGCACCTCGCCGGTGCGCAGGCCGTAGGCGACGGCGGCGACGCCGGCGAACGCGGCGCCGATGGCGAAGGCGAGGACGATGATGCGGTCGGTGTTGATCCCCATCAGTTTGGCCGTGTCGGGGTCCTGTGCGGTGGCCTGCATGGCGCGGCCGCTGCGGGTCTTGGCGACGAAGAAGCCGAGGGCGACCATGCAGGCGGGGGCGGCGATGAGGACGAAGATGTCACCGCGTTGCACGGTGGCGCCGAGGATCTCGAAGGAGTCGCCCTTGAACTGGGGGAAGACGCGGGCCTGTTTGCCGTCGGGGTACCACTTCCAGATGGCTTGCTGGAGGGCGATGGAGAGGCCGATGGCGGTGATGAGGGGGGCGAGTCGGGGTGCGCCGCGGAGGGGTCGGTAGGCGAAACGTTCCGCTGCGACGCCGACGAGGACGGATACCGCGATGCCGCCGATGAGCATGACCGGCAGGGCGAGGATGAGCGAGGTGTGGGCGGGGAGGGCGAGGTAGACGCTCAGTGCTCCGAAGCCGCCGACCATGAATATCTCGCCGTGGGCGAAGTTGATGAGCTGGACAATTCCGTAGACCATCGTGTAGCCGATCGCGATGAGTCCGTACATCGCGCCGAGGATGAGTCCGTTGGCCAGCTGTTGCGGCAGTTCGTTCACCGCAGGGCCTCCGTTGTGTGGGAGTGACGAGGTGCCGGGGGGTTCCGGTGTGCCGCGGGCCGCGCCAGGGTCGTTCGTGGCGTCCTGGCGCGGCCCGGGGTCGATCAGGTGTGTCGCTTCGGTCGGTCAGCTCTTGTCGATCTTTTTGAACTCCGCGCTGAAGCGGGAGACCCAGGCGCCCTTGTCGACCTGGTAGGCGGTGATCATGGTGTTGGTGGTGTCGCCGTACTTGTCGAAGGCGATGGGGCCGGTGACACCGTCGAAGGTGACCTTGTTCATGGCCTCGGTGACCTTCTTGCGGGAGTCCTCGGGGAGCTTGCCGTCGTTGTCCTCGACGACCTTCTTGACGGCCTGGATGATGGACCAGGTGGCGTCGTAGGTGGAGCCGCCGTAGGCCTCGTAGGCCTCCTTGAAGCCGGCTGCCTTGTAGTCGGCGATGAACTTCTTCGCGGAGGGGAGTTCTTCGACGGGCTTGCCGACGGAGGAGGCGTAGTCGCCCTGGGCCTTCTTGTTGAGCTTGATGTAGTCGCCGCTGTACATGCCGTCGCCGCCCATCAGGGGGACGGTCACGCCGCCGTCCTTGAGCTGCTGGCTGAGCGGGCCCGAGGCGGGGTATTCGCCGCCGTAGAAGACCAGGTCGGGCTTGGCGGACTTGACCTTGGAGACGACGGCCTTGAAGTCACGGTCGTCGGGGCTGACGTGCTCGGTGCCCACGATCTTGCCGCCGAGCTTGGCGAACTGGTCCTTGAAGGAGGAGGCCAGGCCGACGCCGTAGGTCTTCTGGTCGTCGATGATGTAGGCCTTCTTGGCCTTCATCTTCTCCCACGCGTACTGGCCGTCGAAGGCGCCCTGCACCTCGTCGGTGGTCGCGGTGCGGAAGTAGGTGGGGAACTGGCGGACGCGCTTGTCCTGCTTCCAGTCCTTGCCCTGGGTGAGGTCGGGCGTGGTGTTCGCCGGGGAGATCAGCGTGAGGTCGTTCTGCTTGGAGACCTGCTGCATCGATTGGGCGACACCGGAGTTCAGCGGGCCGACGACGCCGAGGACGTCCTTGTCGCCGGCGAGCTTGGTGGCGTTCTGCTGGCCGACGTTGGGCAGGGCCTTGTCGTCGAGGGCTTCGAGTTTGAACGTGACGCCATCGACTTCGCCGGCTTTGTTGGCGGTGTCGACGGCGAGCTGGGCGGAGTTGCGGATGCCCAGGCCGAGGGCGGAGAGCTCCCCGGTGGTCGGGGCGTCGAGGCCGATGACGACGGTCGTCTTGGAGCCGTCGCCGCTCTTTTGGTCGTCGCCTCGGGAGCCGCACGCGGAGAGCGTGAGGGCGCCTGCGGTGACCGCGGTGGTGAGGATGAGCAAGGAACGGTGACGCACGATCAGTCCTTTCCCTGGCGCGGCCATTGCTGTCGCATGGCCGTTTCGCGCGCCGGGCTGTACGGAGTCATACCGGGTCCGTGCTCGCAGCGCGCCCGGCGGCGCGGTGACTGGCGGTGACTATAGAGGGGTGTTCGGCGCCCTGGCAGTGGCGCTGACCAGGATGTGACGCTCTTGTTATGACATGCGATGAGCGTTATGCCTCTATGGTCCTTACACCCGGTGGGCGAACATCGCGCGGAGGGCGAACTCGCACTTCCCTGGGGTGGCGCGCCGCGCTGTGACGGAACGGCGTCCGGAATCCGGACGTGATGGGCGCGGTGGGGTCGGCGCCGGTGGGGGGTCCGGGATGCGCGCACGGCGCCGCATTGCGCGCTTGTTACGCAGCGTTACGAAAATGCGTACGGCCCCGCTCCCGGTGCCGGGATGCGGGGCCGTACGGACGGCGTCGAGGTGCCGTCGGGGTGTCAGCCGCGGTACACGTCGGCGTCGACGTCGCGCAGCATGCAGGTGAGGCGGGCGGTGCAGACTCGCTTGTCCTGTTCGTCGCTGATCACGATTTCGTAGGTCGCGGTGGAGCGGCCTCGGTGTACGGGCGTGGCGACGCCGGTGACCAGGCCGGAGCGGACGCCGCGGTGGTGGGTGCAGTTGAGGTCGACGCCCACGGCGAGCTTGTGGGGGCCGCCGTGCAGCATCGAGCCGACGGAGCCGAGGGTCTCGGCGAGTACGGCGGAGGCCCCGCCGTGCAGCAGTCCGTAGGGCTGGGTGTTGCCCTCGACGGGCATGGTGCCGACGACGCGGTCGGGGGCGGCTTCGGTGACCCGCACGCTCATCCGTTCACCGAGGTGCCCGGCGGAGAAGAGGGAGGGCAGGTCCAGGCCGAGGCCGGCCCACTGGTCGAGGATGTCCTGCGGAAACATGGTCGTGCCCTGCTCGCCCATGGCCTACTGCTCCGTTCGCTCGCACGTGATCGTCGTGGATCTGTGCCTGTTCCTATCAGGCCACTGAGCAAGGCTCAGCGCGGGGTGGCCGATTCCCGCGGCGGGGTGGACCGGGGGCGGTCAGCTTCCCTGTGGGCTCTCCATGCGGATCACCACGGATTTCGAGGCGGGGGTGTTGCTGGTGTCGGCGGTGTGGTCGAGCGGGATGAGGACGTTGGTCTCCGGGTAGTAGGCGGCCGCGCAGCCGCGGGCCGTGGGGTAGTGCACGACGCGGAAACCGGGGGCGCGCCGCTCACTGCCGTCGGTCCATTCGCTGACGAGGTCGGTGTAGGCGCCGTCGGCCAGGCCCAGGGCGCGGGCGTCCTCGGGGTGGACGAGTACCACGCGGCGGCCGTTCTTGATGCCGCGGTAGCGGTCGCTGAGGCCGTAGATGGTGGTGTTGTACTGGTCGTGCGAGCGCAGGGTCTGCAGCAGCAGGCGTCCCTCGGGGACCTTGGGGTACTCCACGGGGGCCGCGGTGAAGTTGGCCTTCCCGGTGGCGGTGGGGAAGCTGCGGCTGTCCCGGGGGGCGTGCGGGAGGGCGAAGCCCTCGGGGTGGGCGACCCTGGTGTTGAAGTTCTCGAAGCCGGGAATGACGTGCGCGATGCGGTCCCGGATCGCCGCGTAGTCCCGCTCGAACTCCTCCCACGGCGTGCGGCTCGCCCCGCCCAGGACGCGGCGGGCCAGCCGGGCGACGATGGCCGGCTCCGACAGCAGGTGCGGGCTCGCGGGCTCCAGCCGGCCGCGGGAGGCGTGCACCATGCCCATGGAGTCCTCGACGGTCACGAACTGCTCGGCGCTGCCGCCGTCCGGGCCGGCCTGGAGGTCGCGTTCGGTGCGTCCGAGGGTCGGCAGGATCAGGGCGCGCGCGCCGGTGACCACGTGCGAGCGGTTGAGCTTGGTGGAGACGTGCACGGTCAGGCGGGCGCGGCGTACGGCGGCCTCGGTGACGTCGGTGTCCGGGGTGGCGGAGACGAAGTTCCCGCCCATCGCGAAGAAGACCTTGGCCTGGCCGTCGCGCAGCGCGCGGATGGCGCGGACGACGTCGAGGCCGTGCTCACGGGGCGGCGCGAAGCCGAATTCCTTCTCCAGTGCGTCGAGGAAGGCGGGGGCGGGCCGCTCGAAGATGCCCATGGTGCGGTCGCCCTGGACGTTGCTGTGGCCGCGTACGGGGCAGACGCCGGCGCCGGGGCGGCCGATGTTGCCGCGCAGCAGAAGGAAGTTGACGACTTCCTGGATGGTGGGTACCGAGTGCTTGTGCTGGGTCAGGCCCATCGCCCAGCACACGATCGTGCGGCGGGAGCCGAGGACCATGCGCAGGGCGCTCTCTATCTCCTCGCGGCTCAGGCCGGTGGCGCGCAGCGTGGCGTCCCAGTCGTCGTCGGCGCGGGCGGTGCGCGCGAACTCCTCGAAGCCGTGGGTGTGTTCGCGGATGAACTCCTCGTCGACCGAGCCGGGGTCCTGCTCCGCCGCTTCCAGGATGAGGCGGTTGAGCACCCGGAAGAGCGCCTGGTCGCCGCCGAGGCGCACCTGGAGGAAGAGGTCGGTCAGGGCGGTGCCGCCGCCGGCTATGCCGCGCGGGGTCTGCGGATTCTTGAAGCGCTCCAGGCCCGCTTCGGGCAGCGGATTGATCGAGATGATCTTTGTCCCGCCGGCTTTGGCCTGCTCCAGGGCGGTGAGCATCCGGGGGTGGTTGGTGCCCGGGTTCTGGCCGGCCACGATGATCAGGTCGGCCTGGTAGAGGTCCTTCAGCAGGACGCTTCCCTTGCCGATACCGATGGTCTCGGTGAGCGCGGAGCCCGACGACTCGTGGCACATGTTGGAGCAGTCGGGGAGGTTGTTGGTGCCGAATTCGCGGGCGAAGAGCTGGTAGAGGAAGGCGGCTTCGTTGCTGGTGCGCCCGGAGGTGTAGAAGACGGCCTCGTCGGGGGAGTCGAGGGCGGTCAGCTCTTCGCCGATGATGTCGAAGGCCCGCTCCCAGGTGACGGGTTCGTAGTGGTCCGCCCCCTCTTCCAGGTACATGGGCCGGGTGAGGCGGCCCTGCTGGCCGAGCCAGTAGCCGCTGCGTCCGGCGAGGTCGGCCACCGTGTGGGCGGCGAAGAAGTCCGGTGTGACGCGGCGGAGGGTGGCCTCCTCGGCGACGGCCTTCGCGCCGTTCTCGCAGAATTCGGCGGTGTGCCGCTTCTCGGGCTCGGGCCAGGCACAGCCGGGGCAGTCGAACCCGTCCTTCTGGTTGACCCGGAGCAGGGTGAGAGCGGTGCGGCGCACACCCATCTGCTGTTGGGAGATCCGCAGGGCGTGGGTGATGGCCGGCAGTCCGACGGCGGAGTGCTGCGGTTCGCTGACCTCGGGCGCGTCCTGGACGGGGTCCGACGCGGGCGGCTTGCCTGCCATGGCGCTCTCCCTTGAGCCTGTGCTGTGCCGTCTCCACCGGCACGCGGCGGATCGTTGCCGTGCGCATCAGATCTTGTCATGGGTGGGGCCGGGCGGAGTAGGGATGAAAGCAGGGCAGTCCGACCGCGGACCGGGGGCTGCGGAGGGTGACCGGACAGGTACGGACGCGGTGGTGGAGAGCCGGATTGGGCGGGCGCAGCCGCGGCCACGGCGACCGCGGCGGGGATTGTCAGTGGGGCGTGGCAGGATCGGGGGCGTGGCAGCAAAGGCAGCGAAGAAGAGCGAAGCGACCGGCACCGAAGCGGCGGGGGGCGGCCGTCCCCGGCTGCTCCTGATGGACGGGCATTCCATGGCGTACCGGGCGTTCTTCGCCCTGCCCGTGGAGAATTTCACGACCGCCACGGGGCA
Source organism: Streptomyces sp. NPDC017993 (assembly GCF_044328065.1). NCBI lineage: Bacteria > Bacillati > Actinomycetota > Actinomycetes > Kitasatosporales > Streptomycetaceae > Streptomyces > Streptomyces sp. NPDC017993. The sequence continues at coordinate 203,186 of NZ_JBIRGO010000007.1, forward strand.
ACCGACCAACGCGATCTACGGCTTCGCGTCGATGCTCGCGAACACCCTGCGCGACGAGGCGCCCACGCATTTCGCGGTGGCGTTCGACGTCTCCCGCAAGACCTGGCGCTCCGCGGAGTTCGCGGACTACAAGGCGAACCGCTCCAAGACGCCCGACGAGTTCAAGGGCCAGGTCGAGCTCATCGGCGAGCTTCTCGACGCGATGCGGGTCAAGCGCTTCGCGGTCGACGGCTTTGAGGCCGACGACGTCATCGCCACCCTCACCGAGCAGGCCACCGCGCAGGGCTTCAAGGTCTCGATCGTCACCGGCGACCGCGACGCCTTCCAGCTGGTCTCCGAGGACGTCACGGTCCTCTACCCCACCAAGGGCGTCTCGGAGCTGACCCGCTTCACCCCGGAGAAGGTCGAGGAGAAGTACGGCCTCACCCCCTCCCAGTACCCGGACTTCGCGGCCCTGCGCGGCGACCCGTCCGACAACCTGCCCGGCATTCCGGGCGTGGGCGAGAAGACCGCCACGAAGTGGATCAACCAGTTCGGGTCGTTCGCGGAGCTGGTGGAGCGCGCGGAGGAGGTCAAGGGCAAGGCGGGGCAGAATCTGCGCGAGCACCTGGAGGCCGTGAAGCTCAACCGCCGGCTGACGGAGATGGTGCGCGACGTCACCCTGCCCTGCGGCCCCGATGCCCTGGTCCGCGAGGCCTATGACCGCGACACCCTCTCGGTGTTCCTGAACGGTCTGGAGATCCGCAACCAGGGCCTGCGCGACCGGCTGCACGCCGTCGACCCGGGCGCGGAGCAGGCCGCCGAGGAGGCCGCGCCGGCCGCCGGCGCCGAGATCGACGGCACCGTGATCGCCACCGGCGAGCTCGCCCCGTGGCTGGCCGAGCACGGCGCGGGCCCGCTAGGCGTGGCGACGGTCGATGTCTGGACGCTGGGCAGCGGCAGCGTCGCCGAGGTGGCGCTTGCCACCGGCGATGGCCCCGCCGCCTGGTTCGACCCCGCCCAGCTGGACGAGGCCGACGAGCGCGCCTTCGCCGCCTGGAGCGCCGACCCGGCCCGGCCCAAGGTGATGCACAACGCCAAGGGCCTGATGCGGGTCTTCGGCGAGCACGGCTGGAGCATCGACGGCGTCTCCATGGACACGGCGCTGGCCGCCTACCTGGTCAAGCCCGGACGCCGCTCCTTCGCGCTGGACGCCCTCTCCATCGAATACCTGGGCCGCGAGGTGGCCGCCCCCGCCGCGAGCAACGGACAGCTGGCCTTCGGCGCGGACGAGCAGGCCGAGGCGGAGGCCCTGATGGGCCAGGCGCGGACGGTCCTTGATCTGGGCGAGGCGTTCGAGACCAAGCTCGCGGAGGTCGGCGCGGCCGAGCTGCTGCGCGATGTGGAGCTGCCGACCAGCGTGCTGCTGGCCCGGATGGAGCGGTCCGGTATCGCCGCCGACCGGGGCTGGCTGGAGCGCATCGAGCAGCAGTTCGCGGCAGCGGTGCAGCAGGCCGTCCAGGAGGCGCATGCCGCCGCGGGCCACGAGTTCAACCTCGGCTCGCCCAAGCAGCTCCAGGAGGTCCTCTTCGGCGAGCTGGGCCTGCCCAAGACCAAGAAGACCAAGACCGGTTACACCACCGACGCCGACGCTCTCGCGTGGCTCGCGGCACAGACCGAGAACGAACTCCCCGTGATCATGCTCAGGCACCGTGAGCAGGCCAAGCTGCGCACGACCGTCGAGGGCCTGATCAAGACCATCGGCGCCGACGGCCGGATCCACACCACCTTCAACCAGACGGTGGCGGCCACCGGCCGGCTGTCCTCGACGGACCCGAACCTGCAGAACATCCCGGTGCGGACGGACGAGGGCCGGGCGATCCGTCGCGGCTTCGTCGTCGGCGAGGGCTTCGAGACCCTGCTGACCGCCGACTACAGCCAGATCGAACTGCGTGTGATGGCCCACCTCTCCGAGGACGAGGGCCTGATCGAGGCGTTCACCACCGGCGAGGACCTGCACACCACCGTCGCCTCCCATGTCTTCTCGGTCGCCAAGGACGCGGTCGACCCGGAGATGCGCCGCAAGATCAAGGCGATGAGCTACGGCCTGGCGTACGGCCTGTCGGCGTTCGGCCTCTCCCAGCAGCTGGGCATCCAGCCGGACGAGGCCCGCAAGTTGATGGACAACTTCTTCGAGCGCTTCGGAGGGGTGCGCGACTACCTCCAGCGCGTCGTGGAGGAGGCCCGCGCCACGGGCTACACCGAGACGATCCTCGGCCGCCGCCGCTACCTCCCCGACCTCAACAGCGACAACCGCCAGCGCCGCGAAATGGCCGAGCGGATGGCGCTGAACGCCCCGATCCAGGGCACCGCCGCCGACATCGTCAAGATCGCGATGCTGAAGGTCGATGTGGCCCTGCGCGCGGCCGAGTTGAAGTCCCGGATGCTGCTCCAGGTGCACGACGAAATCGTCGTCGAGGTCGCCGGGGGCGAGCGCAAGCAGGTCGAGGAGCTGCTCCGCCGGGAAATGGCCGCAGCCGTCGAACTGAGGGCACCGCTCGACGTCTCGGTCGGCTCCGGCCAGGACTGGGAGTCGGCGGCCCACTGACCGCTGCGCCGTAGGGGGCCGGGGCGGACGCCGCTCCGGCCGGCGGTGCAGGACGCCCGGCGCACAGAGCGAGGCGCGGAGCGCGAGGGCGGTGCTGCTCGGGCGGGCGGTGACGCCGGGTTGGAGGCGGTGACGCCGGTTCAGGGGCTGTGCCACCGAGCTCGCGGCGGTGGCGCTTGGGGTGCCCAGCCGAAGCAGCCTCAGAGACGAGCTGCCCACGACGAACGAGGGTTCCGGGGGCGGGGCCGCGATAGTGAGGACCAATCGGTGAAGACCACCGAACGGTGAGAACCACCGATCGGTGGAGAGCCCCGACCAGCGGCTGCCGTCACCGTCCGGCCACACGGTCCGTCTCCGCCCCCGTCCCGGCCACCGTCTCACTATCCCTGTCTCTCTCCCACTCCCTCTCCGGCGCCGCTATCCGCCCCGGTGCGGTCTTCGCGGCCGGGCGGGCGCGGCGCGCACGGCGGTGCAGCAGACGTACGGCCACCGCGTAGACCGGTAGTCCCAGCGCGAGCCCCGCACCCGCGCCGAAGAGCACGGTGGGGATGTAGTCGAACCAGGACGCCGCGCTGCCGTAGACCTCGTGTGCACGTACCGTGCGGTGCGCGGCGCCCACGAGGAGGCAGAGGGCGAGCAGGGCCGTCAGCAGCAGTTTCTGACGGAGCGTGAGCAACGGAACGGCCTCGGGCGGCGCCCATTCCGCAGCTCCCGTATGCCCCTCAGGCCCTGTAGGTAGCGCTCCTCCCGTACGCATCGCCGACCGCAGGAACCAGCCGATCGCCACCATCGCGAGCGCGGACGTGCCGTACTGCAGGTACGTGTAGGCAGGCAGGCCGTTCACCGTCGCCTCCAGGCCCGGCACCAGCCGGGTGCCCCAGCGGCCCGGGTGGGTGAAGGCGTCCCAGACGACATGCGTCACGGAACCGAGAATCGCCGAGACGCAGAACCACCCGGCCAGTGCGGCGAGTTCACGATATCCGCGCGGGTGCCAGGGCCGCCCGCGCGCGAAGGCGTACACCCGGCCCTGCCATGGCCGGGGCAGCAGCGCCAGAAGGGGTTCGCGTAGCAGCAGCCAGCCGCCGACCAGTCCCGCGGTGATCAGGACGTCCACGGTCAGCACGCCGATCAGGGAGTGCGTGAACGCGCCGAACAGCATGGCGCCGGGCACCAGGGTGTCGGCGAAGTAGGTCATGTCCGGTGCGAAGGAGCCGGCGACGAGGGCCGAGGCGATCAGCGGTCCGCGTGCCGCACCTGTCCTGCGAAGAGCCGGGAGCACCGCAGCGGCGTGGCTGAGCGTGAACGGCATTTTCCTCTCCTTGATCGATTCAGAGCATTATGTCGGTCGATGAGAGTGGTAGATGACTGGCCCGAGTTGTCGTAGTGTCGCCTGAGTTGGAGCGCTGGGGAGTGCGATACCGCGTGACGCACGCGGTGGGGCAACGCGGAGGGGATGGCACGCATGGCAGCCACGTTCGGGCGACGACTCCGAAGGGGAGCGGCCTCGACAGCCGTGGCAGCGCTGGCGCTGGCCGCCCTGACCGCCTCTCAGGCCCCCGGTGCCGCAGGCAGTGCGGCCGCTAATGAGCGGGACAAGGCGCCGCCTGCCGACACCCCCATCGACGGCGGCTCGACGTACTACACCGACCTGCCGCCCCTCAACAGCCCCGTAAATCCCGAGGGTTCAAAGGGCGGGGGCGCCGGCCCCATAGTCACCGGGCCCGCCGAGGCCGGCATTCCCGCCACCGTCCTGGCCGCGTACAAGAAGGCCGCCTCGCAGATCGAGGCGTCCGCCCCGGGGTGCCGGCTGCCCTGGCAACTCCTGGCGGCCATCGGCAAGGTGGAGTCGGGGCAGGCACGCGGCGGATCGGTCGACGCCGAGGGCGCCACCCTCAAGCCGATTCTCGGCCCGCAGCTCAACGGCAACGGCTTCGCCCGGATCACCGACACCGACAACGGACGCTACGACGGCGACCTCACCCACGACCGCGCCGTCGGACCGATGCAGTTCATCCCCTCGACGTGGTCCAAGGGCGGCCCCGACGGCGTCGGTTGGGGCGCCGACGGCAATGGCGACGGCAAGAAGGACCCCAACAACATCTTCGACGCGGCCCTCGCCGCCGGCCGCTATCTCTGCGCCGGCGGCCGCGATATGGCGGTGCAGGGCGACCTGGACCGGGCGATCCTGGGCTACAACAACTCCGAGGAATACCTGCGGACGGTGCTGTCCTGGTACGCCTACTACCGCAAGGGCACGCACGAGGTGCCGGACGGCAAGGGCGTGCTTCCCGCACAGCGCAACGGCTCGGAGAGCGGAGCCGGCCGTGGCGGTGGCGGCACGCGCCCGGGCCATGGCGGTGCGACGGACGGTGGCAAGCCCGGCGCCGGCAGCTCGACCGGCCCCGGTGGCCAGGGCGGCTCCCACGACTCACCAGACGACAACGGCACCCCCACTCCAACGCCCCGCCCCACGCCGCCGTCCACGCCCCGCCCCACGCCGCCGGCCGAGCCCGCGCCGCTGACGGGCCTCGAACGGGTCGGCGATCAGGACCTGACGGCCACTGCGGGCACCGAGTTCGACGCGTCGCCCCAGGTGCGCGCCAAGGACGCGGAGGGCAAGCCGGTGGCGAGCGCCGCCATCCGCTTCACCATCGTCGGCAGCACGGACGCCCGCTTCCCGGGCGATGCGACCGGCGCGACCGTCACCACCGGCAAGGACGGCCTGGCCGCCGCCCCCACCCTGCGCGCGGGCGACACGGCAGGCAGCTTCACGATCCGCGCGACAGCGGTCGGCCGCAGCGTGCCCGCCGTCGACTTCGGCGTGCGCGTCAAGGCCGAACCGGCACCGCGCGCCGACGCGCTCGCCCGTACCTCCGACAAGGAGCTGACGACGGCGGCGGGCGGGGCCTTCGCGGACGGCGCGGTCGAGGTCAAGGCGACGTACCAGGGCAAGATCGCGGCGGGCGTCGCGGTCACCGCGACCGTGGTCACCGACGACCCCGACAAGCCCGTGGAGAACGACAAGGGGCCCTATTTCAAGGACCCCGAGGCCACCGGCGAGGACGCGGACAAGCCGGTCCGCACCCTCACCACCCTCACCACGGACGCCAACGGTCTGCTGAAGCTCCCGAAGATCTACACCGATGACCGGTCCGGGACGTTCCTGCTGCGGCTGACCACTGCCGACGGCGCCGTGCTGACCCTGGAGCTCCACGTCACCGCACCGTCCGGCGCGTAACTCCCAGGCCCTCGGGCCCCGTCGCCCGGCCTCGTCGCACCGCCGCTCCGCCCGCGACCGGGCAGGGCGGCGGTGCGACGTGTTCTCATCTGCGCCGCCCGTTGCTACGGTGCCCCGACCTGACGCTGCATCAGCTCTTCGGGAGGCCGGCCATGCGTGCCCTGACAGCAGCCGCGGTCGGACTGGCCGCTGCCCTCGCCCTCGTCTTCACCATCACGGCGATCGGCGCGCCCAGCGGCGAGACCTCGCCCAAGCCGCTGCTGACCACTGTCCCCAGTCACCCCTGAGGGAGGGACGCCACGCCATGCGCCGCCTCGTGCCCACCCGGACCACATCCCCCGGACCTCCGGCAGACGCCACCGGTGCCGGCCGCCGCCGAGAAGCCAAGGGCATGCGGCGGAAAGCCGGCCTGGTGCTGCTCGCCTTCGCCGTCTTCTTCACGGCCCTGGCCCCCCTCATGCGGTGGTACGCCTTTCCGCGACTCGCCAAGATCCCGCCCAGCCAGTACCAGGACATGGTCCTGGAGGCGAAACCCGCCACACTGATCAACTACGGAACGATGAAGGCCGAGCGGGTCCCCAAGGTCACCATCGTGCAGACGCTCAAGGGCAACGTGGCCGAGTCCGATCGCATCGAGAAAACCGCGGGCCGCGACGTCGTCGTCTGGGACACGCTCTCGTACGTGGCCGGACCCGACGGCGCCATGGTCTCCGAGATCCCCGAGCGCTACATCTTCGACGCGCACTCTCAGGAACCCGTGCACGCCACCGGCGAGATGGTCGACGGTGACCGGGTCCGCCGCGAAGGCATCGAGTACAAGTGGCCCTTCCTCACCGAGAAGCGCGACTACACCTACTTCGACGCCCAGACGCGCACCTCCGCACCCATCCACTACAAGGGAACACGCACCTTCCGCGGTCTGGAGGTCTACTACTTCGAGCAGACCATCCCGTGGACCAAGGTCGCGCTCCCCAAGAAGATGCCGGTCAAGGGCATCACCCCGGAGTCCGTCGAAAAGATGGGCACCACGCGCTGGTACACCACCCAGCGGATGTTCTGGGTGGACCCCGTCACCGGAGCGCCCGTCAACGGCGAGGAAATACACAAAGAGGAACTGCGCGGGGGCGACCTGCTGCCCGGCGGCGGCAAAGTCACCGCGTTCGCCGGCCACGTGAAGATGCGCGAGGACTACATCGACTCCACCGTCGCCCTCGTGACCTCCCAGCGCACCCTCGTCCTGCTGCTCACCAGCTACCTCCCCTGGGGCTTCCTGGCACTCGGCGCGGCGCTCCTCGCCCTGAGCCTGCACCTCGAAGCACGCGGCCGCCGCCCCGGGACGGGCTTCGGCAGCGACGACCGGACCGCGGACACCGGACCGGACCCGAGCCCCACGCCACGGCCGACACCCGCGGTGTGACCGCACCGGGACGCCGCGCCGGCCCTCGCGGAGCCGTCACGCCGTTGTCGGTGGCGCCCCGTAACGTGAACACATGACGCTTGCGAACTGCCCGGTCACCGACGAAGTGGTGGATCAACTCCTGGAGTTGAGTCATTTCGCCGCTGGCGACGACACACCCGACGACGAAGCCTTCGACGCCTTCCTCAACAGCCGCGGATGGCGCTACTCCGCATTCGACGACTCCTACGAAACCGCTGCCGGCCAGGTCGTCTGGTCCGGCCACTACGACGGCGACCCGGGCCCGTCCGGCCAGACGGCCTGGGCCACCTTCAGCGTCTACGACCCCGAGTACGACGGCGTGCCCGACGCCGACCACCTCGCCTCGGTCTGGGGGCGCGCCCGCGGTTGGACCCTCCGCGCCGACCAGGGCCGCGGCCAACTCGATGCGGACTGGCAGGCCGCGGCCGCACTCCTCACCGCACGTTTCGGCCGCCCCTGCGCGGTGGCCAGGTGCCCTGACCCGGCCGGCTGCAGCCCCCGTTCGGACCGCCACTACGCCCTCTGGCGCGGCGCCGACCGCCTGCTTTGCCTCGCCCAGGACCCCGACCCGTTCTGCTACGCCTGCTTCCTCCGCAATGTGCTCGTGGTCGTCCCGGCCGACACGAACAGCCCCTTGCCAGGACCGGACGCGCTCACGGACTGGTACGCGCACAAGCTTCTGGGAGAAGGAGAAGGAGAAGGGGAAGGGGAGGGACAGGGATAGGGGCAGGGGGCCTGAGGCCGTTCTGCCGGCACCGGTGTGCTGCTCCAGCCCGGCCCGGCCCGGAGCACGGCTGCCCGCCACGGTCAGGCCATGCGCTCAGCGCCGCTTGAGCCGCGCCGTCGTGTGCCGAGTCGGCTCCGCCGTCGAAGGGTCCTCCGGCCAGGGGTGCTTGGGATAGCGCCCGCGCAACTCCGCACGCACGGACCGGTATCCGCCGCTCCAGAAGGACGCCAGGTCGGCGGTGACGGCCACCGGACGGCCCGCGGGGGAGAGGAGGTGCACCAGCACGGCCACCCTGCCGTCCGCCACCCTCGGCGATTCCTGCCGGCCGAACAGCTCCTGCAGCTTGACGGCCAGCACCGGCTGCTCGCTGCTGTAGTCCACCCGCACCCGCGAACCGCTCGGCACCTCGATGCGCTCCGGCGCGAGCTCGTCGAACCGTGCCGCGTCACCGGTCGACCACGGCAGCAGCCGGGCCAGCGCCTGCCCCGCGTCGACCCGCTCCAGATCGGCACGCCGCCGCGCCCGCCCCAGCTCCACCCCCAGCCACTCCTCGACGCGCTCCAGCAGCGCCGCGTCCGACACCTCGGGCCAGGGCGCACCCAACTCCCCGTGCAGGAACGCCATCCGCTGCCGCAAGGACGTCGCGCCCGCCGACCAGCGCAGCAGACCGGGCCCCTCCTGCCGCAGGCCCGCCACCACCGCCTCCCGCAACAACGTGGGATCGGGCGCGGTCAACGGCCGGGACGCCAGCTCGATCGCCCCCAGCCGTGTCATCCTCCTGGCCACCACGTCGCCGCCCGACCAGCGCACCTCCTCGCCCGAGGAGTACAGCGCCCGCGCCGCGGCGCAGGCGGTGTCTTCGTCAATCACCGCCGCGAGACGCACCCGCGCGGACGCCGCCGCGACCGGCCGGTCCGCCACGGCGACCGCCAGCCACCCCGCGTCCCGCAGACTCGACCCGTCCCCGGCTCGCGCCCCCGGGCCCGGCCCCCCACCGGCCAGCTCGGCGCCCGTCCCCGACGCCATCAGATAGCTGCCCACACCCCGCGCCCGCGCCACCCGCTCGGGGAACGCCAGCGCCGCGACAAGCCCGGCGACCGCATCGTCACCCCGGTCCGTGCCACTGCCACTGCCGCTTCCCGGGCCGGCACCGGCTCCCGGCCCGCTCCGCGCCCGGCCGTCCGCGCGCCCGGCCACCGCCGCGTCGCTCCCGCCCGGTGCGTCGTCCCCGGCGCCCCCGGCGCTCCCCGAGCCGGTCCCGCCCACCGCCGACGCCAGCCGGCGCGCCTCCTGCCGCCACCGCGCGGCGTAGCCGTCACCGCCCCGCCGGGCCGTGCGCCAGGCGGCCGCCAGATCGTCCCCGTACGTCCGCGGCGGCTCCTCGCTCAGCAGCGCCACCACCTCCGCGGCGCGTCGCACGCCGACCTCCCGCGCGCCGTCCAGCAACGCACGGGCCAGCCGCGGATGCAGGCCGAGCCGCGCCATCCGCACTCCACGCCCGGTGGCACGGCCCTCGGTATCCACCGCGCCGATCGCCGTCAGCACCTCCCGGGCGGCGGCCAGCGCGCCGGCCGGTGGCGCGTCCAGGAGGGCGAGCCCGGTGGCCTGCGGGTCGCCCCAGCAGGCGGCCTGCAAAGCGAACGCCGTCAGATCGGCGACCTTGATCTCCGGGTCGGGGAATCGCGGCAGACGCCCGTCCTCCCCCTCCGACCAGCAGCGGTAGACCACCCCGGGCGCCTCACGTCCGGCCCGTCCGGCCCGCTGCCGGGCGGCCGCCTGCGACGCACGTACCGTCGTGAGCGCGCTGAGACCGCGCGCGTGATCCGTCCTCGGTACCCGCGCGAGACCGCTGTCCACCACCACACGTACGCCCGGAACGGTCAGACTCGACTCCGCCACCGACGTCGCGAGCACCACCCGCCGGACGCCGCCCCCGCCGCTCAGCACCGCGTCCTGCACCTCGGCCGGCGCCCGCCCGTGCACCTGCAGCACCTCGGCGTCCATCCCGGCCAGCTGCCCGGCGACCCGACCGATCTCCCCGACACCGGGGAGGAAACACAGCACGTCGCCGGACTGCTCCCGCAACGCCCGCCGCACGACCCCCGCGACGTGCGTCAGCAGCGCAGGGTCCACCCGCATCCCATGCGCAGGGCGTACTGGCCGCTCAGCCGGCGCCCACACCACCTCCACAGGATGCGACACGCCTGCCGCCTCGACCACCGGTGCCGCCCCCGCGTCGCCGCCCAGCAGCCGCGCCCAGCCCTCCGCGTCCGTCGTCGCCGACGCCGCCACCAGCCGCAGCTCCGGGCGCAGCGTCTCGCGGACGTCGAGCAGGAACGCCGCGGACGTATCGGCGTCGAGATGCCGCTCGTGGCACTCGTCGAGCATCACCACATCGATCCCGGCCAGCTCCGGATCGCGCTGCAACCGCTGGAGCAGCACGCCGGTCGTCACCACTTCCACAGCGGTACGCGGCCCCGCACGTCGCTCGCCCCGCACCGTGAAGCCGACGCGCTCTCCGACCTTCTCGCCCAGTAGCCAGGCCATCCGGCGTGCCGCGGCGCGTGCCGCGATCCGCCGGGGCTCGGCGACGAGTACCCGACGCGCCGGGCCCTCGCCCGTCAGCCCCGCCAGTTCCAGGGGCACCAAGGTCGTCTTGCCGGTTCCGGGCGGCGCGCACAGCACCGCCGTGCCGGGACCGTCGAGGGCTTCGCGCAGCGCGGGCAGCGCGGTGCGCACGGGCAACTGGGCAAGGGCGTCGCCGGCCGCACCCCCGGCCGGAGGTTGGGGGAGGATCATGACCCCAGTCTGCCGCCCCGGCCGCGCCCGCAGTCCAGGTGCTCCGCCCGGAGCGGCGACGCCCGCGACCCGGTGGGCCGGCTCAGGGGAATTGGCCTATGAACCGGCAGGCGCCCGGGAGCCGGCCACGCACACGAAGATCGCCGTGCCCGGGATGAGATGCCCGCGCAGCGGCGACCAGCCGCCCCACTCCTGGGTGTTCCATTCCGGCCATTCCGGTTCGACGAGATCCTCCAGCCGGAATCCGGCCGCGACCACGTCCCGGACCCGGTCACCGAGCGTCCGGTGGTGCTCGACGTAGACCGCCCGGCCCGTGTCGTCCTGCTCCACGTACGGCACGCGGTCGAAATAGGAGGCGGCCACCGAAAGGCCCTCGGGGCCCGGCTCGTCGGGGAAGGCCCAACGGATGGGGTGGGTGACCGAGAAGACGAACCGGCCACCGGGCCGCAGCACCCGGCGCACCTCGCTCAGCACCCGCACCGGATCGGCGACGAACGGGATCGCGCCGTACGCGGAACAGGCCAGGTCGAAGGAGCCGTCCCGGAAGGGCAGTGCCCCGGCATCCGCCTCGACCAGCTCGACGTCCCCTTCTCCAGGGGTGCCGTCGGCGATCCGCAGCGCGTGCTGGAGCTGCCGGTGCGAGAGGTCCAGCGCGACGGGGTGGGCACCCTGGGCCGCCAGCCAGCGGGAGCACTGCGCCGCGCCGGCCCCGATCTCCAGGACCCGCTGCCCCTTCAGTTCCGCCGCAGGCCCCAGCAGGCCGGCTTCCGCTTCGTCGAGCCCCTCGGGCCCCCAGACGAATCGGTCGTCCCCGAGGAACCCGCCGTGCTCGCTCTGGTACTCGTCGGCGTTGCTGTCCCACCAGCCGCGGTTGGCCCGGCTGCTCTCGGTGTCGGAGGCGTGACGTCGGGTCGCCTCCGGCTCGTGCTCTTGGTTCATCGCGCCCGTCGTCGTAGTGTTCGCTCTGCTTGTAGCTGCGGGGACTGTGAGGCCGTTCGACCTCGCGGAACAACGCGTGTGCCGGATATGGGGCGTTTGTCCCGGGTGTGCGCCTTCGCGCATTGACCGTGTCCGGCTGCCCCCGTATGCTACAAGTTGCGCTGCGGGCTTGCGCGCCTCAGACGGAGCAGGCCGCGCTCGTATCTGTATGTATGTCCCCTCGGTTTTCGAGGCGTTTCGGGTTGCTCCGGTTTTTGCGGGGCTCCGGAGGGTGCGCCTCTGACGCTGTCCGGTCCCGTGCAGAGGCGATAACGGCTCTCGGCGTAGCAGTACCTACGACTTCAATGTCCGCACCGGAGCCTTTACCCACATGACGAGCAGCACCGAGACCACCGCCACCACCCCGCAGGTTGCGGTCAACGACATCGGTAACGAGGAAGCCTTCCTCGCCGCGATCGACGAGACGATCAAGTACTTCAACGACGGCGACATCGTCGACGGCGTCATCGTGAAGGTCGACCGGGACGAGGTCCTGCTCGACATCGGTTACAAGACCGAAGGCGTCATCCCCAGCCGCGAGCTGTCGATCAAGCACGACGTCGACCCCAACGAGGTCGTCGCCGTCGGTGACGAGATCGAGGCCCTGGTTCTCCAGAAGGAGGACAAGGAAGGCCGCCTCATCCTGTCCAAGAAGCGCGCTCAGTACGAGCGTGCCTGGGGCACGATCGAGAAGATCAAGGAAGAGGACGGGATCGTCACCGGTACCGTCATCGAGGTCGTCAAGGGTGGTCTCATCCTCGACATCGGCCTCCGTGGCTTCCTCCCGGCCTCCCTGGTCGAGATGCGCCGCGTTCGCGACCTCCAGCCCTACGTGGGCAAGGAGCTCGAGGCCAAGATCATCGAGCTGGACAAGAACCGCAACAACGTGGTCCTGTCCCGCCGTGCCTGGCTGGAGCAGACCCAGAGCGAGGTCCGCCAGACCTTCCTCACCACCCTCCAGAAGGGTCAGGTGCGCTCCGGCGTCGTCTCCTCCATCGTCAACTTCGGTGCCTTCGTGGACCTGGGTGGCGTCGACGGGCTGGTGCACGTCTCCGAGCTGTCCTGGAAGCACATCGACCACCCCTCCGAGGTCGTCGAGGTCGGCCAGGAGGTCACGGTCGAGGTCCTGGACGTCGACATGGACCGCGAGCGCGTGTCCCTGTCGCTCAAGGCGACGCAGGAAGACCCGTGGCAGCAGTTCGCCCGGACCCACCAGATCGGTCAGGTCGTCCCGGGTAAGGTCACCAAGCTCGTTCCGTTCGGTGCGTTCGTGCGCGTCGACGAGGGCATCGAGGGCCTGGTCCACATCTCCGAGCTGGCCGAGCGCCACGTCGAGATCCCGGAGCAGGTTGTCCAGGTCAACGACGAGATCTTCGTCAAGGTCATCGACATCGACCTCGAGCGCCGCCGCATCAGCCTCTCGCTGAAGCAGGCCAACGAGGCCTTCGGTGCCGACCCGGCGACGGTCGAGTTCGACCCGACCCTGTACGGCATGGCCGCGTCCTACGACGACCAGGGCAACTACATCTACCCCGAGGGCTTCGACCCCGAGACCAACGACTGGCTCGAGGGCTTCGAGAGCCAGCGCGAGGTGTGGGAGAACCAGTACGCCGAGGCGCAGACCCGCTTCGAGCAGCACCAGGCTCAGGTCATCAAGTCCCGCGAGGCCGACGAGCAGGCCGCGGCCGAGGGTGCTGCGGCACCGGCGGCCCCGGGCGCCGGCAGCACCGGCGGTGGCGGCAACGCCTCCGGCGGCGGCTCCTACTCCTCGGAGTCGGCGGACAACTCCGGCGCCCTGGCGTCGGACGAGGCCCTGGCCGCGCTCCGCGAGAAGCTGGCCGGCGGCCAGAGCTGAACGCTCACCGCTAGGCACTAGCCGACAGTGGAAGGCCCGTTCCCCTCAGGGGGAGCGGGCCTTCCGCGCGTTCACCCCCTTCGCGAACGCTCCTGCCCGGCCTCTTCGCCGTCCCGTCCGGTCAGCCCACCGGGGCGTCAGGGTTGGCCACGCCGCGGCCGCCGGTGACGGTGTTGTCGCCCGCGATCGTGACCGGGCAGTCGGACGCGGCGTAGTTGGTGACGTTGAACCCGTAGCGCCCCGGCCCTGAGGCGCCGCTCAGGGCGGAGTGTTGCCGCGGAAGACCGTGCCACAGCCCCAGCCGGCCTGCTGGCTGTGGGTCTCGTACCCGTTGTCGGTGGTGTGCAGCCTTTGTTGTTCTCGACGAGGACTCCGTTGCCCTTCACGTCGACCCATGAGTCGTCGAAGTGGATGTCGGTCATCCCTCTGCCGTCGAAGGTGTTGCCGCTGATCTTCGCGCCGGTCGCGCCTTCCTTGATGTCGACCATCTCGCCACCCACCCCGGGCCCGATGGTGTTGCCGAGTATCTGGATGTCGTCGCTCTTGTCGTCGGTGCCGCCGGCGCTGCCGACGTAGACGCCTTCTCCCATGCCGCTGCCGTCCTTGCCGGTGTCGCGGATCGTGGAGTTCTTGATGACGCCGTTCTTGCTGGACTTGCGGAAGTGCACACCCTCCATGTCCAGGTCGTGGACGGTGACGGAGTCGATGACCACGCCGTTCGCGGCGTCCACCATGATCCCCTTCTGGCCGCCGGTGACGGTGATCCCCTTGACCGTCCAGTAGGAGGCGCCGTTCAGGTGCAGCCCGTAGCCGCCGCCCGCGGTGAGGACGGCCTTTGAAGAGCCGGTGAAGGTGATGCGAGCCCCGGAGCTGCGGGCGGTGGAGGTCTTGAAGTTGCCGCTGTAGGCGCCGTCGGCGAGGTGGATGGTGTCGCCGCTCCCCGGCGGTGGAGAGGGCGTCCTTGAGCTGGCCCGCGGTGGCGACCTCGATCACCCGGGCGGGAGGCGGGGCGGTCGCGCCGACCGCCGTGGTGGCGACGCCGAGGGCGCTGCCCGCCGCCACCAACAGCGCGATGCCGGAGACGGTCAGGAGGGGGCCGGTACGGACATGCCTCCGCCTGCGACCTTGCAGACTCCGCATGTGACTCGGGGGACAATTGCTCATCCGGTTCCGCACAGGCATGGGCATGCAACTCTCTTTTCATATATGAACGTTGAGCGTGAACGTGAATCACTTGAGCGCTCGTGAAGCTAAGGGGCGGCCGTACCTCGTCAAGGTGCAGAGCGAGTCGGGGGCTTGAGCCGGACAAGTGCTGAGTGGCTGCAACTCCTCCTCGCCTCTCCGGTAATTCCCTTATGGGGTAAGGCAGGTCATGAATCTGAATGGCTGATGGGGTGGGCGCTGGAGGCGGGCGTCGGCTCGACCTCCGGTTCCCTCACCTGTGCAGCTTCGGTCGGCTCGGTCGGGCCACCGGGGTGGGTCGGCGAGGGGCGCCGAAAGTGGCGGGATTCCATCCGGCGGTCGGGGCACACGGAGCCCAGGCGGGCGAGGCGGGCACGGTGCCCAGGCGGGGAGTCGAGCGACGCGCGAGGCGGAGGTGGCGGCGGCAGCGAGGGGAACAGCGGTGAGGCGAGCGGAACGGAGACGGGGTGAGGGAACGGATCGCGGGCCCGAAAGGTCTGTTCGGGAATGCGTGACCACTGCCGGACGTTGTTGCCCACGGACATGAGGAGGAGCGGTCACTGTGTTGGATCCCCAGAAGTTGTACGAATGGGAGCCGAGCGGGCTCGCGGCGGTTGAGGCGATCGCCGCGAGGGACTCCGCCGGATTGGTGCTGCTGTACCACTTCGACGGGTACATCGACGCCGGTGAGACCGGCGACCAGATCGTGGAGCGGCTGCTCGACGGGCTGACGCACCGCGTCGTCGCCCGCTTCGACCACGACCGCCTGATCGACTACCGGGCCCGCCGCCCGCTGCTCACGTTCGAAAACAACCGGTGGACCGGTTACGAGACGCCCAGCATCGAGCTGCGCCTGGTCGAGGACGCGACGGGAGCGCCCTTCCTGTTGCTCTCCGGTCCCGAGCCGGATGTGGAGTGGGAACGCTTCTCGGCGGCAGTGCGACAGATAGTGGAGCGCCTGGGCGTACGACTGGCGGTGAACTTCCACGGCATCCCCATGGGCGTTCCGCACACCCGCCCCGTCGGCATCACCCCGCACGGCAATCGCACCGACCTGATGCCGGGGCACGCCACCTTCTTCGACGAGGCGCAGGTTCCCGGCAGCGCGGCGGCGCTGATCGAGTTCCGGCTGGCCGAGGCGGGGCACGACGTTCTCGGTGTGGCGGCTCACGTACCCCACTACATCGCCAGGTCCGCCTACCCCGATGCCGCGCTCACCGTCCTGGAGGCCGTGACGGCCGCCACCGGCCTGGTGCTGCCCAGCGCCGCACACTCGCTGCGCACCGAAGCACTGCGCACCCAGGAGGAGATCGAACGGCAGATCTCGGAGGGAGACGAGGAACTGGTCGCGCTGGTCAGCGGACTGGAGCATCAGTACGACGCGGTGGCCGGCGCCGAGAGCCGCGGAAACCTGGTCGCCGAGCCGGTGGAACTGCCCTCGGCAGACGAGATCGGCAGGGAATTCGAGCGCTTCCTGGCGGAGCGTGAGAGCGAGGGCGGAAGCGGAGCCTGAAGCCCCGACCGACGGGCGCCGGAGGGTGCGCGCGGGCGCGGGTGATATTGCCGGCGGTGGTGGTTACGGGGCAGGGACTGTGGGTTGTGGCGCCGGGATGGTGTGGGGCGCGTCGAACTGGCGCGATGGCGGCGCGGCAGGCCGAACGAGCAAGGCCCGGGTCTCGGCCGAGGTCGTTGCCGTCGCTCGAAACAGCCGCCCTTGCTGCCCGTCCTCGAAGCTGCGGTCCTTCGAAGCCGCCGTTTCCGGGACCGTATAGCGTGGGCCCATGGTGAAGGTGGGGCTGACCGGCGGAATCGGTGCGGGAAAGAGTGAGGTCTCGCGATTGCTGGCGTCGTACGGCGCAGTGATCGTGGACGCGGACAGGATCGCCCGGGAGGTCGTCGAGCCCGGCACGCCCGGACTGGCGGCGGTTGTCGAGGAGTTCGGGGAGGGCGTCCTCGCGCCGGAGGGCACTTTGGACCGTCCGAAACTGGGCGGGATCGTCTTCGCCGACCCGGAAAAGCTGAAGGCCCTCAACGCGATCGTGCATCCGCTGGTGGGCGCCCGGTCGGCAGAACTCGAGGCGGCAGCGGGACCGGAGGCCGTGGTGGTCCACGACGTGCCGCTCCTGACGGAGAACGGCTTGGCCCCGCTCTATGACCTGGTCGTCGTTGTCGACGCCGCACCGGAAACTCAGCTGGACCGGCTGGTCCGGCTGCGCGGCATGTCGGAAGACGAGGCCAAGGCCCGTATGGCGGCTCAGGCGACCCGCGAGCAACGGCTGGCCGTCGCGGATCACGTCATTGACAACGATGGGCCCCTGGAAGCCCTGGAGCCGCAGGTCCGCGCGGTGTGGGAGCGCCTGCGGAGCGTTTGAGGCCGGGCTGTAGCCTCGCCGCCATGAGTGCTACCGATGCCACGCAGACGACCGTCGCCAAGAGCGCTACCGATCTTGGTCCGCAGACTCCGGACGACGGGGCCCGCCCCGGTGCAGGGGAAGGCTCCACTGTGACCTCGGGCTCGTCCGCGGCCGCTCCCGCGTCGTTCGTCGTCAACATACCCGGCTTCGCGGACGCCGAGCTCGAGCCGGAACCACTGGCCCCCGAACAGATCGTCCGCGGGGAGCCCGTGGTGACGGGCAAGGTGCTGTGGGAGTCGCCGGACGGCCGTCAGATCCGCGGCATCTGGCAGATCACGCCGGGCGTGGTGACGGACACGGAAGCCAATGAGCTCTTCGTCGTCGTCAGTGGACGCGCCACCATCGAGGTCGAGGGCGGGCCGGTGCTGAACGTGGGACCAGGTGATGCCTGCGTCCTGCGCGAAGGCGACCGTACGCAGTGGACTGTGCACGAGACGTTGCGCAAGGCGTATCACATCAGCCTCTAGCCGGGGACCCCGTTACCGAGGACACCAGTAGAAGTCGCGAGTAGAGGTCGCGCGCGACGGCCGCTGGCGACGGTGAATGGGGGGAATGAAATAGCGGGGAATGGTGGCGGGGGAATGGTGGCGGGAACGGGATTGTTTCCGCACGTAGCTCTGTAGGGCGGGACGCTCATGCCTGCCCTACCGACTATGGCTATCGGAGAGGAGGCGGCCGTGCCCGAGCACAGTCCTGAGACCCATGTCATCGACTTCCGCGCCGCGGAGCAGCTGTTGACGGCCCGCGACCCTCGCGGAGCGATTCGGCTACTGGATTCGGTCATTGCCGCACACCCCGAGAACACCGCCGCTCGGTTGCTACGCGCACGTGCCTTCTTCCTCGCCGCACAACTGCGGCCCGCGGAGCTTGAGTTCCAAATCGTGCTGGAGCGCGAGCCGGACAACGCCTTCGCGCACTTCGCGTTGGGCCGCACCCTGGAGCGCGCCAACAGGCCGGAGGAGTCGCTGCGTCACTTCCGCCTGGCGGCGGCGCTGGAGCCGCGCCCCGAGTTCATCGAAGCGGCCCGTTTCGCCCACGACGACGCCAATGGCCATGGCGACGGCAACGGGCGCGGTGGCAACCACGGGAACGGCGGCGACCATCGCGGTGGCATCGGGCCGGACCAGGGCCCCGCGTAGAGCCGGTGGCAGAAGCCGGAGCGGGCGACCTGCTTGGGCAGGACCCTCTCCTTACGCAGTCCGGCCTATGTGGGGCAGAGAGCGGGCTCTTTGCGTAGGCCGTGATCCCCGCCGGTAGGCCAGCTTGTGGATCTTGCGGCAGCTCGCCGGGCACTTGGCCTGCGTGGCCAGGCTGATGTGCGAAGTCGGGGTTGGTCTCCAACACCTCCGTCCTGTCGTGTCCGTCGTGTCGAGTGCGTCGTGTCTAGTGGTTGGACGGGGCGGTGGTCACCACGTCCGCCGCGGTGGTTGTACGTACAACCCCACGGGGCGCGCCCGCCTTGCGAATCCAGGCCAAGACTCTGCTGGCAGAGCGGCCAATGCCTCTCCGGAGGCCACCCGCCCGCTGCCAATGCGCCAGGGGCGGCGGCTCCCAGGAGCCTCCCGAGCCCGGGGCCCCGGGCACAGCCGCCGCCCGGAACGATCCCTACGGCCTGGTGTTACCTCTCCTGCCGCCGGCGTTCCGTCTGCCGAAGGCGTCGTTCCTGCCTCGGTCCGCCTCGTAGGGGGGTATGTCTCTGCCCGGCTGGAAGTGCGGCCCCTGGCGGATGTGCCGTATGACCATGACCAGATCCGTCGCGGCCACCGCCGCCAGCGCGGCACACGCCGCTGCCCACTCCGGCCGCTCGGCCGCGGCGAATGCCACTGCTCCTGCCAGGGCCCAGAGCAGACCCCACAGC
Organism: Streptomyces sp. NPDC017993; assembly: GCF_044328065.1. NCBI lineage: Bacteria > Bacillati > Actinomycetota > Actinomycetes > Kitasatosporales > Streptomycetaceae > Streptomyces > Streptomyces sp. NPDC017993. The sequence goes on from NZ_JBIRGO010000007.1 coordinate 222,262, forward strand.
GCCAGCCCGCAACGTATTCTCAGCGGGCTGCGTGCCTGTACCGGCTCATTTCCTGTACGCATCGGCACCCATCTCCCAGTTCCAGGATCCTTCACATCGACGCCCTCGTCATCCCTCCCGTGACGGAATTCGGTCGCTGCTCATGAGGCCCCTTCTCCGCGCTCCCGCCTCCCTCCGGGCCGCTCGCGTACGCGCTGGGACAGGCGCTGTGGTGGTGTCTGGGGGTGGGACTCTTCGCTGCGGTCTCCCTGTCCTGGCCGAGGTCCTGCCTCTGTGGGCTCGGGCCCTGGCGGGCGTGGATCGCCGGCGGGGTGCGAGTGGATCCACGACAGGCCACCGAGGTCGAGCCGTGAGCGTGCCCTGGTCACCGCGACGTACGCCAGGCGCGCCTCGTCTGCGTCGATCGGGCCCGGCAGCGGGATGCCGTCCTCGCCGAGCTCGTCCAGATCATCAGGGGCGGTGAAGTCGTCCGCGATACGCACGGTCGGCCACTCCCGGCCCTTTGCGCGATGGGCCGTGGACACGGTGACCTGGGCGGATGCCTCGGGTGTGAGGCGGTCCAGGGCGCGGAGCACGGCCTGTGTGCCGTGCTCGTCGACGAGCTCCACCAGCGGCAGCAGGTCCCGCCCGGCGGGGTCGAATTCCGCGTACTCCCGCAGTTCTCCCCACGACTCGAAGAGCATCAGCTCCGGGTGCGCGGTACGGCGCCCCGCGTCGAGGTCGTGCGCGGCACGGGCCAGCGCCCTCAGCACCTCGCCGCCGCCCGCCAGCGCGACGCGGCGGCCGGCCTCCAGTTGCCGTATCACCTCCACCATCGCCCCGACATTGGAGCGGCAGAGGATCGCTGCGGGTTCGCGGAGACGGCTCATCTCGGTCTTGAGCCAGGGGGAGCCCGTGAGACGGATCGGTGCGTCGACGATCGCGAGCCAGCGGTTCGCCTCCGCGGCCAGCGCCGGCCCGAAGCGAAAGGAGCGGGAGAGACTGAGCCGGGTCCCGTCGAATCCCGTCATGACGTCCCGCGCTCCACGCCAGCCGTAGATCGCTTGAGCGGAGTCCCCTACGAGTACCAGCTGCGCGTGGGCGCGCTGTGCCGTGAAGACCTGATCGACGACGGGGTTGGTGTCCTGCGCTTCGTCCAGGAGGAGGAAGTCCGCGGGAATCACGGGCTCCCGCAGGGCCCACATCTTGAGGTAATGGTCGTGTTCGAAGCGGACGACGCCATGCTTCGGATGCTGTAGATCGGCCCAGGCCTTGCGGGCGAAGGGCAGGACGAGGTCGGCGAGTTGGTCGTGCAGCGGCTGCTGTTCTGCTCCTCGCAGGGGTGGGACGTGGTGGGGAGCGATCTCCTTGTCTGCCGACTGGCAGAACCGGGTGACGGTGCGCAAGGCGCTGTTGGAGAGTGCCTTGTTGGTGACCTTGCGCGCCCCGAGACGAACGGATAAGCCGTCGTCGATGCCCAGAGCCGCACCCGTCCGCCATCCCGCTTGCCGTGGGGAGTTCATTCGGTCTCGGTATCGCCTTCCGACGGCGGTGTAGGCGAGGGCATGGGCGGTCCCGCAGGACACTCCGGCGGGAAACGTCCGGTCGGCATGGCGCGCGATGGCTCGGTTGAAGGCGATATAGCGACCGGTCCGGCCTCGGCGCCGGGCCGCATGCGCGAGCATCGCGAGGGTCGTCGTTTTGCCCGTACCGGCGCCTGCCTGAATCACCAGATGCGATCCGGCATCGAAGGCGTCGGTAGCGGCGCTCTGTTCCCGGGTCGGATGACGCATGGTGACTCCTCGCGGCGAAGTTGACTACTGAGAGTGGTTGCGTCACTCACTGTAACCGTCCTCGCGGTGAGGGTGAAGTGCGGTGGGCGGGCTGTGGACAACTGCTCTGCCACGGTTTTTCGGAACGCCTTTCTTGCAGGTCAGCAGCGCCTTGGCAGGCAGCCTTCATGCGTCGGTCGGCGGCGTTGTCAGTGCTGTCTGCTTCCATCGGTCTCAACGCAGACTGCGGCGACAGAACGTCACCGGTCGGCAGTCCGAGGTGGGGGAGTGGATCGCATGAGTGTTTCTTCGACAGGGGGCATCCGCCTGCACGACGGAGCCTGCATCAACCTGCCAACGTGCCGGCTCCGTGTATGCGGCCTCTGATCGCGACGGTGGGCCGCCGGGCCCGGGGCCGGGCCCGGCGCGCGGGAGCAAGTGGTCGGAGCGGCAGCGGATCGATGCACTGGTCGACAGGTGAGCCGTCGACTCGAGCCACGAGGCGGGCGCGGCCGCCCGGCGCGACGCAGGAGGGGCAGTGCGCACGACCGTAGACTCGCAGGTTGGGGCAACAGGAGTGGGTCAGGCGCGGCGAGCCCGGCAGGTGCCGCGAGCGGTGCGACGGACCCGGGTTCCCGAAGATCAAGCACGAGAGGACGGCATGGCAGGGCAGTGGGAGGCGACAGCGGAGGTGTCCCGGCATGCGGGCGCCTCGCTGACAACCCTGCGTGGAGCCCCAGCCACCCATGCCGGAGGAAGCGCGGCTCTGATCGGCTGCGCTGCCGTCTTCCTGCCCGCTGCATCACCGAGGGCCGGGCAGGTCGCGTTCTGGCGGCCTGACGGCGGCGAGCTTCCGTCGCATGGGGTGGCCCGAGAGCCCGGTCGGCCGCAGGCCGCGGAGGAAGCGCCGGAGCCGGCCGCTGAGCCTGCGCGGCTGACCGTCGCACGGCGTCATGGGAACGGCGCCCGCACCCGGACGGTCCCGGCGGTGCTCCTCCCGTTGGCCGAGGCCGTCCCACTCCTGATCGGCGCCCGGCACGATCCGGCTGCGCACCCGGCCGCCGCCTGCTGGGGCGCGGCCGCGCTGCACGCCCTGCATCTGGCGGGCCGGGGCAGGCTGCTGCCGGGGCTGACCATCGAGGACGGCGACGCGTGGCGTGCCGGGCCGTTGGACCCCGACGACATAGCGCACCTCCGGGCCATCGCCGCCGCCATGCCTGCCGAGGCACACGCCGTTCCGCTCCCCGGCAGCCGTCCGCTCCGGTTGCCCGACCCGGTGGGGCTGGTGCGGCTCTTCGTGGACGCGGTGGTCGACACCCTGCCGCGCACGCCCGCCGCCGGCTTCGTGGCCGGCGCGCCGTACGCGGTGACCGCGCCGCAGCACCTGCCCGGTGCCCGGGAGTGGGTCGCTGAGGTCGCGGCCGGTGTCGATGCCGGGGTGCGGCTCTCTCTGCGCCTGGACCTGGCCCCGCACAAGCTCTTCGACACCGAGCGCGATGCCGGTGGGGTAGGCCAGGACGGTGGAGAAGACGCCGTCGAACCAGGTGGTGCGGAGGGCGCTGCCCACCAGGGGCCCGGCAGCGGCGCGGTCGAGGCGAGGGGCGCGGCGGCCGCCGTTCTGCAGGTGCACAGCCTCACCGACCCGACCTTGATGGCTGATGCCCGCAGTCTGTGGGAGGGAGAAGGCCCCGACCACTTCGGCCCGCGCTCCCGTGTCGACGCCCTTCTCGCGCTGCGCCGCGTGGTCCGGGTCTGGTCCCCGCTCGGCCGCCTCCTGGAGCGGCCGGTACCCGACGTACTGGCCCTCAGCGAGAACGAGTTGTATGAGCTGCTGGGGGAGGCCGCGCCACGGCTCGCCGCCGCAGGGATGGCCGTCCACTGGCCCAAGGAGCTGGCCCGCGGTCTCACCGCCGCGGCCGTGCTGCGCCCGGCGCCCGGGTCGGCCGCGGACGGCTTCGGTTTCTTCGACACCGACGAACTGCTGCAGTTCCGCTGGCAGGTGGCGATGGACGGTGTCCCTCTGACCGAGGCGGAAATGGACGCCCTGGCCGAGGCGCACCGCCCCGTCGTGCGGCTGCGCGACCAATGGGTTCTGGTCGACCCGGCGCTGGTACGCAAGGCCCGCAAGCGGGAACTGGGCTATCTGGACCCGGTCGACGCCCTTGCGGCGACACTCAACGGCACCGCGGACGTCGACGGCGAGGAGGTCGAGGTGGTGCCGCTGGGCGCCCTCGCCGCGCTGCGCTCCCGCCTCACCACCGAAGCCCGACCGCTGCCCCAGCCTGCCGGCCTCCGGGCGACCCTCCGTGATTACCAACTGCGCGGCATGGCCTGGCTCGACACGATGATCTCGATCGGCCTGGGAGGCTGCCTCGCCGACGACATGGGCCTCGGCAAAACCATCACCGTCATCGCGCTGCACCTCCACCGGCGACCCACCGCGCCCGTCCTCGTCGTCTGCCCCGCGTCCCTCCTGGGCAATTGGCAGCGCGAGATCGAACGGTTCGCCCCCGGCACGCCCGTACACCGCTTCCACGGCACCGGCCGCAGTCTCGACGACATCGAGGGCGGCTTCGTGCTGACGACATACGGGACGATGCGTAGCAGCGCCCCCCAACTCGCCGCCCACCCCTGGGCGTGGGTCGTCGCCGACGAGGCCCAGCACGTGAAGAACCCGCGCTCGTCCACGGCCAGGGCGCTGCGCAGCATCAAGGTGCCGGCCCGTATCGCCCTCACCGGGACCCCCGTCGAGAACAACCTCTCCGAGCTGTGGGCCCTGCTCGACTGGACGACCCCGGGGCTCCTCGGTTCCCTCAAGACCTTCCGCGCGCTGCATGCGCGGGAGGTCGAGGGCGGCGGCGACCCGGAGGCGACGGAGCGACTGGCCAAGCTGGTACGTCCGTTCATCCTGCGCCGTAAGAAGTCCGACCCCGGGATCGCGCCGGAACTCCCGCCCAAGACCGAGACGGACCACCCGGTCGCCCTGGGACGGGAGCAGGCGGCGCTGTATCAAGCGGTCGTCCGCGAGACCCTCGCAAGGATCGAGACCGCCCAGGGCATCGCACGCCGCGGCCTGGTGATGAAGCTGCTCACCGCCCTCAAACAGATCTGCAACCACCCCGCGCAGTACCTCAAGGAGGCCGCCCCGGGCCTGGCCGCCCGCTCCGGGAAGCTCGAACTCCTCGACGAGCTGCTCGACACCATCCTCGCCGAGGGTGGCGCCACCTTGATCTTCACCCAGTACGTCGGCATGGCGCGGCTCCTCGAACGGCACCTCACCGCCCGAGGAATCGCACATCAACTCCTGCACGGCGGCACTCCCGTCGCCGAGCGGGAGAGGATGGTCGACCGGTTCCAGTCGGGAGAGGCCCCCGTCTTCCTGCTGTCGCTCAAGGCGGCAGGGACGGGCCTCAACCTCACCCGGGCCGGACATGTGATCCACTACGACCGCTGGTGGAACCCGGCCGTGGAGGAGCAAGCCACCGACCGCGCCTACCGCATCGGCCAGACCCAGCCCGTCCAGGTGCACCGGCTGATCGCCGAGGGCACGGTCGAGGACAACATCGCCCAGCTCCTGACCGCCAAGAGAGCCCTCGCCGACGCCGTGCTCTCCGGCGGTGAAACCGCGCTCACCGAGCTGTCCGATGCCGAGCTGGCCGACCTCGTCTCCCTGAGGAGGACCGCATGAGCCCCCGCCCCCCGTCCGGCGGCCACCGGCCCTACGGCGATCGCCCGCGCGGCGTGGCCCAAGGCCGTGCCGCCGCGTCGGACGCCGCGGCGGGTTCCGGTCTTCGGGGGCGGCCTGCCGTCTCGGGGCGCGCGGCCGCGGCGGACCGGCTGGCGCGCGCGGACCGCTCGCGTACGTTCCCGCCGCTGCCCGCCCGCACCGGCGCCCGCGGACTGTTCGCCGAATCCTGGTGGGGGAGCGCCTGGTTGGACGCACTGGAGGCCAGCGCGCTCGACAGTGCCCGGCTCGCGCGGGGCCGGACGTACGCCCGGGACGGCCATGTCGACACCATCAACGTCACGCCCGGCCGCATCCTCGCCACGGTGCGAGGCAGCAGACCCCGTCCCTACAGTGCCGACATCCGCCTCCGGACGTTCTCCGACGAGGAGTGGGACGCCCTTCTCGACGCCGTCGTCGCCGAACCCGCCCAGCTCACCGCCCTGCTGGCCAAGAAACTGCCGCGGGAGCTGGCCGAGGGGGAGGCACAGCTCCTCCCGGGGCCGGGCGACCTCGTTCCCCGCTGTACCTGTCCCGACAACGGGCGCCCCTGCAAGCACGCTGCCGCACTCTGCTTCCAAGTTGCCCGCCTGCTGGACTCGGACCCGTTCGTCCTGCTGCTGATGCGCGGCCGTGGCGAACGGGAACTCCTTGACGAACTCTCCCGCCGCAACGCCACCCACACCGCTCGCGAGACCCGCGCACACACCCTCGCGCGCACGAGGCCCGCGAGTGGGGGAGCAGGGCCGGGAGCGGCCCCGGAAGGTCCCGCTGTCGGTCCCGTCACTGTTGCCGGTCCCGATGACGCTGCCGCAGGCCCCGCCGCGATGCCCACACCGCCGGGTACGACCAGCGGTGTCCTCGCCCGGGAGTCCCTGGCCGACCGTCCGCGACCGCAGCTCCCGCCCCCGCTGCCCGCACCGGCGCAGCCCGGACAACCACTCGCCCTCCCGGACGGCGACGGTCTGCCCTTCGACCCCGCCGCGATCGAATTCCTGGCCGCCGACGCGGCGACCCGCGCTCACGCCTGCGTGACTGCCGCCGGAGCCCCTCCACCCCGTGGCATGTCGCCGTCCCCATGCACCCCGTATTCGGTGCTGCCCCCCTGGGAGGACGCCATTCGACTGGCTGCCACCGCTCACCCCACCGCCGGCCTGACCTCCGCGACCCGGGCGCTCTACCGCGACCTGGCGTCGGCAACCGGCCGGAGCGCCACGGACGTGGCGCGGGCCGTCGCGGCGTGGCGGCAGGGCGGACCCGAAGGGCTCGCCCTCCTCGAAAACCCCTGGGAGCCGCCCGCAGGCGACTTCGATCGAGCCCGCAGCGCCCTCCTGGCCGCGGACCTGCCCTCCCTGCGGCCGCGCCACAACCACCTCACCGACCCCGAGCGCGGCATCCAGCTCCGGTTCGGCCACGACAACCGCTGGTATCCGTACGAATCGGAACCCGGCGCCGAGGACTGGTGGCCCACGGGGCCGGCGGACCCTGACCCTGTGGGCGCCCTCACCGCCCTGCTCGCGCGATGACTAACCTCAGGGCCGTGGAAGGTCTCGACACACTCACCCGGTCCCTCGCCCAGCGCACCCCGGAGCAGCTCGCCGCGCTTCTCAGCCGCCACGCCGAGCCGCTCGCCCGCCGGCCCGCCCCTACCGAACTCCGTGGCCTCGCAGCCGCGTTGTGGTCATACGAAACCCTCCACCACCTCGTCCTCCACCTCGATCACCCCCGCCTCCAGGTGCTCGCCACCACAGCGCGCATCAGCCAGGAGCGCGCCGGGCGTGACGCGCCCGCTCCCGCCGCTCCAGCCTCGGGCGCCGACTACCAGTCCTTGATGGCCCACCGGCTCTCCTTCCCCCACCTGGCCACCGCGCCCGTACCGCCCGAGGACGTCTACGCCGCGCTCGGTGCCACCGCGCCCGGTCCCGAGCGCACCGTCGCCGAAACCGCCCTGCGGGCGCTGTACGACGAAGGAATTGCCGCCCCCACCGAGGAGGGCGCCATCGTCGTCCCGCCTCGGGCCCCCCAACTGCTCGCCGCCCACGACCTCGGCCCCCTCGCCACGCAGGCACCGCAGCCCGCCCTTGCGGACCCCGACGAGTCCACCGTTCGCCGCGGGATCGGTGCCGTCACCGCCACCGCTGTGGACGACGAATCCCGGGCCGCCGCGGCGACGCTCGCAGCCACCGTCGAGCGTCTCCTCGCCTCGCTGGCGACGCAGCCCGCCGCGCTTCGCAAGTCCGGGGGCCTGACCATTCGGGAGATCAAGCGCCTGGCAAAGGCAGTCGGCGCCGCCGAACCGCATACCCGTCTCCTCCTCGACCTCGTCCTTGCCGCCGACCTGATCGCCCTGACCCGCACCCCCGCAGGCATCACCGCGCTGCCCACCAGCGCCTACGACGACTGGCTCACCCGACCGTCCGACGAGCGTCTCGCCCCTGTACTGGCCGCCTGGTCCGCCCTGTGGGCCGTTCCCACCCACACCCCCTTCGGCGAGACCCCCACCGCGCTCGTGCGCGGCCAGGACCGCTACGCCCCCGCTCTTCGGCATGCCCTGCTGGCCGCACTTGCAGAAGTTCCCCCCGGGACCGGAGCCCCGTTCCCGCCCCTGCCGCCCGCCGAACCCCAACAGCAGGACGGGGAGCGGGGAGGTCCATGGAGCGCACTTCTCCGCGTCGCGGCATGGCACCGGCCCCTCGCTCTCCTCGACCAGCCGATGGCCGAGGACCGCGCCGCGCACACACTGGACGAAGCGGCCTTCCTGGGACTGGTCGCGCACAGCACCCTCACGCCTCTGGGACGTGCGCTTCTGGCCGACCCGCGAGCCCTGGACGAGCCGCTCCGCGACCTGCTCCCGCCGCAACTCGACGAGGCGCACTTCCAGGCCGACCTGACCGCCGTCGTCCCCGGCCGCCCCGGTGCCGACCTCACCGCACTGCTCGCCTCCTCGGCCGACCGCGAGTCCGAAGGCCACGCCGTGACCTGGCGCTTCACGCCCGCCTCGGTACGCCGCGCGCTGGACGCCGGCCGTAGCGCCGGCACGCTGCTCGACGACCTGACGGCCGCGTCGGCGACCGGTGCCCTGCCGCAGCCGCTCCGCTACCTCATCCAGGACACCGCCCGCGCGCATGGCCGGATGCGGGTCCTGCCCGCTGCCTGCTGTATCCGCTCCGACGACGAAGCGCTCGTGCGTGAACTCGCCGCCCACCGTGCCCTGCGGGACCTGGGGCTCCGAGCCGTCGCCCCCACCGTCCTGGTCAGTGGCCGTCCCCCGGCCGCCACGCTGGAAGCGCTCCGTGCCGCCGGTTACGCGCCCACACTGGAATCCGACACGGGCACCACCGCCGTCGAGCGCCTCCCCGCGCACCGCACCACAGCAACAGCCTCCGCGCCTGACCCGGGCGCCCCACTCGCCCTTGCCCATCGACTCCTGGGGCGTTCACCAGAACTCCGCGAAACAGCGTCATTCAAGGGTGTCTGATCGATTGCCGGGCGAGCTGTTGCCGGGCGAGCTGCGGTGCGCGGGGCTGACCACCCATCCGACCCGCCCCCGGCGCCGGCCTGAGAGGAAGGAAATATCGCGAGCCCCCCTACCCCCGTAAAGGGGGCTCGCGGTCTTGAGGAGTGCGCTGCCGGCCCAGGCCGCCGGAGCGCACACCGAACTTGGGGCGGACCCTCGGCAGGGCTGGGGCCCGGACCAGGTCCGCCGGGATCAGTCGTCGGCCGGCCTCCGTCTGCCGGCCCCGCCGATGCGCCGCAGCGACGTCGGCCCAAGGCCGAGTGTGCGTCGGGGAAATCGCCACAGTGCCTGCGCGGCGTCGCGACGGGAGGGGACTGCGGAGGGCTGCTGGGCGGTGGGAGTACGCGCGCCGCCGGCTGAGGTCGCGGGTAGGGGCGAGAGCACGGACGCGGCGTCGGTCGCCTCACTCGGCGATCCCACGGCCGCCCTGGCGTCAGCCGGAGCCGAGGACGGCAGGACCGGAGGGGAGGACGGTGTCGACGGGGGCGCCGTTGGTGACGTCGCGGCTGATCCGCGTGGCGCGCTCGTCGCTGGTCCCGACGCCGCCGCGCCACTCGGAGCAGGGAGCGCCCTCCCCGCACTCCTGAGAAGGCCGAGCACGGAAGCCGCGCGCGGAACGGGCGTGGGCGAGGCAGGAGTCAACACATCGACATAGCCACGGCACACGGAGGTAAGGCCGGTGGCTGTGCCCAGGATGCTCTCCACGGCGCCGCGTACGAGCCGGACGGCGGCAGTACCCGGCGGGACCGGGCCATGGGAAGAGCGGGTGTCCCGGCCGGTGGCCACGGCCCACGGGGCGTCGACGAGGCGGCCGATGCTTTGCTGCACAAGGTGGGCGAGCGCCGGTTCATCCATGCCGTGCCGGCGCAGAGCCGCGCGCAGGGCTGCGGCGCCCCGCGCGGCCAGGGACAGGCTTTGACCCCAGTCGGGGCGGAAGGACGCCACGGCGCCGCCGAGGCCGATGAACCCCGTCGGCCAGGAGGTGAGTTGGTCGAAGCGGCGCCGGCGGTGGGTGGTGTCGCGGGACAGCCGTACCTCGCTCAACGGCTCGGCGTCGGCGATGAGGTCGCCGATGACGGAGTGCGGGATGCTGCGGGCGAACGGCACGAAGCGGTCGGCGTGTTCGGACGGCCGGTCTTCCCCGGAGCCCGTGAGCGTCACCAGCCAGCGCCCGTCCTCGACGGGCACCAGGGTCGCCGTCCGCGCGGGTATCCGGCGCCCCGAGGAAACGCTCCCGGGGAGCGGCAGTGTGCTCTGCGAACGTGCACTGGCCGCAGGGCAGTTCTCGCCGCCGGACGGCGCGCGGAAGAGACGGGTGGCCGAGCGCACTCCGGACTCCACCACCTCCTCGCCCACCGGGGGCAGCCCCAGTGCGGTGAGGCGGTCCGGAGTCGTGGAACTCCGCCCGGTGGCGTCGACCACGAGGTCCGCGTCCAGACGGAACACCTCGCCGGTGACGGTGTTCCGGACGCGTACCCCGGTGACATGCTCCGAGGTGCCCGTGAGGTCCTCCGCCTCGGTGGCGTCGAGGACCATCACCCCCGGGAGGGCCGTCACCTGCCGGCGTACGGCCCGGTCGAGCAGGTCGCGCGAGCAGGCGATCAGATACTGCGATGGCGGCCGGAGACGTAACCAGCCGGGGGAGGGTCGGCGGGCGAGCCCTGGCGGCACGGGGAGGCGACGGGCCCCCTGGGCGAGCCAGCGCTCGGCCGCGCCGGGGAGCAGGGCCTCGACGGCGTGGGCGCCCTCCGCCGTCAGCAGATGGGCGGGCCGGGCCTGCGGAAGATCCGTGGGCAGAGCGGGAGTCCGCGGCAGCCGCTCACGCTCGACGACGATGACATCGGCGTGCTCGGACAGCGCAGCCGCGGCGAGCATGCCCGTGAAGCCGCCGCCCAGCACCACGGCGAGGTGCGGGTGCGTGAACTCGAGCCCGGTGCTGCTCGTACTGCTCGACGCGTTCATGGGCAGTGCCTTTCTCTGCGGAGACGAGCGGTTCCCGGGCGGGAGCGGGCTACGTCCAGATACGGCGGTGCCGTGTTCCTGCGGACCCGTCGGCGCGCGGCGTCGGCGACGGCGTCGGTGGCTGCCATGAGCGAAGTGCTGACCATCGCGGGCAGGGCCGCGGACGCCGCCCGCAGGCGCCGCAGGAGCACCGGTGCGAGTGGCTGTCGCCGTTGAAGATCCCGGCAGGCCGGCGCGAACGCCGGCCTGCCGCCCCCCGTTTGCCCCCACATGATTCCCCCTCAGGCCGTGCTCGCCTCGCTTCGCGTACGGCCACGTCCTCCGCCACCCGCCCGTCTCACCGGGTGGGAGGGGCGAGCGCGTGTGCCTCGCGGAACGTGCTCTGCCCCTGGGAACGCGGTCGGCGCATCTGGCCGACGGCGGACACAATTCCGGATCGTAGGCTGCAGCGATCACATGCGGAACCCGGAATCGAGCGAGGGACGCGTGAGAGCCACCCAAGCGATACTCGCCGGTAGATCTGATGCAAAACGTCGCAATGGGTGGATAGCGCTCGTCGGCTTTCTCGCGACACGAGAAAGCCGACGGGTATTTCTCGTGACGCGCACAACAAGCGCACACCAGGGACCCCATGGTTGGCGCGAAATGATCGGACATCCACGGGCCGAAGGGCGCCGTGCCTACCCTGTGCGGGCACAGCACTTGTGAACCAGAGGGAGAGTCGTGCGCGCGATTGTGATGCGAGAATTCGGCGGCCCGGAGGTGCTGCGGCTCGAGGACGTGCCCGAGCCCGAGCCCCGCGGCGGCCACTCGCTGGTGGATGTGTCCCTGGCCGGTATCAACTACGCGGATGTGCACGTCCGGGGGGACACCTACCTCGCACCCGTCGAGCTGCCGTACATACCCGGCAACGAAGTGGTGGGGACGGTGGACGGCGGACGCCGCGTCGTCGGGCTGACCCGCGGGGGCGGTTACGCGGAGCGGGCCCTGCTGCACCGCCGGGTCACCTGGGACGTGCCCGACGGCATCAGCGACGAGCAGGCCGTCGCCCTGGCGTTGCAGGGCAACAGCGCCTGGCATCTGCTGTTCACGTCGTTGCGCCTCACCGAGGGCGAGACCGTGGTGGTGCCGGCCGCGGCCGGCGGTGTCGGCTCGCTGGCGGTCCAACTCGCCGCGCGCGCCGGGGCGAAGGTCATCGGCCTCGCAGGCTCCGCGGAGAAGCGCAAGCTGGCCGAGGAACTGGGCGCTCATGCCGTCGTCGACTCGACCGCGGAGGACCTGACGGAGCGCATCCTGGAGGCGGCCGGCGGCCCGGTCCAGGCGGCTCTGGAGATGACCGGCGGAGCCACCTTCGCAAGGACGCTGGCGGCCGTCGCGCCGCGCGGCCGCCTCGCGGTCTACGGATTCGCCGGGGGCGAGCTGGCGAACGTGCCGACCCGGGACCTGATGGAGCGGTCGCTCACCGTCTCGGGCTTCTGGCTGCCCCAGCTCTACGGGGACCGCAACGCGCTGCCGACGTCCATGCGGGCGCTGTTCGACGCCGTCGCCGACGGTTCCCTCAAGCCGCTGACCGGCGCCACCTACGCACTCGGCGAGGCGGCCCGGGCACACCACGATCTGGCCGCACGCACCTCGACCGGCAAACTCGCCCTCGACGTCGCCCGCTGACACCGGGCGCCGGACGGGCACCACGGCCCCGGCAGCGCACGCCGGGGCCGCCCGCCATGGGCCGCAGCACAGTCCGCGGGCCACGGGTGTGTCGGCTCGCACCGCAAATGCCGTGCGCCTTCGGGCGCGGATCACTGCCAGGGGAGAGAGCACACAATGGGCAACAGCACCGCGGCGTCGAAAGCCGCCGTAACGACCTCCGCGTCGGGTGTCCCGGAAACCGCGCCGGGCACCCCGGGCCGTTCCGGGCACGCGCGAAAGGGCGGTGGGTCGGGCGCCGGCTCCCGGACGTCGGGATCCAGCCATGCCGAGCGGGTCTTCCTCGTCCAGACGGCCTTCGCCGAGTTGGGCGGGTCCGCCCACGGGCCCGGTGAGATCGCCGAATGTACCGGCCTGGACGACTCCGTCGTCTACCGCATCCTGCAATCCGGTATCTACCAGCGCATCTTCGAGCGGGTGGACCGCGGCCTCTACCGGCTGCGGACCTCGGCCGCCCAGCTCGCCTTCACCGCCCTCGACCACCGGCTCGACGGTGCCACCTCGCAGACGGCACTTCGCGAACTGCGCATGGCCACCGACGGCGGGCTGGCGTTCCTCTACATGGTCGCTCCGTTCTCCGGCGCGCAACGGCAGTGTGTGGACATGGCCGTCGGCGACTCCGACCTCGCGGAGCTGGGGATGACCCCGCGCGACGTGCTGTCCGTGACGCGCTCCCTGCGCACCGGCGCCTCCGGGCGGACGATCCTCGCCTACCTGCCGGACGTGCTGCAGCAGCGGGTGCTGTCCGAGCCGGTCCCCGACCAGGCCGGACCGGGCGTCTACCGGGACAACGACGCGCTGAGGGCGTCCCTGGCCGAGGTCCGCGACCTGGGTCACGCACTGGGCTACGAGGAGTGCATGGCCGGCTGGAACTCCTGCGCGGCGCCCATCATGTGGGACGGCGCCATCATGGGAGCGGTACTGCTCCTCAAGCTCAAGTCGGTGATGCCGGTGGCTCCGGAGAGCGTCATCGAGGCGACGAAGGAGGCGGCCGCAGAACTCAGCCGCTACGGCGCGGCGCGGCCGACCGCCGACCAGGCCTGACCGGCGGGAAGCGGCCGCCGGCCCGTTCATGGGCCCGGCTCCTTCCCTACGGGGGCACCGACAGCAGGACGACGCGCACACGACGGCTCAAGGCGCCCGAGGGAAGCGGCGGGGACTGCCGCCTGGCGACTGCGGTTGCGGCGCCTGTTGAGCGAGGATCCTGCCGCGGCGGCGGAACTGTGCGCACTGCTCGACGAGTTGTGGCCCGAGCAGGACCAGGACACGGTGCGGGACATACACATCAATTTCAGCGGTGGGGTGCAGCGCGGCACCGTGAACCAGTCCGGTGTGGTCTCCGGCCTCACCTTCGGCGCGCCGTCTGACCGGCCTTCGTCGGGCTGATGCGGCGCGCCCCGCGCCGCGCGGCCGGGCACAATGACCGGGTGCGGCTCGAAGCGATCACCTGGGAACGGCTGACCGACGCGCTCGCCGAGCGCCTTGTCGCCATGCCGGCGAAGGACGGGAGCCCGTGGCTGCGGGTCGCGGTCGACGGGGCACCTGCCACGGCTCCCGGTGACCTCGCGGGGCGCCTCGCGGAGGCCCTGCGCCTCAGGGGGCGGGCCGTGCACAAGGCAGGTGCGTTCGGCTTTCTGCGTCCCGCCTCGCTGCGCCTGGAGTACGGCCGCGAGGATCCGGACGCCTTCCACGACGAGTGGTTCGACCGGCAGGCCCTGTGGCGCGAGGTCTTCCAGCCGCTGGACCCCGGTGGCACCGGACGGGTACTGCCGGATCTGTGGGATCCGGTGACGGACCGGGCGACGCGCAGTGCGTACGCGGAACTGCCGCCCGGAGGTGTGCTGTTGCTGCACGGTCCGCTGCTGCTGGGGCACTGGTTCCCCTTCGACCTCTCCGTCCACCTGAAGCTGTCGCCTGCCGCGTTGGCCCGCCGCACGCCGGACGACGCGCGGTGGACGCTGCCCGCCTTCGCGCGCTACGACGAGGAGACGAGGCCGGAGGAGACCGCGGATGTCGTCGTCCGGGCCGACGACCCCCGTCGGCCCGCCTGGAGCGGGCCGGGCTGAGCGCTCCTGGGCTGTCGGGAAGGCCGCGGCCCGCTGCCGGCCGGCCGCATCGATGCGCCCGTAACGCACCGGGACGACTGTGCCGCGCACCGCCACTTCGCAGAACTCGTGGGCCCCGTCGCCCTCTTGCGACAGTTCCGGATACGTCGTGTTCCCTGACATGGTGGTCCCTTCCCCGTGCCGCCCGAGCGGCCGTCCCCCTCGCTGAAAACCGTACGGCCGGCCACTGACAATCGACCGCTGACCGCTGGTCAGGACGCCGGGGGCGGCCGCTAGCGTGGGCTCGTGACCACTTCATTCAATGCAGCCGACGAGCCGGTGGCGCTGCCCGGCAGCCACGGCCCCGCCGCCACGGTCGAGGCCCGGCCGCGCGCCGTCGGCGCCATACAGATGTCCTACGCACCCGACCCGGACGGCGACCCGGACCCCGGCGAGATCGTGTGGACCTGGGTGCCCTACGAGGAGAACGACGGCCGGGGCAAGGACCGGCCCGTGCTGGTCGTCGCCCGGGAGCCGGGCGGCACGCTGCTTGCGGTGCAGCTCTCCAGCAAGCGGCACGACCACGACCGGGAATGGGTGCCCCTGGGTACGGGGCCGTGGGACCGCGCCGGACGGGACTCGTGGATCGACGTGGACCGGGTGCTGCGGGTGCATCCGGCCGGGATGCGGCGCGAGGCGTGCGCACTGGACCGGGGCCGCTTCAATCTGGTCGTCAACCGGCTGCGCGAGCGGTACGGCTGGCGCTGAGGAACCGGCCGGGCAGGCGCGTCCCGCGCCCGGCTGACAGATGCGCCCGCATGCAGGGTCGTCGTCCCGGGCCGCTGCCGGAGCCCGGTACGGGCGTCAGAGCCGGTTCAGGCGTCCGCCAGGGCCAGGAGCTTGGTGACGGTGTTCCAGTTGCGCGAGGTGGCCGTCACTCCGAGCCGGGCGCGGCTCACCTTCTCGGCGAGCTTGGAGCGGCCGATGCCGCCGGGACACCAGAGGAACAGTTCGCGCCCGACCAGCTGGAACCGGTCGGGCGCGAACGCGTCGAGGTCGAGCGCGTCCAGCGCGGAGGTGTCGGCCGGCGCCGCCGACAGAAACGTGACATGCAGGCTCTTGGGCTCCGGGACGGCCTGCGGAAACGGATTCGCGGCGACGGCGGCGGCCAGCTCCTCGCGGGTGCGGACCATGACCGGCACCGACAGGCCCAGCTCGGCGGTGATCGCCTCATGGAGCGTGCGGGCGGTCGCCTCCGGGGGCGTACCCGGATCGGCGAAGACGATATTGCCGGTCTGCAGCAGGACGGAGACGTCCTCGAAGCCCAGTGACTTGGCCAGCTGGAGCTGCCGTGCCTTGGGGAAGGCGTTGTGGCCTCCGACGTTGATGCCGCGGAGCAGAGCGATCTGACGGGACATGGCGCTGCCGTTTCGTAGGAGCCGGAGGTCGGCGGTCGGCGGGAGGAGTGGTCAGAACAGGGGAGCGGGGAGTACCCCCTCGAGGGCGAGCAGCAGGCGCTTGGTCTCCAGGCCACCGCCGAAGCCGCCGATACCGCCGTCGCTCGCCACGACACGGTGGCAGGGCACGATGATCGGGAGCGGATTGGAACCCATCGCCGCGCCGCCCGCGCGGGCGGCGCCCGGCTCCCCGACGCGGTCGGCGAGGTCCTGATAGCCGACAACGCTGCCGTAGGGGACGCCGTCGGCCAGGGCGTGCAGGACCAGGGCGGAGAAGCCGGCCGACAGGTCCCAGTCGAGGGGCACGGTGAAGGCCCGCAGCTTTCCGGCGAAGTAGGCGGTGAACTCGGTGGTGGCCGTCGCCAGATGAGGTATCTCGGCAAGCGGCGGTCCCCCGAACCGCTGCTCCAGCCGGGTCAGCGCGCGGCGGGCCGTCCGCTCGTCGGCATGGAAGACGACATGGACCAGGCCCTTCCGGGTCGCGGCGAGCAGCAGGGGGCCTATCGGGCTCTGCAGCAGGGTCCAGCCCCAGTCGTGCGGGGGCGCGCCCGCCACGCCCTGGCCGGTGTCCGGCGGCGTCGACCGGAAGGCTTCCTGGTCGTCCTGCTCTGCGTTCGTCACGTGTTCAGCGTAGGACCCACCACTGACAATGCGGCGGAGAGCGAGGCGGAGGCGTTCGCCCGCCCCGCTCCGCCGGCCGGGCGTCAGTCGGAGGCGCCCGCCAGGGCGTCCCGCACGACGTCGGGCTTGTTGGTGATGATCCCGTCGACGCCCATCTCGGCGACCTTGACGGCCCGCGCGCCGTCGTCGACGGTCCAGGTGTGGACCTCCAGGGCCCGGCCGTGGGGGCCCTTCAGGCCGTGCACGGCGGATACGTAGTCACGGGTGACCGCGTTGTGGTTCGGATTGATCTGGTCGCAGTACTCGGCGTATTTCGGCAGGTCGGCGACGGTGGGGTTGCCGAGGAAGCCGGTTTTGACGTCCGAGCGGAAGAAGTGCACGGTCTTGATGGCGTCGGCGTTGAAGCTCTGGATGACCAGGCGGCGCTTGACGTGCGACTTGCTCAGCCAGCCCTCGCGGCGCAGCTCGACGAGGGTCTGGAGTTCGATGCCCGGGTAGAGCTCCGGCGACTTGAGCTCCATCAGCAGCTTCTGCCCGTTGTGCTCGACCTCGTCCATGTAGGCCTCCATTGTGGGCACGCGCTCACCCTCGAACTTCTGCCCGAACCAGCTGCCCGCGTCCAGCTTCTCGATCTCGTTGAGCGTGAAGTCGGAGACATTCCAGGGCGCGCGGTCGGGGAACACCTGCTCGACGTCGGTCGTCCGGGCGAGCGAGTTGTCGTGCAGGATGACCAGCTCGCCGTCCTTGGTGCGCTGGACGTCGTTCTCGACCCAGTCGATACCGAGCCGGTGCGCCGCGTCGATCGAGGCGAGGGTGTTCTCCGGGGCGTACGCCGAGGCGCCCCGGTGGGCGAAGACGACCGTTCTGTGGCCCTCGGTCGCGGCGTGGGCGGCGGAGGGGGAGAGGATGAGCGCGGACAGACCCATGAGCGCAGCGGTGACGCCGGTGGCAACGGGGCGGATACGCATGCGGACTCCTCGTGACGTCGTGGAAGTGAGCAGACGTGCGGTGACGTGAACGGGTCGGATGAGCAGAGGCTGGCAGCCGGGCCGTAGCGGGAGGTAGGCGTGGGATGGCCAGATAATGAACGAGAAGCAGCAGCTTTTATGTGTTTGAGCGCCGAGGCGGCAGGATGCCCGGAGAGGGCGGTGCAACGGTCGTACGCCCCGACGTCGTCCAACTTGCCGGAGCCACGGCGTCCGCGCATCTCGGCCTATGGTTCGTCACCGCTCGTGCTTCTGACTGGTTTTGGTCTTGCGAGCCGGCGGGTGTTCTGTATATAGAGCCGAGAGCGACGCGCCCGGGGCGGATCTGCCGGAGAGCGCCGTACGCAGGGACGTCAGGGCGGGGTGGCGATGCCATGCCGGAGCCGGGGCTGTGCGCGGGAGGGGCAGGATATCGCCGAAGGGATGTGGCGGTGCACCGGCCGCGTCGGCCGCCGACCCGGGCCCGTGGGGTGAAATCGCAGGTCAGGGCAATTGCCACGCCGATTGTCAGTGCTGGGTCGTACGGTGGATTCCATGCGGCCCGTATCAAAGATCGAACGCACGGTGGCACCCTTCGAGGTCGTCAGCCCTTATCAGCCCAACGGTGACCAGCCGACGGCCATCGCCGACCTCGAGCGGCGCATCCGCGGGGGTGAGAAGGACGTCGTCCTGCTGGGCGCCACCGGCACCGGTAAGTCGGCGACCACCGCGTGGATGATCGAGAAGCTGCAGCGCCCGACGCTCGTCATGGCGCCCAACAAGACTCTCGCGGCCCAGCTCGCCAACGAATTCCGCGAGCTGCTGCCGAACAACGCCGTCGAATACTTCGTCTCCTATTACGACTACTACCAGCCCGAGGCGTACGTCCCGCAGTCCGATACGTACATCGAGAAGGACTCCTCCATCAACGAGGAGGTCGAACGGCTGCGCCACTCCGCGACGAACTCGCTGCTCACCCGGCGCGATGTCGTCGTGGTCGCATCGGTCTCCTGCATCTACGGCCTCGGCACGCCACAGGAGTACGTCGACCGGATGGTGCAGCTGAAGGTCGGTGACGAGATCGACCGTGACCAGCTGCTGCGCCGTTTCGTCGACATCCAGTACACCCGCAACGACGTCGCCTTCACCCGCGGCACCTTCCGGGTGCGCGGCGACACCATCGAGATCTTCCCGGTCTACGAAGAGCTGGCCGTGCGGATCGAGATGTTCGGGGACGAGGTCGAGGCGCTCTCCACCCTCCACCCCCTGACCGGCGAGGTCATCAGCGAGGACCGGGAGCTGTACATCTTCCCGGCCAGCCACTACATCGCCGGGCCCGAGCGGATGGAGAGGGCCATCGCCGGGATCGAGGCCGAGCTGGCGGACAGCCTGGCCACGATGGAGAAGCAGGGCAAGCACCTGGAGGCACAGCGCCTGCGGATGCGCACCACCTACGACATCGAGATGATGCGTCAGATCGGCTCCTGCTCCGGCATCGAGAACTACTCGATGCACATGGACGGCCGTGAGCCCGGTTCCGCGCCCAACACCCTCATCGACTACTTCCCGGACGACTTCCTGCTGGTCATCGACGAGTCCCATGTCACCGTCCCGCAGATCGGTGCCATGTACGAGGGCGACGCCTCACGCAAGCGCACCCTCGTCGAGCACGGCTTCCGCCTGCCGTCGGCCATGGACAACCGGCCGCTGAAGTGGGAAGAGTTCCTGGAGCGCATCGGTCAGACCGTCTATCTGTCCGCGACGCCCGGCAAGTACGAGCTCGCGCGCGGCGACGGCTACGTGGAGCAGATCATCCGCCCGACCGGTCTGGTCGACCCGCAGGTGGTCGTCAAGCCCACCGACGGGCAGATCGATGACCTGGTGCACGAGATCCGTACACGGACGGACAAGAACGAGCGGGTCCTCGTCACCACCCTCACCAAGAAGATGGCCGAGGACCTCACGGACTACTTCCTGGAGCTCGGTATCCAGGTCCGCTATCTGCACAGCGACGTGGACACCCTGCGGCGTGTGGAGCTGCTGCGCGAGCTGCGTTCCGGTGAGTACGACGTCCTGGTCGGCATCAACCTGCTGCGCGAGGGGCTCGACCTCCCCGAGGTCTCCCTGGTGGCGATTCTGGACGCCGACAAGGAGGGCTTCCTCCGTTCCGGATCCGCGCTGATCCAGACGATCGGGCGTGCCGCGCGAAACGTCTCCGGTCAGGTCCACATGTACGCCGACAAGATCACGGCGGCGATGGAGAAGGCCATCGAGGAGACCAACCGCCGCCGGGAGAAGCAGCTCGCGTACAACAAGGAGCGCGGCATCGACCCGCAGCCGCTCCGCAAGAAGATCGGTGACATCGTCGCGACGATCGCCCGCGAGGAGATCGACACCCGCGAGCTGCTGGGCTCGGGTTACCGCAAGCAGGCCGACGGCAAGGACGCCAAGGCGCCGGCGCCTGTCCCGGAGCTCGGTGGGAAGTCCAAGGGCGGCAAGGGCAAGGCGGCCCTGACGGACCGTCCCGCCGCCGAACTCGCCGGGATCATCGAGGAGATGACGGAGCGGATGCGGGCCGCGGCGGCCGAGCTGCAGTTCGAGGTCGCCGCCCGGTTGCGCGACGAGGTGGGTGAACTGAAGAAGGAGCTGCGGCAGATGCGGGAGGCCGGGGTGAAGTAGCGGGCAGCAGCGCCCGGCACCCGCCGGACGGGGCGCCCCACTCGGGCGTGCCCGAGCGGGGCCCGCGCCCGCCGGCAGAGGGGTTTCGCTGTTGTCTGCGAGACACAGCGGGCCCCTTCCCCCGATGCCTGCTGTGTCGCAGAAGTGCCACAAAAGGAGGGCCTGGCGGCTTCTCGGCCCGACGTTCTGCGTAGGGTCGATGAGGCCGCCGGAACGGCGGCCCAGCACAGAGAGGGGACGGCGCGTGTCGGTCAATTTGTCCAAGGGACAGGGCGTCAGCCTGCAGAAGTCCGACGGAGGGACCCTGACCGCGGTGCGGATGGGGCTGGGGTGGCGTTCCGCGCCGCGCCGCGGGCTCTTCGGGCGGCGCACCAAGGAGATCGATCTCGACGCCTCGGCGGTGCTGTTCGCCGGCAAGGAGCCCATCGACGTCGTCTTCTTCCGTCACCTCGTCAGCGACGACGGCTCGGTCCGGCACACCGGTGACAACCTCGTCGGCGGCGCGGGGCAGGGCGGCGACGACGAGGCAATCCTGGTCGACCTGTCCCGGGTCCCGGTGCACATCGACCAGATCGTGTTCACCGTCAACTCCTTCACCGGGCAGAGCTTCACCGAGGTGGAGGACGCCTTCTGCCGTCTGGTCGACGAGACCAACGGACAGGAGCTGGCCCGGTACACCCTCACGGGTGGCGGCAACTACACCGCGCAGGTCATGTCGAAGGTGCACCGCGTGGGCGACGGCTGGCAGATGACCGCGATCGGTGAGCCCTCCAACGGCCGTACCTTCCAGGACGTGGTGCCGGCGATCGTGCCGTATCTGTAGCCACCTCCGCAGTCATGCGGGGAGCGGCAGCGCGCACCGGGCCGCGCGGCCGCCACGCTCCGGGCCGTCGGCGCCCGGGGCCGGTCCGGGACGTACGACAACCAGGGGGAACAACGATGACGGCCGAGCTGGTCCGGGGGCAGAACCATCCGCTGGACCGCACCCGTGTGGAGATCCGTGTGGTGGCGGGCCGGCCCGTCGTGGCCGGGGTGACGCTCGGGGACGAGCAGGGCAGGCTGTCGGGCGCCGACGCCGTGGCCCACCCGGGGGCACCGCGGCTCACCGGCATCGAGGTCCCCCGTCAGGCCGCCGTCGAGCACCGCCTCGCGGTGGATCTCGACGCGCTGTCCGAGGACGTGCACCGCGTGAGTGTGCTGCTGGCCCTGCCCGGGAGCGGCGGCATGAGCGGGTTCGGCGCGACCGCCGCGCCCTCCGTCACGGTCACCGGCCTGGACGGCAGCGGGATCGCCGGCTACACCCTCACCGGCCTCGGCGCAGAGTCCGCCGTCGTCGCCGTTGAGCTGTATCGCAGGCAGGGCGCCTGGAAGGTGCGTGCCGTGGGGCAGGGGTACGCCGACGGACTCATCGCGATGCTGCGTGATCAGGGGTTGCCGCAGGCCGCCGAGTTGGCCGCGGAGATCGAGGCGGCGGTCAGCCTGGGCCATGCGCGGGCGGTACCCGCGCCCGCCGCGGCGAGCCGGGCGGAACAGCCCGGGGCCCCGTCGGGCGACGTGGAGCACTCCGCTCCGGCAGCCGCTCCGGGCCCGGACAGCACCGTGCCATCCGCTTCCCCGGGCAGAACGCAGTCCTCCGTCCAGGCCGGCCCGGCAGCGGCCACCCCGCCCCCGGCCGCACCGGTGCCGTCCACGCCCCCGGGAGACGGCGGCCAGGGCGGCGGCCCCATCGACTACCGGCACCCGAAGCGCCGCACCGCCCCCGCACCGTCCACGGCGCCCGGGCCCGCGCCGTCCGCGGCGGAGGGCCCCCCACCGCCGGTGGCCGGTGACGCCGCCGGCTGGAGCATGGAGGAGCGGCTCTACAACCAGGTCTGGGGCATGTTCGAAGACCTGGCCCGGTCGGTCTCCGCCTACCGCAGCGCGTCCGGCTTCGCCGAATCGCGCCTGGAGCAGGAGCTCGACAAGGCCCTGGCCGACCCGCGCAACCGCCTCGGGACGGCCGCCGACACCGCCCGCGCCACCGCCCGGGACCGGCACGCCTCCCTCGTCGCGCAGGCACGCGCCGCCCTCGACCGCGACCTCGCCCAGCTCACGGCCGAATCAGACGTCGTGGAGCCCGCGCTGCCACCCGCCTTCGCCCGCTGGGACAGCCCCGTCTGGCAGGGCTACCACGTCCCGCTGGAGCCCCCCATGGCGCTGCGCCTGGGCGATCTGCATCTCCCGGAGGTGCTGGATCTGCGCATCCCCATGCTGGTGCGCCTCCCTCTGGAGCGCGGCCTGTGGATCGACAGCGGCCGCGGTGCATACGCCCGCGACAGCGAGGAGCCCGAGCGGGAGTACGGGCGCCGGGAGCTGGGCAGCGCGCTCACGGACGGGCTGCTGGACGAGGCGGAGCTGCGCCGGCGCGCGATGGAGACCGCGGTGGCGGTCGCCGCCCGGCTGCTCGCCATTCACCCCGCGGGCGAATTCGTGGTCCAGGTCATCGATCCCGGCGGCGGCGCGGCGTCCGCGCTCGCGCCGCTGCGGGAGTCCGGCGCCCTGCGTGAGGCACCGGCGGCCGGGGCCAAGGGTGTGGTCACGGTCCTGGAGGCGCTGACCCGGCGGGTGGACCTCGTTCAGATGGCCGTGCGCAACAGGGTGGCGGACGCGCTGCCGCCCGACGTGGACACCGCCGAGCACCTGCTGCTCGTGCACGACTTCCCGCACGGTTTCGATGACCGGGCTCTCACCCAGCTCCGCTATCTCGCGGACGAGGGACCCGCGGTCGGGGTGCATCTGATGATGGTCGCCGACAGGTCCCAGGCGCAGGAGTACGGCCCGATCCTGGACCCGCTGTGGCGGTCCCTGCTGCGGATCACTCCCGTGCCCGACGCGCATCTGGCCGACCCCTGGGTCGGCCATGCCTGGACGTACGAACCGCCGCTCCCGCCGAAGGGCAGCCAGGTGGTCCGCCAGGTCCTGGGACGGCTGGCCGAGGCACGGCGTGGCGACCGGCGGTGATGCCCTTGGCCGCCGCCGCGACGTATCGGCAAAGGCCCCTGACCAGCAACTTTGCCCATTTCTTTACTAAGCCTTGGGCTTCCTTTACTCTTTAGGGGCGGAGGGGAGTATTCCCGCTGCGACGTACCCGTCATCACGGATTGAGAGTGTGACGAGATCCCGGGGCGTCGGCCCGTCTCAAGGACCGCGAGCAGTCGCGGTACCGGGTGGAAGAGACCTCCGGCAGCGACGACGCTGTAAGTGCCGTACGACTCTGCCGGAGGAGCAGCGTGGACGTTTCCCTGAACATGTGGGCATTGACCATTCTTGGTCTGTGCGCCCTCATCGCCGCCGATTTCTTCATCGGCGGCCGCAAACCGCACGAGGTCTCCCTCAAGGAGGCCGGCATCTGGACCGGCGTCTGGGTCGCGCTCGCCGGGCTGTTCGGCCTCGGCCTGCTGGTGTTCGGCGGCGGTGCCCCCGCCGGTGAGTTCTTCGCGGGCTTCATCACCGAGAAGTCCCTGAGCGTGGACAACCTCTTCGTCTTCGTTCTGATCATGGCCAAGTTCGCCGTCCCGGCGATCTACCAGCAGCGCGTGCTGATGGTCGGCGTGCTGATAGCACTGGTCCTCCGGGCCGGCTTCATCGGCGCCGGTGCCGCGATCATCGCCAACTTCTCCTGGGTCTTCTATCTCTTCGGCGCGTTCCTCATCTGGACGGCGTGGAAGCTGATCAAGGAGGCGCGGGCCGAGGAGCAGGACGAGGAGTTCGAGGAGAACCGCGTCCTGAAGATGGTCGAGAAGCGCGTGCCGTCGACCGACACCTACCACGGCACCAAGCTGTTCATCGTGGAGAACGGCAAGCGGCTGATGACGCCGATGCTGATCGTCATGCTGGCGATCGGCACCACCGACGTCCTCTTCGCGCTGGACTCCATTCCGGCGATCTTCGGCCTCACCCAGGACCCGTACATCGTCTTCACCGCCAACGCCTTCGCGCTGATGGGTCTGCGGCAGCTGTACTTCCTGATCGGCGGGCTGCTGAAGAAGCTGGTCCACCTCTCGTACGGCCTGTCGATCATCCTCGGCTTCATCGGTGTGAAGCTGGTGCTGCACGCCCTGCACGAGTCGGGGGTGGGCGTCCCGGAGATCAGCATTCCGGTCTCGCTGGGTGTCATCTGCGCCGTCCTCGTCGTCACCACGATCACCAGCCTGCGCGCTTCGAAGAAGCAGACGGCGGCCGAGGCGGAGACCAAGAGCAGCATCGACGCCTGAGATCCGCACCGCCGACGGCGGCCGGTACCGCTCCCGCCGGAGCGGTACCGGCCGCTTTCGCGCTCGGGCCGCCTGTCAGTACGTGACCGTGATCCGCCGGGCCTGCCCGTCAACCCGGATCGTGCCTCCGCAGGGAATCACCAGCTGCGGATCGGTGTGCCCGAAATCGACGTCGAAGACCGCCACCATCTCCGGCGCATACGCGGTCAGCGCCCGCAGCACCGCCGCGCGCTGCTCCCGCACATACGACGCCTTCGCCTCGGCGGAGTGCCGTTGGGACAGCGACCACGCCTTCGGGCGGGCCATCAGCAGAGCACCGAACCGCCCGAGGAGACCGCGCTCGCCCATGCTGCGCAGCACGTAGTACACATCGTCGGCACGCGGCAGCTCCTCGGATGTCTCCAGGAAGAGCACGCCGCCGTCGTCGAAGTCGGTGGCGGCCCCCATTTCCCGGTCCGCCATCAGCATCCAGGACAGCACTTCCAGATTGCCGCCCCAGCTGCTGCCCTCCACCACCCGTTCCGGCCCGTGCCAACTCCAGCCGTTGCCCTGCCACATGGCGGGCTCGGAGGCGAAGGTGTCCGGGGCGGCCCAGTCGCCGTCCTCGTCCGTGTAGTGCGCGGCAGGCCGCAGATCGTACGGGCCCGAGGTGAACAGCGCGGCACGCAGCGACTCGGCGGTGAGCGGGTGCAACGCCCCGGGGCGGCCCAGTTCGCACATCACCGAGGCACCGTGGAAACCGACGATCCCGGTGTTGCGCAGGTAGGCCAGCAGGGCGGTGCCGTCGCTGTAGCCGAAGAACGGCTTGGGGTCGGCGCGGAACACCGCACGGTCCAGGTGCGGCAGGACGGTGAGCTGGTCGTCACCGCCGATGGTGGTGAAGACCGCCCTGATCTCCGGGTCCGCGAACGCCGCGTGCAGGTCGTCGGCCCGCTCCTGCGGCGAGGCGCCCTTGCGCAGCGTGGACGGATACGTGACCGGTCGCAGTCCGAACTCCTTCTCCAGCCGGGCGAGGCCGAGTTCGTACGGCAGCGGCAGCCGTGCCGCGAGGTCCGACGACGGGGACAGCACGGCGACGCGGTCACCGGGCCGGGGCTTGGGCGGATACACCGGAGAGGGGCGCAAAGGCAGCATGGCGTGAGGCTAAGGGGCGGACGCCGGGCTCGCAGCTCTATTACGGGCCTCCGACCAGGAACGCGGACGCGGAAGCCCGCACGCGGAATTGCCGCGTGCGGGCCCGGACGTGCTCGCCTCCATGCGCACCTGCTCGTTGTCGCGAGGCGCTACCAGCCGCGCTCGCGCCACTCCGGCAGGTGCGGACGCTCGGCGCCGAGTGTGGTGTCGTTGCCATGGCCCGGGTAGACCCAGGTCTCGTCCGGCAGTTGGTCGAAGAGCTTGGTCTGCACGTCGTCGACGAGGCTGGCGAACTGCTCGGCGTCGCCCCAGGTGTTGCCGACGCCTCCGGGGAAGAGGCAGTCGCCGGTGAACACGTGCGGGGCGCCGTGCGGGTCGTCGTAGACCAGCGCGATGCTGCCCGGCGTGTGGCCCGTCAGGTGACGGGCGGTCAGCTGCACCCGGCCGACGGTGAGGGTGTCGCCGTCGTTGACCAGCACGTCCGTGGGGACGGGGATGCCCTCCGCGTCGAACCGCCCCGCGTACGTCCGCGCACCCGTCGCATCGACCACCTCGCGCAGGGCGCCCCAGTGGTCACCGTGCTGGTGCGTGGTGACCACGGAGGTGATGCCGCTGTCGCCGATCAGTGCCAGAAGGGTGTGCGGCTCGGCGGCCGCGTCGATCAGCAGCTGCTCGTCGGTCGCCCGGCACCGCAGCACGTAGGCGTTGTTGTTCATCGGACCGACCGCGACCTTCGAGATCATCACGTCGGTCAGCTCGTGCACGTCGGCCGGTCCGCCGACCTTCACTGCTCCGCTGTAGCCCATGGGGCCACCTTAGAGCGGCGGGACGGCGGGCAGGGCGGAGCCCTGTGGGTCGAGTTCGGTTCCGTCCATCCGCCCCGTGAGCCAGCCGACCAGGGCCGCGGCTGAGCCCGTCACCACCACGGACGGGGCCCCGGCGCTCGCCGTGGCACCGCCGCCCCCGGTGCGCCACATGCGGCCGTCCTCGGTCCGCAGTTCCAATGCCGGCAGCTGCGGATGCCGGATGAACTTCACCGTTGCCAGGAAGTCCAGCTCACTGCTGAGGAAGGCGGGCGGCAGCTCGGCGACGGAGTAGCCGACCCCGAGGTCGACGTGATGCAGTTCGACCTCCGCCAGCCGCCGCAGCGGCAGCCGGTCGGCCCGTTCGACGACGCCGTTGCGCATCTCGACCTCGTACGCCCGGCGTTCGCTGGGCAGCGCGTCCACCGCCGCGTCGAACCGCGCGGCGCTCTCCCGCAGGTCCTCCAGATGTGTCGCCAGCGGTCGGTCGGCGTCTCGGGCGATATCGCCGTCGCGGGCCGCGGCGCTGGTGTACATGGGCGCCGGGACTCCCGTACGCGCCCAGGTGAGGAGGTTGACCAGTGCGTCCGCGTTGCGCGCGAGGTGGGCCAGGACGTGACCGCGGGACCAGTCCGGGAGAAGCGACGGTTCGCCGATCGCCTCGTCGTCGAGCTTGCCCAGCGAGACGAGCAGGCGGTCGGTGGCCTCGCGGACAGCTGCCGCGTCGTGCGGGAAGTCTGGCGGAGTGAGGGTCATGGGCCGACGCTAGCGCCGCGACGGCGAGTTCGGGAGTCGGCCGACACAGATCCATGGCGTACGCGGGTGGTGCGCGAGGGGCGGGCGAGTCACCGCGACCGGCCGCCGTACCACCGGGCGACGGCGGAACGAGAGGGCGGCGGGGCTTCCGCGTGCGCAGCGTGAGGTGGCCGAGGAGATCGCGGAGACGGTTGCCGGAGCGCGGGGACGCCGGCCGGCGCGGTCGTGGAGCCGCCTGGGCCGGGTGTGAGGTACGCGACCCTGATGCGTGGCCGGCACTGATGCCGATCATGGCGGCGTACGGCGTCGGGCGCGCCGGAGCCGTGGCGCGGCAGCCGGTGGGTGACCTGGTGGACGTTGTGGCCGTTGAACAGGCTGCGGTGCTGCGACGCAGGTTCTCTGTGCCGGGGCGGGCGCCGCTGGACCGCCCGAGGGCCGGGGCCCAGGCCGCGGCGTACGGGCGGCGGGCCGGGCGGGAAGGAAACGGCGCCGCCACACGTTTGGGTGAAGGGTGCTATCGAGCACCGTAAATCGAATGCGCGTGCTATAGGCTCGTGTAGGCATCACTAAGACAGTGCCGCGGCGGTCCCCATACCCTGGGGCGTGGGCTCCGCTCCGCTCCGCCGCCTCTGCTCCACCGAGCGGCGGACGCAGGGCCGCGGCTCCCCCCCTCTCCAGAAAGGTGCGACCGGCGTGGCCGACCGTCTCATCGTCCGTGGCGCTCGCGAGCACAACCTCCGCAACGTCTCGCTCGACCTCCCCCGCGACTCCCTCATCGTCTTCACGGGGCTCTCCGGGTCGGGCAAGTCCTCGCTCGCGTTCGACACGATCTTCGCCGAGGGGCAGCGGCGCTATGTCGAGTCGCTCTCCTCGTATGCGCGGCAGTTCCTCGGGCAGATGGACAAGCCCGATGTGGACTTCATCGAGGGCCTGTCCCCCGCGGTCTCGATCGACCAGAAGTCGACCTCGCGCAACCCGCGCTCGACGGTCGGCACGATCACCGAGGTCTACGACTACCTCCGCCTCCTCTTCGCCCGCATCGGCAAGCCGCACTGCCCCGAGTGCGGGCGGCCGATCGCGCGGCAGTCGCCGCAGGCCATCGTCGACAAGGTCCTGAAGCTCCCCGAGGGCAGCCGCTTCCAGGTGCTCTCCCCCCTGGTGCGCGAGCGCAAGGGTGAGTTCGTCGACCTCTTCTCCGACCTCCAGACCAAGGGCTACAGCCGGGCGCGTGTGGACGGGGAGACGATCCAGCTCTCCGAGCCGCCGAAGCTGAAGAAGCAGGAGAAGCACACCATCGAGGTGGTCGTCGACCGCCTCACGGTCAAGGAGTCCGCCAAGCGCCGGCTGACCGACTCGGTGGAGACCGCCCTCGGCCTCTCCGGCGGCATGGTCATCCTCGACTTCGTCGACCTCGACGCCGACGACCCGCAGCGCGAGCGGATGTATTCCGAGCATCTGTACTGCGCCTACGACGACCTGTCCTTCGAGGAGCTGGAGCCCCGCTCCTTCTCCTTCAACTCGCCCTTCGGCGCCTGTCCGGACTGCACCGGCATCGGCACGCGCATGGAGGTCGACCCGGACCTGATCGTTCCCGACGAGGAGAAGTCCCTCGACGAAGGAGCGATCCACCCCTGGTCGCACGGCCACACCAAGGAGTACTTCGGCCGGCTGGTCGACGCCCTCGCGGACGCCCTCGGCTTCCGTACGGACATTCCCTGGGCCGGGCTGCCGCAGCGCGCCAAGAAGGCCCTGCTGCAGGGCCACCGCACCCAGATCGAGGTGCGCTACCGCAACCGGTACGGCCGCGAGAGGGCCTACACCACCCCCTTCGAGGGTGCCGTGCCGTTCGTCAAGCGCCGGCACAGCGAGGCGGAGAGCGACAGCAGCCGGGAGCGCTTCGAGGGCTACATGCGCGAGGTGCCGTGCCCGACCTGTGAGGGGACGCGGCTCAAGCCGATCGTGCTCGCCGTCTCCGTCCAGGAGAAGTCGATCGCCGATGTCGCGGCCATGTCGATCAGCGACTGCGCCGACTTCCTGCGGGACATGAAGCTCGACGCCCGCGAGAAGAAGATCGCCGAGCGGGTCCTCAAGGAGGTCAACGAGCGGCTGAAGTTCCTGGTCGACGTCGGCCTGGACTACCTCTCGCTGAACCGCGCCGCCGGCACCCTGTCCGGGGGCGAGGCCCAGCGCATCCGCCTCGCCACCCAGATCGGCTCCGGCCTCGTGGGTGTGCTCTACGTCCTGGACGAGCCGTCGATCGGCCTGCACCAGCGCGACAACCACCGGCTCATCGAGACCCTGGTCCGCCTGCGCGACATGGGCAACACCCTGATCGTCGTCGAGCACGACGAGGACACCATCAAGGTCGCCGACTGGGTCGTGGACATCGGCCCGGGGGCGGGGGAGCACGGCGGCAAGGTCGTGCACAGCGGCCCCATGAAGGAGCTGCTGACCAACAAGGATTCGATCACCGGGCAGTATCTGGCCGGCAAGCGGGCCATCGCGATGCCCGACATCCGTCGTCCCGCCGACCCGACCCGGCAGCTGACGGTGCACGGCGCGAAGGAGAACAACCTCCAGGACATCGACGTCTCGTTCCCGCTCGGTGTGCTGACCGCCGTCACCGGAGTCTCCGGCTCCGGCAAGTCGACGCTGGTCAACGACATCCTCTACACCCACCTGGCGCGCGAGTTGAACGGCGCCAAGTCGGTGCCGGGCAGGCACACCCGGGTGGCGGGCGATGACCTGGTGGACAAGGTCGTGCATGTCGACCAGTCGCCGATCGGCCGGACCCCGCGCTCCAACCCGGCCACGTACACCGGTGTCTTCGATCATGTCCGCAGGCTCTTCGCGGAGACGATGGAGGCCAAGGTCCGCGGTTACCTCCCCGGACGCTTCTCCTTCAACGTCAAGGGCGGCCGCTGCGAGAACTGCTCCGGCGACGGCACGATCAAGATCGAGATGAACTTCCTGCCGGATGTGTATGTGCCGTGCGAGGTGTGCCACGGCGCGCGCTACAACCGCGAGACGCTGGAGGTGCACTACAAGGGCAAGTCCATCGCCGAGGTGCTGGACATGCCCATCGAGGAGGCGCTGGACTTCTTCGAGGCGGTGCCGACCATCTCCCGGCATCTGAAGACGCTGCACGAGGTCGGTCTGGGATACGTCCGCCTCGGCCAGTCGGCACCGACCCTCTCCGGCGGTGAGGCGCAGCGGGTGAAGCTGGCGAGCGAACTCCAGAAGCGTTCCACCGGCCGCACGGTCTACGTCCTGGACGAGCCGACGACCGGTCTGCACTTCGAGGACATCAGCAAGCTGATCTCGGTGCTGTCCGGACTGGTCGACAAGGGCAACTCGGTGATCGTCATCGAGCACAACCTCGACGTGATCAAGACGGCGGACTGGGTCGTCGACATGGGCCCCGAGGGCGGCAACGGCGGTGGACTGGTGGTCGCCGAGGGCACGCCCGAGGAGATCGCCGCGATCCCCGCCAGCCACACCGGCAAGTTCCTGCGGGACATCCTCGGCGACCGCGTCAGCGACGCCACGCCCGCCTCGAAGCCGGCGAAGAAGGCCGCGGCGAAGAAGCAGCCGGCCAAGAAGGCCGTGTCGGCCGCGGCGAAGAAGTCCTCGGCGAAGGTCACGGCACGGACGGCTTCGGCCAAGAAGGCAGCACCGGCTGCCGCCAAGAAGACGACGCGGGCCCGCCGGGCCTCCTGACGCCGCAGCGCGGAACTCCGGGCCGCCATCGCTCCTCGTCACGGAGCGGTGGCGGCCCGTTGCCGGTTCGGCACCGTTCGGAGCGGAGCCGGATCTTTGGGGCACGGCCTCAGGGCGCGATGGCGGGACACGGGCCGGTGACACCGTCCGGCCGCCCGGACCGTCCGCGGGCGCCCAGACCGTAGAGGGCGAGCAGCGACCAGCCCGGCGCTGGGCGGGGAGCCGGCGACCAGCGAGCCGACTCCCGGTGAGCAGGGCCCGGGACGAGCAGCTGCCGGCGGTGCGCCGTCCCTTCCCCCCACCTACGCCAGGAGTTCCGCCGCGTACGGGGGCTCGGCGCCGGCGCGGGAGCAGGTGACGGCGGCCGCTCGGGCGGCGAAGCCGAGGATGTCGCGCCAGTCCTCGGCACCGAGCGCGGCGACAGCGGTGTGGGAGAGGGCGTCGTGCGCGTCGAGCCGGTGCAGCAGCGCGGCGTTGACGGTGTCGCCCGCGCCGATGGTGTCGACGACCTCGACCTGGTCCCCGGGCACGCTCACGTCGTCGCCCCCTTGGGTCAGAACCGTCAGGCCGTTGCCGCCGCGCGTGATGACGATCGCTGCGGAACCCGCACCCAACCAGCCCTTCGCCGCCGCGGTGACCGCCTCCCAGGCACCGTCCACCCCGCCGTCCGCGCTGCCCTGGGCGTCCGACGGCGAGCCGGTCTCCGCATTCGCCAGCCAGCGCGCGTCCTCCTCCGACATCTTCAGCAGGGTGACGTGGGGGAGCCAGGAGGCGAAGCGGGCGCGATAGGCGGCGGGGTCGGCGATCAACCCGGCACGGATGTTGGGGTCCAGCGCGGTGAAGACGCCGCGTCGCGCCTCGCGGCGCAGCAGGGCCTCATAGGCGCTCGCGCCCGGTTCCAGGACGAGTGAACAGGTGCCCAGGGACAGGGCGCGGGCGCCCTCCGGGAGCGCCGGCGGCAGGGTGAAGAGGCGGTCGGCGGTGCCGTCGACGTAGAAGCCGTAGCCGGCCGAGCCGTCCGGGCTGATGTCCGCCAGGGCGAGGGTGGTCGGCTCGGAGCCGCGCTCCACCATGGAGGCGTCGACCCCACCGTTCCGCAGCCCCTCCACCAGCGCCTCGCCGAAGGCGTCGGTCGAGATCCGGGAGCAGAACGCGGTGGGCGAACCCAGACGCCCCAGGGCGATCGCGGTGTTGTACGGGCCGCCGCCGCGGCGCGGCAACAGCGCGGGCAACTGGCCGTCCCCGGACGTTTCCCGGGGGCTGGGGACGAGGTCGATCAATGCCTCACCGGCGACGACGATCACGGGTGCGGTTCCTTTCCTGTGGGGCTTCGCCGACGGCCGGGGTGCCGGCCGGGCGGGTGGTCGCGGCCGGTGCTGCGGCCGGTGCTGAGGCCGGGTGGCCGGCGTCCGCCGTACCCGGCGCGGGAGCGGGGCAGCCGCACGACGAACGGTGAACCAGGGTGCAGGGGAGCCGGATGGTGCGCGGTGGCCGCTCCGGCTCCTCCAGGCGCTCCAGCAGGAGCCGGACCGCGGTGGCTCCGATCTCCTTGCTGGGCTGCGCGATCGCGGTCAGCCGTGGCGTGAACAAGTCGGCCCAGGAGAAGTCGTCGAAGCAGGCCAGTGCCATGTCGCGGGGGACCTGGAGGCCACGCTCGCCGAGCGCACGCAGCGCGCCGATGGTCATCGCGTTGTTCGCGGTGATGATCGCGGTGGGCGGTTCCGGTGCGGCGAGCAGCCGGCGGGTCGCCTCCTGAGCCCCCTCCGCCTCGGAGTTGCCGCCGGCGAGCAGTTCGGGGGCGAACGGCAGACCGCGGGCGCGCAGCCCCTCGCGGTATCCCTGGACGCGCTCGGTGGTCGTGCTCAGCCCGGGGAGCCCGGCCACCATGCCGATCCGGGTGTGCCCAAGACCGGCCAGATGCTCGACCAGCTGACGTACCGGGCCGGTGCTCTCGGCGCAGACCTGGTCCTGGCCGTCGTCGACCAGCCGGTCCAGGAAGACAGCTGGCACCTCGCGCCGGGTCAGGTACCCGACCATCTCGGCTGGCGCCGCGGACGGCGCGACGATCATGCCGTCCACCCGCCGTTCGTGCAGCAGTTGGACGACCTTGCGCTCGTGCACGGGGTCGTCGTGCGGATCGGCGATCAGCAGGCTGTAGCCGGCCTCCAGGGCGCCGGCCTCCACGCCCTGGAGGATCTCGGTGAAGTACGGGTTGCTGATCGCGGAGACGGCCAGGCCGATCGAGCGGGTGCGCGAGGTGACCAGGGAGCGGGCGAGGGTGTTGTGGGTGTAGCCGAGCTCATCGATGGCGCCGAGCACCGCGGTGCGGGTGGCGGGGCGTACCGGCCGGGTCTCGTTGAGCACATGCGAGACCGTGGCGACGGAGACGCCCGCGCGCCGGGCCACATCGACCATCGTTGCCATCCGGTTCTTCCTTCCCGATCGTGCGCCATCACGGCGGTGCCGCTGTGCGGTGCTCCTCGTGGTGCCGGCACCATCACAACACACGCGTAAACGCTTGCGTAAGCGTTTACGCTCAGAATCTTGCCGGAGGTGGAGCGGGGCGAACAACGCGAACGGGCGAGGGGCCGTCCTCGCGCGGGGGCGGCGCTGGAGTGCACCGGCGCACGCACCCGCGCGAAGTCCGAGGAGGCGCAGCGCCGCTGACCACGGCGCGTCGGCCGCCCGTACGCCATGCAGCCCGCCGCGGTGGTCGGGCCGCCGGAAGCGGAATGACCTGTATCGGTATCGTCGGCGGCGGACACCCTCGGACCTCTGGAGTAGCCATGCGCCAGCCCCCCGCCCGTCGAACCGTGCTGCGGGGGGCCGCCCTCGCGGGCGCCGCCGGTTTCGGGGTGGCGGCCTGCTCGGGGGGCTCGGAGGAGGGTGCCTCGGCGGTGCCCACCGCACCGGTCGATCTGGGCGCCGCCGCCGAGGTGCCGGTCGGCGGCGCCAAGCTCTACCGCGAGGACCGGCTGGTCGTATCGCAGCCCGCCAAGGGCGAGTTCAAGTGCTTCAGCGCCAAGTGCACCCACGCGGGCTGCATCCTCGCCGAGGTCGACAAGGCGGAGGGCAACTGCGTCTGCCACGGCAGCCGCTTCGACGTCACCACCGGCAAGGTCATCGAGGGCCCGGCGACCCGGCCGCTGCCCGAGGTCCCGGTGAAGGCCGAGGGCGGAAAGCTGATCGCGGGCTGAGGCCGCGCAGGGCGCGCGAGCCGGACGGTGGCGGACGCCCCGAGCCCGTCAGCCCCAGTCCCAGCCGATCCCCAGTATCCCGGGCCGCACGCCCTGCTCCACGAGGTGGACCGCGCGATGCCGGCCGTTGAGCGTCAGCTCCTGCCTGCCGGTGCGCGGGGCGCCGGCCGACGCCTGGGCGAAGCGGCGGCAGCGTACCGGCAGGGCCGCCTCGTCGAAGTGCACCTGCAGGACGTACTGGCCGCCGGCGAAGCTGAAGCCGCGGATGTACTCGGCGCTCGGGCCGCCGCTGCCGTCCTCGAAGACATATCCGAAGACATGGGTGTCGCCGGCCCGCAGTCGCGCGTCGAAGAGCAGCTCGGCGACCACCACCCCGGTGTCCGCGTCCCCGCGCACCCGCCCCAGCCGGCAGTTCTGCACGGCGC
Organism: Streptomyces sp. NPDC017993; assembly: GCF_044328065.1. Lineage (NCBI taxonomy): Bacteria > Bacillati > Actinomycetota > Actinomycetes > Kitasatosporales > Streptomycetaceae > Streptomyces > Streptomyces sp. NPDC017993. The sequence continues at coordinate 256,978 of NZ_JBIRGO010000007.1, forward strand.
GCACCGCGACCCGGGTCGGATCGCAGCCCGCGTCGCCGCGGTGGATGGCGACGTAGCGGTCCACGCCGTCCCGGTGGGCGCGGACCACCTGCAGCGATTCGCGTTCGCTCAGCTCGCGTCCCGGCCCGATCCGTACCCGTTCGTGATGCCCCACGGTGTGCAGACCACCGTCCGCAGGGGTCTCCAGCTCGGTGAACAGCTGCCGCAGTGCGTCGGCGGGCGCCACCAGCGAGCGGTAGGAGCGGCCGGCCGGGCGCTCGGCCTCCGGGCGGGCCCCGCCCTCGGGCTCCAGCAGCCGGTGCAGTGACTGTGCGGGCAGGCCTAGCACCTCCTCCAGGGCGCGGACCGCTCGCAGCGACTCGGGGCGCTGCGGCCGCCGGGCCCCTTGCTGCCAGTAACTCAGACTGGTCACCCCGACCTTGATGCCGCGCTCCGCGAGCTTGTGCTGGACGCGGGTCAGGGCGAGGCCGCGCACGGTGAGCGCACTGCGCAGGGCGAGATGGAACGGCCCGGTGCGCAGCAGCTGTTCCAGCTCGGCCGACTCGGGGGTCTTCTGTGCCATTGCCTCTATCCTCCGGCGCGCGGGTGAACGTTCACAACCGGGACGCACGCCGCGCGCCTTTCCTGCCTGGTCACTGCAGGACGCGTGCCGCCGGCCGTTCACATCCGGGCCCGTCCGTCCACACCCCCATGTCATCCCGCATTGAAGCGTGTTGACCTCCCCGCGACAACACCCGATGCTCCTCAGCAGCATCCGGATGCGCTCCTCTCACCCCCTTCACCCCCCTCACGGGAGGAACGCCATGACCCGTGCACCCCTCGCACGTCGTTCGCGCCGCAGATGGCTGTCGGCCGCGGCGCTCACCGCCGCGGCGCTGACCACGCTCCCCGGCGCCACCGCCTCAGCAGCCGCGCTCCCGGCGCACGCCGTCACGAAGGCCGGCCCGACAGCCCCCACCGCGTCGCTCGCCGCCAACCGACTCGACATCTCGATGCAGGCCCAGGAACAGAGCAACTGGTGCTGGGCCGGCTCCGGCAACACCATCGCGGCCTGGTACGGCAAGAATTACAGCCAGAACCAGTTCTGCAACGCGGCGTTCAACCGCCAGCAGGGCACCTCCTGCCCCAACAACCAGGCCACGCTCGGCAATGTGCAGAACGCCTTCGACTGGATGGGCATCAACTCCGGCTCGTACGTCACCGGATATCTGCGCTACAGCACCGTGCAGAGCGAGATCAACGCCAATCGGCCCATCGAGACCCGCATCCAGTGGTCCTCCGGCGGCGGCCACATGCATGTGATCTACGGCTTCGACACGGACCGCAACTGGGTCTACTGGGGCGATCCGTGGGGCTCCAACAGCCGGTACAACTGGGGCGATTTCGACTACTACGTCAACGGCAGCTCCTTCTCCTGGACGCACTCCCTCTACCGGATAGGAGCCTGAGCCGTGAGGAAGCACACCGCCATACGCGCGGCCGCCACCGGAACACTCGCCACCGTCCTCATCGGCCTCGCCCCGCACGTCGCGCTGGCCGCCGACAGCCCCGCGCCGCCGAAGGGCCCGGCCCGTACGAGCCTCGCCGCCGCGCACGAGGTCGCCGCCGCCCCCGCCACCCTGGCCACCCTCGCCCGGTTCTTCGCCCGTGACGAGGCCCGCGGCGCCGCCGGCGCGACCGCTCCCAGGACGGCGACCGCCCCGCGCATCGAGGGCGAGGCGGTCCCCGTGTACGTCCTGTCGCCCGACTTCGTCCGCGGCAATGCCGACGCCCCCGTCGCCCGGCTGGAGTTCCTCGCCAGCAAGGCCGTGGCGGCCGACGGCGAGAAGGCCTCGGTGTGGACCGTGCGCCGGGGCGCGGGCTGGCAGGTCGTCAACATCGCCAGCGGCGACGACGAGACCCGCTACACCCGCGCGGGGGCCGCGAAGGGTGGTGCCGGCACGGTCTTCCACGAGCCGCAGATCGACGCCTGGTACGTGCAGCGCGGCGACCGTGTCGAGCCGCTGGACGCGGAGGCGCGGCAGGCCGTCGGGCCCCACGGCACCAGTGTCGCCGCCTATCGGAAGCGGGTGGCGAAGGCGTACGGCGACAAGCTCCCCGGCTCCGCCTACGACAAGCGCGGCGAGGCCGGCGGCTACGGCCCGCAGTCCGAAGGGGCCGCCAAGGAGAGCGCCCGCAAGCAGCAGGCCGAGGCCGCCGCCGTGCCGGCGAGCGACGACATGCCGGTGACCGCCGCCTCGACCGTGGCCGGGCTCGCGGCCCTGCTGGCGCTCGGTCTCTCCGGCACCGCGGCGCTGCGCAGGAGGCGCGCGCGGTGAGTATCCGCCCGGCCTGCGCCCGCCGCTGATCCGCCACCTCCCCACAGGCGGTCGGCGTGGCCACCGGGCGCCGTATGAACGCGCAGGGGCCCCGGTCCGCCCACGACGGCGGACCGCGGTCCCTGCGGTCCACTGCCGTGCAGTGCGGTCCACTTTCGGGGGGTGCCGCCGCCCGCACGCGCTGAGCGGCGCACGGCGGCGGCGAGTGGCGGCGCACTGTTCGCAGACCGCTCTCCGGGCCGCACCGGCGTGGCCGGCCGGGAGGCGATCCGGCCCGTGAATGTCAGTGGCGGTCAGTAGGGTGGTGGTCATGGCAGACCCCAGTAGCTACCGACCCAAGCCGGGACAGATCCCCGACTCGCCGGGGGTCTATAAGTTCCGCGACGACCACGGCCGCGTCATCTACGTCGGCAAGGCCAAAAGCCTGCGCCAGCGCCTGGCCAACTACTTCCAGGACCTGGCCGGGCTCCACCCCCGCACGCGCACGATGGTCACCACCGCCGCCTCCGTGGAATGGACCGTGGTCTCCACCGAGGTCGAGGCGCTCCAGTTGGAATACAGCTGGATCAAGGAGTTCGACCCGCGCTTCAACGTCAAGTACCGCGACGACAAGAGCTATCCCTATCTCGCGGTGACGCTCAACGAGGAGTTCCCCCGCGTCCAGGTCATGCGCGGCGCGAAGAAGAAGGGCGTGCGCTACTTCGGTCCCTACGCCCACGCCTGGGCCATCCGCGAGACCGTCGACCTGATGCTGCGGGTCTTCCCCGTGCGCACCTGCTCCGCCGGGGTCTTCAAGCGCTCCGCCCAGATCGGCCGCCCCTGCCTGCTCGGCTACATCGGCAAGTGCTCCGCCCCGTGCGTGGCGCGTATCTCGGCCCAGGAGCACCGCGAACTCGCCGAGGATTTCTGCGACTTCATGGCGGGCCGCACCGGTGCGTACATCCGCCGCCTGGAGCGGAAGATGCAGGACGCCGCCGAGGAGATGGAGTACGAGAACGCCGCCCGGCTGCGCGACGACATAGTCGCGCTCAGGCGGGCGATGGAGAAGAGCGCCGTGGTGCTCGCCGACGCCACCGACGCCGATCTCATCGCCCTCGCCGAGGACGAACTCGAAGCCGCCGTCCAGATCTTCCACGTCCGCGGCGGCCGGGTGCGCGGCCAGCGCGGCTGGGTCACCGACAAGGTGGAGGCGGTCGCCACCGCCGACCTCGTCGAACACGCCCTCCAGCAGCTCTACGGCGAGGAGCAGGGCGACGCCGTCCCCAAGGAGGTGCTGGTCCCCGCGCTTCCCGAGCCGGTCGAGCCGATCCAGCAGTGGCTCTCCCAGCGCCGCGGCGCCCAGGTCTCGCTGCGCATCCCCCAGCGCGGCGACAAGAAGGACCTGATGGCCACGGTCCAGCGCAACGCCCAGCAGTCCCTCGCGCTGCACAAGACCAAGCGGGCCTCCGATCTGACGACCCGCTCCCGGGCGCTGGAGGAGATCTCCGAGGCTCTCGGCCTGGACTCGGTGCCGCTGCGCATCGAGTGCTTCGACATCTCCCACCTCCAGGGCGAGGACGTCGTCGCCTCGATGGTGGTCTTCGAGGACGGCCTCGCCCGCAAGAGCGAATACCGACGCTTCCAGATCAAGGGCTTCGAGGGCCAGGACGATGTCCGGTCCATGCACGAGGTCATCGGGCGCCGCTTCAAGCGCTATCTCCAGGAGAAGCAGAAGTCCGGCGAATGGACCGAGGAGCCGGCCGCCGACGCCCACGCGGAAGACGAAGGAAGACCGCCCGGCGGCGGTGCGGCGGTCGGCGACGGCACGTCCGCTCGCAACGGTGCGGCGTTCGCCGGAGCAGCGGCCCCGGCTGCCACCGAGGCCCTCACCGACCGGGTCACCGCGGGCACAGGCTCCGTGGAAAGCTCCGCCGGTTCCGGGGTGGTGACCGCGGTGGAACTGGAGCCCGACCCCATGGGCGGCCGCGCCACCGACGAGGAGGGGCGTCCCAAGCGGTTCGCCTATCCGCCCCAGCTCGTCGTGGTCGACGGCGGCGCCCCGCAGGTCGCGGCCGCCCGTCGGGCCCTCGACGAACTCGGCATCGACGACGTCGCCGTCTGCGGCCTCGCCAAGCGCCTCGAAGAGGTCTGGCTGCCCGAGGACGACGACCCGGTGGTGCTGCCGCGCAGCAGCGAGGGCCTCTACCTCCTCCAGCGCGTCCGTGACGAAGCACACCGCTTCGCCATCAGCTACCAGCGCAGCAAGCGCACCAAGCGGCTCAAGGCCTCACCGCTCGACGCCGTCGCCGGTCTCGGTGACAGCCGCCGACAGGCCCTGCTGAAGCATTTCGGCTCGGTGAAGAAACTGCGGGCCGCGACGATCGACGAGATCTGCGAGGTCCCCGGCGTCGGCCGCAAGACCGCGGAGACGGTCGCCGCGGCGCTGGCCGGGGCCGCGCCGGCCGCTCCCGCGGTGAACACCGCCACAGGAGAGATCATTGAGGATGACGGGGCCGCACCGGCTGCGTTGTCCCGGAACGGGGGCAGGAACGATGAGCACACCGCGTGAAACGCAGGAAACCGAGAGAGACGGTGCACAGGTGAGTACGGGCACGATGCGCGAGTCCGACCAAGGTGAGAGCACCGCGATCCCCGAGCTGGTGATCATCTCCGGCATGTCGGGGGCCGGCCGCAGCACCGCGGCGAAGTGCCTGGAGGACCTCGGCTGGTTCGTCGTCGACAACATCCCGCCCGAGCTGATCCCGCCGATGGTCGAGCTGGGCGCCCGCTCGCAGGGCAACGTCGCACGGATCGCCGTCGTCGTCGACGTCCGCGGCCGCCGCTTCTTCGACAACCTCAAGGAATCCCTGTCCACCCTCGACGGCCAGAACGTCCGGCGCCGCGTGGTGTTCCTGGAGTCCTCCGACGAGGCGCTGGTGCGCCGCTTCGAGTCGGTGCGCCGCCCGCACCCGCTCCAGGGCGACGGCCGGATCGTCGACGGCATCGTTGCCGAGCGCGATCTGCTGCGCGAGCTGCGCGGCGACTCCGACCTGGTCATCGACACCTCCAGCCTCAACGTCCACGAATTGCGCGCCAAGATGGACGCCCAGTTCGCCGGCGAAGAGGTCCCCGAGCTGCGCGCCACGGTCATGTCCTTCGGCTTCAAGTACGGCCTGCCGGTCGACGCCGACATGGTCATCGACTGCCGGTTCATCCCCAACCCGCACTGGGTCCCCGAGCTGCGCCCGTTCACCGGACTCAACGAAGAGGTCTCCAACTACGTCTTCAGCCAGCCCGGCTCCAAGGAGTTCCTCGACGGCTACGCCGAGCTGCTGCGCCTGGTCGCCGAGGGCTACCGCCGCGAGGGCAAGCGCTATGTGACGATCGCCGTGGGCTGTACGGGCGGCAAGCACCGCAGCGTGGCGATGTCCGAGAAGCTCGCCCGCAGGCTGGTGTCCGAAGGGGTGGAAACCGTCGTCGTCCACCGGGACATGGGGCGCGAGTGACCGGGCGAGCGCCGCGGCTGCGCCGGGTCCGCAGGCTGGTGCCGAGCAGTCGTATGACCAGGGGCGCCACGCCCAAGGTGGTGGCGCTCGGCGGCGGCATGGGCCTGTCCGCCTCGCTCACGGCACTGCGCCGCATCACCGGCGACCTGACCGCCGTGGTCACCGTCGCCGACGACGGCGGCTCCAGCGGCCGGCTCCGCGACGAGCTGGGCGTGCTGCCACCCGGCGACCTGCGCAAGGCGCTGGCCGCGCTGTGCGGGGACGACGACTGGGGCCAGACCTGGTCGCGGGTGATCCAGCACCGCTTCCAGAGCGAGGGCGAACTGCACGACCACGCCGTCGGCAACCTCCTGATCGTCGCCCTGTGGGAGCAGCTCGGCGACCACGTCCAGGCGCTGGACCTGGTCGGCAAGCTGCTCGGCGCGCACGGCCGGGTGCTGCCCATGTCGGCCGTGCCGCTGGAACTCCAGGCCGAGGTCAAGGGCCATCACCGGGATCGCCCGGACGAGGTCAGCACGGTCCGAGGCCAGGCCACCGTCGCGCTCACCCGCGGCGAGGTGCAGTCGGTCCATGTGGTGCCCGACGAGCCGCCGGCCGTCCCCGAGGCGGTCGCCGCGGTGCGCGACGCCGACTGGGTGGTTCTCGGCCCCGGCTCGTGGTTCTCGTCCGTGATCCCCCATCTGCTGGTGCCGGAATTGCGTGAGGCGCTGGAGGAGACCAAGGCCCGAAAGGTCCTTTCGCTCAACCTTGCGCCCCAACCGGGCGAAACCGATGGCTTCTCACCGCAGCGTCATTTGGAGGTTTTGGCCCGACACGCCCCTAAACTCGCCTTCGACGTGGTGCTGGCCGACAGGGCCGCCGTGCCCGACATCGAAGGTCTGACGGTTGCCGCCAAGCAGCTCGTCGGCAGCGAGGTCGAGCTGGCGGCGGTCGCCGCACAAGGAGACGACGCCCGGTCGACGGCCGGGGGAGCCCCCGACCGGCACGACCCGGAGCTGCTGGCAGCCGCGTACGACCGTATTTTTCGGATGCATGGAAGGATCGGCCCATGGCGATGACGGCTGCGGTGAAGGATGAAATCTCCCGGCTCCCCGTCACCCGGACCTGCTGCCGGAAGTCGGAGGTCTCGTCGATCCTGCGGTTCGCGGGTGGTCTGCACCTGGTCAGCGGACGCATTGTGATCGAGGCGGAGCTGGACACGGGCATCGCGGCCCGGCGGCTCCGCAAGGACATCCTGGAGATCTTCGGACACTCCTCCGACCTGGTGGTGATGGCCCCCGGCGGCCTGCGGCGCGGTAGCCGCTACGTCGTCCGCGTGGTGGCCGGCGGTGATCAGCTCGCCCGGCAGACGGGTCTGGTGGACGGCCGCGGCCGTCCCATCCGGGGCCTGCCTCCACAGGTGGTCTCGGGGGCGACCTGTGACGCCGAGGCGGCCTGGCGCGGCGCCTTCCTGGCGCACGGCTCGCTCACCGAGCCCGGCCGCTCCTCCTCCCTGGAGGTCACCTGCCCCGGCCCCGAGGCGGCCCTCGCCCTGGTCGGCGCGGCCCGCAGGCTCGGTATCGGGGCCAAGGCCCGCGAGGTGCGCGGTGTGGACCGCGTCGTCGTCCGTGACGGGGACGCGATCGGCGCGCTGCTGACGCGCCTCGGCGCCCATGAGTCGGTGCTCGCGTGGGAGGAGCGGCGGATGCGCCGCGAGGTCCGCGCCACCGCCAACCGCCTCGCCAACTTCGACGACGCCAACCTCCGCCGCTCGGCGCGGGCCGCGGTCGCCGCGGGCGCCCGGGTCCAGCGGGCCCTGGAGATCCTCGGCGAGGAGGTACCCGAGCACCTTGCGGCGGCCGGCCGGCTGCGCATGGAGCACAAGCAGGCCTCCCTGGAGGAGCTGGGCGCCCTCGCCGACCCGCCGCTGACCAAGGACGCGGTCGCCGGCCGTATCCGCCGCCTGCTGGCGATGGCCGACAAGCGCGCGCAGGATCTCGGCATCCCCGGCACCGAGTCCAACCTCTCCGAAGAGCTGGCCGAGGGCATGGTCGGCTGACGCTCACCGGCTCGTCCGCAGCCCCGCTCGCCCCCGGTTTCCCAGGAGATTCCGGGGGCGCGGGGCATGTTGGCCAGGAGTGGTTCATGAGGGAGCGAGAGCCGTCCCTGTCAATGTCACGTACGTCTCGTATTGGGGGTAGGGTCGGAGGCGGTCGGGGACATCCCATACAGCTCGCCGGTATCTGAGCCGGCGTACCAACGAGGAGATCGGTTCGTGACGATCCGCGTAGGCATCAACGGATTCGGCCGCATTGGTCGTAACTACTTCCGCGCGCTCCTGGAGCAGGGTGCGGACATCGAGATCGTCGGTGTCAACGACCTGACCGACAACGCCACCCTGGTCCACCTGCTCAAGTACGACACCATTCTGGGTCGCCTCAAGCAGGAAGTCAGCCACACCGACGACACCATCACGGTCGGCAACCAGACCTTCAAGACGATGGCCGAGCGTGACCCGGCGAACCTCCCCTGGGGTGAGCTCGGCGCCGACATCGTGATCGAGTCGACCGGCATCTTCACCAAGAAGGCCGACGCCGCCAAGCACATCGCCGCCGGCGCCAAGAAGGTCCTGATCTCCGCGCCCGCCAAGGACGAGGACATCACGATCGTGATGGGCGTCAACCAGGACAAGTACGACGCGGCCAAGCACAACGTCATCTCCAACGCCTCCTGCACCACCAACTGTGTGGCGCCGATGGCCAAGGTTCTCCTGGAGAACTTCGGCATCGTCAAGGGCCTGATGACGACGGTCCACGCGTACACCAACGACCAGCGCATCCTGGACTTCCCGCACAGCGACCTGCGCCGTGCCCGCGCCGCCGCCGAGAACATCATCCCGACCACCACCGGTGCCGCCAAGGCCACCGCCCTGGTGATCCCGGAGCTCGCCGGCAAGCTCGACGGCATCGCCATGCGCGTGCCGGTCCCCACCGGTTCGGTCACCGACCTGGTCATCGAGCTGGAGCGCGAGGTCACCAAGGACGAGGTCAACGCCGCCTTCCAGAAGGCGTCCGAGGGCCAGCTCCAGGGCGTCCTGGAGTACACCGAGGACCCGATCGTCTCCTCGGACATCGTCAACTGGCCGGCGTCCTGCACCTTCGACTCCTCCCTGACCATGGTCCAGGGCAAGAGCGTCAAGATCGTCGGTTGGTACGACAATGAGTGGGGCTACTCCAACCGCCTGGTGGACCTGACCACCTTCGTCGGCGGCCAGCTCTGATCTTTCCCGGTCACACCCGGGAGGTGCCCCCTTGCTTCACCGGGCACCAAAAGCAATGAGATGTGAGGACGGGGCTCGTATGACGCGATGAAGCGTCGTACGGGCCCCGACCCATGACTGACTGAAGCTACGGAGTCACTCCTCATGAAGACGATCGACGATCTCACCGCAGAAGGGGTCGCGGGCAAGCGGGTATTCGTCCGTGCCGACCTCAATGTGCCGCTGGACGGCACGACCATCACCGACGACGGCCGGATCCGCGCCGTCCAGCCGACGATCGCCAAGCTCGCGCAGTACGGCGCCAAGGTCATCGTCGCCTCCCACCTGGGCCGCCCCAAGGGTGCGCCGGACCCGGCCTTCTCCCTCGCCCCCGCCGCCGCACGGCTGGGCGAGCTGCTCGGCAGGGACGTGGCGTTCGCGACCGACACGGTCGGCGAGTCCGCGAAGTCCGTCGTCGACGGCCTGTCCGACGGCCAGGTCGCCGTGCTGGAGAACCTCCGCTTCAACCCGGGCGAGACCAGCAAGGACGACGCCGAGCGCGGCGCCTTCGCCGACCAGCTCGCCGCCCTCGCGGACCTGTACGTCGGTGACGGCTTCGGCGCCGTGCACCGCAAGCACGCCTCGGTCTTCGACCTCCCGGCCCGCCTTCCGCACGCCGCCGGCGACCTGATCGCCGCCGAGGTCAGCGTGCTGAAGAGGCTCACCGAGGACGTCAAGCGCCCGTACGTCGTCGTGCTCGGCGGCGCCAAGGTCTCCGACAAGCTCGCCGTGATCGACCAGCTGCTCAGCAAGGCCGACCGGCTGCTCATCGGCGGTGGCATGGCGTACACCTTCCTCAAGGCCAAGGGCTACGAGGTGGGGATCTCCCTGCTGCAGGAGGACCAGGTCCCGGCCGTCACCGAGTACCTGGAGCGGGCGGAGAAGAACGGCGTCGAGCTGGTTCTTCCCGTCGACGTCCTGGCCGCGGCGGAGTTCCCCGACCTGAAGACCAAGGCGCCCGCCGAGTACGTTGTCGTCGACGCCGACAAGATTCCCTCCGACAAGGAGGGCCTGGACATCGGCCCGAGGACCCGCGAGCTCTTCGCCTCGAAGATCGCGGACGCCGAGACGGTGTTCTGGAACGGTCCGGTCGGCGTCGCCGAGCACCCCGACTACGCGGGCGGCACCACGGCCGTCGCGCGGGCGCTGCTCGACAGCCCCGCCTTCACCGTCGTCGGTGGTGGAGACTCGGCCGCGGCTGTCCGCGCGCTGGGCTTCGATGAGAACGCTTTTGGCCACATTTCGACCGGTGGCGGCGCCAGCCTCGAATACCTCGAAGGCAAGACGCTCCCCGGCCTCGCTGCTCTGGAGGACTGAAGAACGTGACTGCTCTGAACGAGGGCCGTACCCCGCTGATGGCGGGCAACTGGAAGATGAACCTCAACCACCTCGAGGCCATCGCACACGTCCAGAAGCTCGCCTTCGCCCTCGCCGACAAGGACTTCGACGCCGTAGAGGTCGCGGTGCTGCCGCCCTTCACCGACCTGCGGTCGGTGCAGACGCTGGTCGACGGCGACAAGCTGAAGATCAAGTACGGCGCCCAGGACCTCTCGGCGCACGACTCCGGTGCCTACACCGGTGAGATTTCCGGCAGCATGCTCGCCAAGCTCAAGTGCAGCTATGTCACCATCGGGCACAGCGAGCGCCGCCAGTACCACGGCGAGAACGAAGAGATCTGCAACGCCAAGGTCAAGGCCGCCTACAAGCACGGCCTCACCCCGATCCTGTGCGTCGGTGAGGGCCTGGAGGTCCGCAAGGCCGGCAACCAGGTCGCGCACACCCTCGCCCAGGTCGACGGCGCGCTGACGGACATCCCCGCCGAGCAGGCCGAGTCCATCGTGATCGCCTACGAGCCGGTGTGGGCCATCGGCACCGGCGAGGTCGCCACGCCCGAGGACGCGCAGGAGGTCTGCGGTGCCATCCGCGGCCGCCTCGCCGAGCTCTACAGCCAGGACCTGGCCGACAAGGTCCGCATCCAGTACGGCGGCTCGGTCAAGTCCGGCAACGTCGCGGCGATCATGGCGCAGCCCGATGTTGACGGCGCGCTGATCGGCGGCGCGGCGCTGGACGCGGACGAATTCGTCAAGATCGTCCGATTCCGCGACCAGTAGCAGCTATGACGACGGGCCCGGCCCGTCGTACCCTGTCGGGGCCGGGTCCGGCGTCCAGCACGCCGCCCCGGCCCCGCACCATTTTGATCTCGTGTGGTGGGTCTCCGTCGCCGGAAGGCGTCGGAACACCTGTTCCGTCCGTCAGTCCTAGAGAGTTGGTCCAGCCGTGGTCATCGGGTTCTCGATCGCCCTCATCGTCTTCAGCCTGCTGCTGATGATGCTGGTGCTCATGCACAAGGGGAAGGGCGGCGGCCTGTCCGACATGTTCGGTGGCGGTATGCAGTCCTCGGTCGGTGGCTCCTCGGTCGCCGAGCGCAACCTCGACCGCATCACCATCGTGATCGGTCTGCTGTGGTTTGCGTGCATTGTCGTTCTCGGTGTCCTGATGAAGCTCGGAAACTGACATACCGTCGGAGACGCGGCCTATCATGAAGGCGGCGTCCTCGGACGGGTAACTCCTGTCACTGGACGCGCGTTGGGCCTTACGTAAACTGGGGGGCCCGCAGCGCAGCTGCTGTTAGAGCCCGCAGTGAAGCTGTTGTGAGAGGCTTCGCAGCACCATTACGCAGGGAGTTACGACCGTGGCAAGTGGCAACGCGATCCGAGGAAGTCGGGTCGGGGCGGGGCCGATGGGGGAGGCCGAGCGCGGCGAATCCGCGCCGCGCACCCGCATCTCCTTCTGGTGCTCCAACGGGCACGAGACACAGCCCAGCTTCGCCGGTGACGCGCAGGTTCCTGACACCTGGGACTGCCCGCGCTGTGGTTTCCCGGCAGGCAAGGACCGGGAGAGCCCTCCGGACCCGCCGCGCACCGAGCCGTACAAGACCCACCTCGCCTACGTCCGGGAGCGCCGTAGCGACGCCGACGGCGAGGCGATTCTCGCGGAGGCGCTCGCCAAGCTCCGCGGCGAGATCTGAACGGACAGCAGACGTGTGGACCGGCCCGGCCGGAGGGGACAGCAGCCCTCCGGCCGGGCCGGTCGCGTGTGAGGCGCCCCTCCCGCACCCGCCGCCGGCTGTCGGCCGCCACCCGGCGCGGCATCTGAGGTAGCGGATGGGGAAGCTGCCCGAGGCCCGTTGTCAGTGGTCGTCGTTACCGTCTGTGTACCCGGAGAAACCGGTACGGAGGCGGCATGACGAGCATGGGGGCGGGCAGCGCGGCGGGTGCCGTCACGCTCGCCTGGCGCGGCGGATTCGGCCGGCTGTGGACCGCGGCGGCCGTCTCCCGCTTCGGGGACGCGCTGCGCGGTACGGCGCTGCCGCTGCTCGCCTTCTCCCTGACCGACTCACCGATGCTGATCTCCCTCGTCACCGCCTGCGGCCTGCTGCCCTGGTTGTTCTTCGGGCTGCTGGGCGGCGCGGTCGCCGACCGGGTGGACCGGCGGCGGGCCATGTGGGTGGTCGATGTGCTGCGGGGCCTGCTGATGGCCGGCTTCGCCCTGGCCGTGGCGCTCGGCGCGGCGGGCATCGGCCTGCTGCTCGCCCTCGCCTTCGCCCTGACCACCTTCCAGACACTCTTCGACAACGCCGCCACGGCCCTGCTGCCCGCGGTGGTGCCGCGGGAAGCGCTGAGCGTCGCCAACGCCCGGCTGCTGACCGGCCAGGAGGTGCTGGGCCGGTTCGTCGGCGGACCGGTGGCGCCACCGCTCATCGCGCTGGGCGCCGCCGTGCCGTTCGCCGCCGATGCCGTCACCTACCTCGTCGCGGCGGCCCTGGTCGCCTCGTTGCGCGGCACCACGCCCGCGCGTCCCGCGGCCGCACCTGCCGCATCCACCCTCCGGCGCGAAATCGCCGAGGGCGCCCGGGTGTTGTGGCGCGACCGGGTCCTGCGGTCGTTCTGTGTCTCGGTGGCGCTGGGCAACGTCGGCATCGGCGCGCTGATCGCCACACTCGTGGTGATGGTCAAGGGGTGGTTGGGCGCAGGGGACTTCGGCTATGCCGCGGTGACGACCGGGTACGGCATCGGGATGGTGGCGGGCGGGCTGCTGGCCGGCCGGGTCACCGCAGCGGCCGGCGGCCCGGCCCGCACCCTGCTGCCGGCCGGCCTGCTCCAGACCGCCGTGCTGGTGGCCTTCGGGACGCTGCGCTCACTGTGGGTCGCGGCGGCATTGCTGGGCCTGTTCGGCTTCGCGAGCATGGTGTGGAACGTCCTGGAGACGACGCTGCTCCAGCAGCGCAGCCCCGCCGCGATGCTCGGGCGGATCAGTGCCGCGTTCCGTACGGTCTCCCTCGCAGGGACGCCTCTGGGGGCACTGCTCGGCGGCGCGGCAGCCGCCGCGTGGGGCGCCAACGTCCCGGCCCTGCTGGCCGCCGCCCTGCTGGGCCTCGGCGTCGTCACCCTGATACCCGTGCTTCAGTCGGCCGACAGCGGACAGACACCTCATACCGTGCCCTGATCAATTAGGTTGGAACACGGCGGGGCCGGTACGAGATGAGAAGGCTGATGTCGGAGATGAACGCAGAACGCCGCAGCAGGCTCGACCAGCTGTCGGAGTGGACGGCGCTGAACAAGCACCGGGAGCAGCTGGGGGAGGTACACCTTCGCGAGCTGTTCGACCGGGACCCGGCCCGCGCCGAGCGGTACACCCTCCAGGTCGGCGATCTGCACCTGGACTACTCCAAGCACCTGGTCACCGATGACACCCTGCGGCTGCTCCAGGAGCTGGCCGCGGCGACCGACGTGGCCGGACTGCGGGACGCGATGTTCCGCGGCGAGAAGATCAACATCACCGAACGGCGTGCCGTACTGCACACCGCGCTGCGCGCGCCCGCCTCGGCGGTCATGGCGACCGGCGGGGAGAACGTCGTCCCGGCCGTGCACGCCGCCCTGATGAAGATGAGCGTCTTCTGCGACCGGATCCACTCCGGCGACTGGAAGGGCCACACCGGCAAGCCCATCAAGACGATCGTCAACATCGGCATCGGCGGCTCCGACCTGGGCCCGGCGATGGCGTTCGAGGCACTGCGCGCCTACAGCCACCGGGAGCTGCAATTCCGGTTCGTCTCCAACGTCGACGGCGCCGACCTGCACGAGGCCGTGCGCGACCTGGACCCCGCCGAGACGCTGTTCATCATCGCCTCGAAGACCTTCACCACCATCGAGACGATCACCAACGCGACGTCCGCGCGTGACTGGCTGCTGTCCGGTCTGCGTGCCGGTGACGACGCCGTGGCCAAGCACTTCGTGGCGCTGTCGACCAACGCCGAGAAGGTCGCGGAGTTCGGCATCGACACCACCAACATGTTCGAGTTCTGGGACTGGGTCGGTGGCCGCTACTCCTTCGACTCCGCGATCGGTCTGTCGCTGATGCTCGCGATCGGCCCGGAGCACTTCCGGGAGATGCTGGCCGGATTCCACCTCGTCGACGAGCACTTCCGCTCCGCCCCGCCGGAGGAGAACGCTCCGCTGCTGCTGGGCCTGCTCGGCATCTGGTACGGCAACTTCTGGGACGCCCAGTCGCATGCGGTACTGCCGTACAGCCACTACCTCGCCAAGTTCACCGCGTATCTCCAGCAGTTGGACATGGAGTCCAACGGCAAGTCCGTGGACCGCGAGGGCAACCCCGTCAACTGGCAGACCGGGCCCGTCGTGTGGGGCACGCCCGGTACGAACGGCCAGCACGCCTACTACCAGCTGCTCCACCAGGGCACGAAGATGATCCCGGTGGACTTCATCGGCTTCGCCGAGCCGGTCGCCGATCTGCGGCCGGGCCTGGTCGCCCAGCACGACCTGCTGATGGCCAACCTCTTCGCGCAGGGCCAGGCGCTCGCCTTCGGCAAGACGCCTGACGAGGTACGCGCCGAGGGCGTGGCGGAGGAGCTGGTGCCGCACAAGACCTTCCGCGGCAACCACCCCAGCACCACCATCCTGGCCAAGGAACTCAGCCCGTCCGTCCTCGGCCAGCTGATCGCCCTCTACGAGCATAAGGTGTTCGTCCAGGGCGCGGTCTGGAACATCGACTCCTTCGACCAGTGGGGAGTGGAGCTCGGCAAGGTTCTTGCCAAGCGGGTGGAGCCGGCCCTCACGGACGGCGCCACGGTGCCAGGACTGGACGTCTCCACCGCCCGTCTGGTCGGCAAGTACCGCGAGCTGCGCGGCCGTTGACCCAAGCGCCGCGGCGCTTGTGAGAGACGACAGCGGCCCCGCCCTCCCTGAGGAGGACGGGGCCGCAGGCGTTCTCGGAAACTACGCCGAGGCGGGCGGATAGAGGCTGCGCGGCAGTTGGGCGGCCGCCGCCTCGTCCAGCAGCCACAACGTCCGGCTGCGACCCCGGGCACCGGCTGCCGGCGCCTGGACCTCGCCTGCGCCGGAGAGCGCGATCGCCGCGGCACCGGCCTTGTCCTCGCCGGCCGCCAGCAGCCAGACCTCCCGTGCCGCACGGATCGCCGGCAGGGTCAGCGAGACGCGGGTGGGCGGCGGCTTGGGGGCGCCGTGCACGCCGACCACCGTGCGCTCGCTCTCCCGCACGGCGGGCAGCTCGGGGAAGAGCGAGGCGACATGCGTGTCCGGGCCGACACCCAGCAGCAGGACGTCGAAGGACGGCACCCGGGCGTGGTCCTCGGGCCGCGCGGCGGCGGCCAGTTCGGCGGCGTACGCCTCGGCCGAGGCGTCGGCGTCATTGCCGTACGCTCCGCCCGAGGGCGGCATCGGGTGCACCCGTGCCGGGTCCAGCGGAACGCTGTCCAGCAGTGCCGCGCGGGCCTGGGTGTCGTTGCGCTCGGGGTCGCCGTCCGGCAGGAACCGCTCGTCGCCCCACCACAGGTCCAGGCGGGACCAGTCCACCGCGTCCCGGGCGGGCGCCTCGGCGAGGGCGGCGAGCAGCCCGTTGCCGTTGCGTCCGCCGGTCAGCACCACCGAGGCGAAGCCCCGGGCGGACTGCGCGTCGACGATCTTCGTGATCAGCCGGGCCGCGGCGGCCTTCGCCATCAGTTCCTTGTCGCGGTGGACGACGACCTGCGGAGCACTCACTTGCCGGCCGCCTTCTTGGCGGGCGCCTTCTTCGCCGCGGGCTTGGCCGGGGCGGCTTCCGCTGCGGCCGACGG
The DNA here is from genome assembly GCF_044328065.1 of Streptomyces sp. NPDC017993. Classification (NCBI taxonomy): domain Bacteria; kingdom Bacillati; phylum Actinomycetota; class Actinomycetes; order Kitasatosporales; family Streptomycetaceae; genus Streptomyces; species Streptomyces sp. NPDC017993. Next base: position 273,232 of record NZ_JBIRGO010000007.1, read on the forward strand.
CTCCTCGGCGGGCGTCGCCGCCTTGCCGGACGGCTCCCCGAGCCGTTCCACGCCGTACTTCAGCGCGGCGGCGTAGGTGTCGTCCGGGTCGAGGCGGCGCAGTTCCTCGGCGAGCAGCTCCGAGGTGTCCCGCCGCTTGAGGGCCACCGCACGGTCGGGCTGGCCCTGCATGCAGAGCGTGGCCAGCGAGCCGTCCGGCCGGTCCAGCACGATGGGACCGCAACTGCTCTGCATGCGCACGGCCGTCAGGCCGGGGCCCGCCGACGTGGTGCGCTTGACCGGGACGTTCAGCCTGCTGGCGAGCCACAGGGCGAGCAGCTCACAGCTGGGGTTGAACTCCTCGCCCTCGACCTCGGCCGAGGTGACCGTGCACGGGGCCTGGTCGAGCGCCGCCGCGAGCATCGAACGCCACGGGGTGATGCGGGTCCAGGCCAGATCGGTGTCGCCCGGGGTGTAGGTGTCTGCGCGGCTCGCCAGCTCCGCCACGGGATTCTCGGCGGCGTAGGCATCGGTGACGCGGCGCTGGGCCAGCGCACCGAGGGGGTCCTTCGCGGGGTTCTTCGGGGCGTTGACCGCCCACCAGACCACGACCGGCGCGTCCGGCAGCAGCAGCGGCAGCACCACGGACTGGGCGTGGTCGATGGCCTCGCCGTACAGCCGCAGCACGACCGTCTCGCCGGTGCCCGCGTCCGTGCCCACCCGGACCTCGGCGTCAAGACGCGCCTTGGAGCGGTTGCGCGGCGACCGGCTGACCCGCTTGATGACGACGAGCGTGCGCGAGGGGTGCTCGCGGGAAGCTTCGTTGGCCGCCTTCAGGGCGTCGTAGGCGTTCTCCTCGTCGGTGACGATGACGAGGGTCAGCACCATGCCGATGGCGGGGGTGCCGACGGCGCGACGGCCCTCGACCAAAGCCTTGTTGATCTTGCTGGCCGTGGTTTCCGTCAGATCGATCTTCATGGGCGACGCCAGCTCCGTCCGTCTCGTGCGAGCATTTCGTCCGCCTCGACGGGGCCCCAGGTGCCCGCCGGGTACTGCGCGGGCTTGCCCTTGCGCTCCCAGTACTCCTCGATCGGGTCGAGGATGCGCCAGGACAGCTCGACCTCCTCCAGCCGTGGGAAGAGGTTCGCGTCGCCGAGCAGTACGTCGAGGATCAGCCGCTCGTATGCCTCGGGGCTGGACTCCGTGAACGACTCGCCGTACGCGAAGTCCATCGAGACGTCCCGCACCTCCATCGAGGTTCCCGGCACCTTGGAGCCGAACCTGACGGTCACACCTTCGTCCGGCTGCACCCGGATGACCAGGGCGTTCTGCCCCAGCTCCTCCGTCGCGGTGTGGTCGAAGGGGGAGTGCGGGGCGCGCTGGAAGACCACCGCGATCTCGGTGACGCGGCGGCCGAGGCGCTTGCCGGTGCGGAGATAGAAGGGGACTCCGGCCCAGCGGCGGTTGTCCACCTGCAGTTTGATGGCGGCGTAGGTGTCGGTCTTGGATTTGGGGTCGATGCCCTCTTCTTCCAGATAGCCGACGGCCTGCTCGCCGCCCTGCCAGCCGGCCGTGTACTGCGCGCGCACCGTCTCCTTGCCGAGGTCGGCGGGGATCCGGACGGCGCTGAGCACCTTGGTCTTCTCGGCGACCAGCGCGTCCGCGTCGAAGGAGGAGGGCTCCTCCATCGCGGTCAGCGCGAGGAGCTGGAGCAGGTGGTTCTGGATGACGTCACGCGCCGCGCCGATGCCGTCGTAGTAGCCGGCCCGGCCGCCGATGCCGATGTCCTCGGCCATCGTGATCTGCACGTGGTCGACATAGCTGCGGTTCCAGAGCGGCTCGAACATCGTGTTGGCGAACCGCAGCGCCATGATGTTCTGGACCGTCTCCTTGCCCAGGTAGTGGTCGATCCGGAAGACCTCTTCCGGCGGGAAGACCTCGTGGACGACCTGGTTGAGCTCCTGCGCGCTCTTCAGGTCGTGGCCGAAGGGCTTCTCGATGACCGCGCGGCGCCAGGAGCCCTCCTTCTGGTCGGCCAGCCCGTGCTTCTTCAGCTGCTGGACGACCTTGGGGAAGAACTTCGGCGGCACGGAGAGGTAGAAGGCGAAGTTGCCGCCGGTGCCCTGTGCCTTGTCGAGCTCGTTGATGGTGTTCTTGAGGGTGTCGAAGGCGTCGTCGTCGTCGAAGTTGCCCTGGACGAAGCGGCAGCCCTGGACCAGCTGCTGCCAGACCTCCTCGCGGAAGGGGGTCCGGGAGTGCTGCTTGACGGCCTCGTACACCTCGTTGGCGAAGTCCTCGTGCTCCCACTCGCGTCGGGCGAACCCGATGAGTGAGAAACCCGGCGGAAGCAGGCCGCGGTTGGCCAGGTCGTAGACGGCGGGCATCAACTTTTTACGGGACAAATCGCCCGTGACGCCAAAGATGACAAGGCCGGACGGCCCCGCGATGCGCGGGAGCCGCCGGTCCTGTGCGTCACGCAGCGGATTGCTGCTGGTCAATTCCTCAGGCCTCCGAAGGGGAAAGGCGCTTGAGCTCCGCCTCAGTGGACTTGAGCAGGTCGTTCCAGGACGCCTCGAACTTCTCGACGCCCTCGTCCTCCAGGAGCTGCACGACCTCGTCGTACGAGATCCCCAGCTCGGCGAGCGCGGCGAGGTCGGCCTTGGCCGACTCGTACGTGCCGCGCACCGTGTCGCCGGTGATCTGTCCGTGGTCGGCGGTGGCCTCCAGAGTGGCCTCCGGCATGGTGTTGACCGTGCCCGGGGCGACCAGCTCGTCGACGTACAGCGTGTCCTTGTAGGCCGGGTCCTTGACGCCGGTCGAGGCCCACAGCGGGCGCTGCTTGTTGGCGTGCGCCTTGTCCAGCGCGGCCCAGCGGTCCGAGGAGAAGACCTCCTCGTACGCCTCGTAGGCCAGGCGGGCGTTGGCCAGTGCGGCCTTGCCCTTGAGTGCCTTGGCCTCGTCCGTGCCGATCTTCTCCAGGCGCTTGTCGATCTCGCTGTCCACGCGGGATACGAAGAACGAGGCGACGGAGTGGATCTTGGAGAGGTCCAGGCCCGCGGCCTTGGCCTTTTCCAGGCCCGCGAGGTAGGCGTCCATGACCTCGCGGTAGCGCTCCAGCGAGAAGATCAGCGTGACATTGACGCTGATGCCCTTGCCGATGACCTCGGTGATCGCCGGCAGACCGGCCTTGGTCGCCGGGATCTTGATGAGGGTGTTGGGGCGGTCCACCAGCCACGCGAGCTGCTTGGCCTCCGCGACCGTCGGCAGGGTGTGGTGCGCGAGGCGCGGGTCGACCTCGATCGAGACCCGGCCGTCCTGACCGCCGGTGGCGTCGAAGACCGGGCGCAGGATGTCGGCGGCGTCGCGGACGTCCGCCGTCGTGATCATGCGGATGGCTTCCTCGACGGTGACCTTGCGGGCCGCGAGGTCGGCGACCTGCTGGTCGTAGCCGTGCCCGTCCGAGATCGCCTTCTGGAAGATCGAGGGGTTGGTGGTCACACCGACGACGTGCTGCTGGTCGATCAGCTCGGCGAGGTTGCCGGACGTGATGCGCTGGCGCGACAGGTCGTCCAGCCAGATCGCGACGCCTTCGTCGGAGAGGCGCTTGAGTGCGTCTGTCATGGGGTCTGCATCTCCTACTTGTCGTGTATGGGCGTCAGCGCGCGGCGGCTTCGATCGATTCCCGCGCGGCGGCGGCCACCGCGTCGGCGGTGAAGCCGAACTCGCGGAAGAGGACCTTCGCGTCGGCGGAGGCACCGAAGTGCTCCAGGGACACGATGCGGCCGGCGTCACCGACGAAGCGGTGCCAGGTCAGACCGATGCCGGCCTCGACGGCGACACGAGCCTTGACGGACGGCGGAAGCACGCTGTCGCGGTACGCCTGGTCCTGCTCCTCGAACCACTCCACCGACGGCATCGAGACCACGCGGGTCGGGATACCGGCGGCCTGGAGCTGCTCACGGGCGCCGACGGCCAGCTGGACCTCCGAGCCGGTGCCGATGAGCACGACCTGCGGCTCACCGCCGTCCGCCTCGAAGAGCACGTAACCGCCCTTGGCGGCAGCTTCGTTGGCCTCGTAGGTCGGCACGCCCTGACGGGTCAGCGCGAGGCCGTGCGGGGCCCCGACGCCGAACTCCTTGGTGTAGCGCTTGAGGATCTCGCGCCATGCGATGGCGGTCTCGTTGGCGTCGGCCGGGCGCACGATGTTCAGGCCCGGGATGGCGCGCAGCGAGGCGAGGTGCTCGATCGGCTGGTGGGTCGGGCCGTCCTCACCCAGACCGATGGAGTCGTGCGTCCACACGTACGTCACCGGCAGGTGCATCAGGGCCGACAGCCGGACGGCGTTGCGCATGTAGTCGGAGAACACCAGGAAGGTGCCGCCGTAGATGCGGGTGTTGCCGTGCAGCGCGATGCCGTTCATCTCCGCGGCCATGGAGTGCTCGCGGATGCCGAAGTGGATCGTGCGGCCGTACGGGTCGGCGCCCGGCAGCGGGTTGCCCTCCGGCAGGAACGACGACGTCTTGTCGATCGTGGTGTTGTTCGAGCCCGCGAGGTCGGCGGAGCCGCCCCACAGCTCGGGAACGACCGCACCGAGCGCCTGCAGCACCTTGCCCGACGCGGCGCGGGTGGCCACGGCCTTGCCCGGCTCGAACGACGGCAGGTGGTCCTGCCAGCCCTCGGGCAGCTCGCCTGCGGCGATGCGGTCGAACTCCGCGGCCCGCTCGGGGTTGGCGGTACGCCAGGCGGCGAAGGTCTTGCCCCATCCGGCCTTGGCGTCGCGGCCGCGGTCGAGGGCGGCGCGGGTGTGCGCGAGCACCTCGTCGGAGACCTCGAAGGACTGCTCCGGGTCGAAGCCCAGCACGCGCTTGGTGGCCGCGACCTCCTCGTCGCCCAGCGCGGAGCCGTGTGCGGCCTCGGTGTTCTGGGCGTTCGGGGCCGGCCAGGCGATGATCGAGCGCATCGCGATGAAGGACGGGCGCTCGGTCTCGGCCTTGGCCGCCTCGATCGCCGCGTACAGGGCGGCCGGGTCGAGGTCGCCGTTCTCCTGGGGCTCCACGCGCTGGACGTGCCAGCCGTACGCTTCGTAGCGCTTCTCGGTGTCCTCGGAGATCGAGGTCTCGGTGTCGCCCTCGATCGAGATGTGGTTGTCGTCCCACAGCAGGACCAGGTTGCCGAGCTTCTGGTGCCCGGCCAGCGAGGACGCCTCGGCGGAGATGCCCTCCTGGAGGCAGCCGTCACCGGCGATCGCGAAGATGTGGTGGTCGAACGGCGAGCTGCCGGCGGCCGCGTCGGGGTCGAACAGGCCGCGCTCGTAGCGGGCGGCCATCGCCATGCCCACGGCGTTGGCGACACCCTGGCCGAGCGGGCCCGTGGTGGTCTCCACGCCGGTGGTGTGGCCGTACTCCGGGTGGCCGGGGGTCTTGGAGCCCCAGGTGCGGAAGGCCTTGAGGTCGTCCAGTTCCAGGCCGAACCCGGCCAGGTAGAGCTGGATGAAGAGGGTCAAGGACGAGTGGCCCGCGGACAGTACGAAGCGGTCGCGGCCGGTCCAGTCGGCGTCCGCCGGGTCGTGCCGCATCACCTTCTGGAAGAGGGTGTACGCGGCAGGAGCGAGGCTCATGGCCGTACCGGGGTGGCCGTTACCGACCTTCTGCACGGAATCCATGGCCAGAACGCGGGCGGTATCGACGGCACGCTGGTCCAGATCGGTCCACTCGAGACCTGTGGTGGTCGGCTTGGTGCTCACCCTGGGTCAGGGCTCCTCTCCACATGTCGAATGCCGGGAACGGAAATGCACCCGGACGAAGTCGAGCCTACCTGCGTGGGAGGCGCATTTTTTCGCCGGAACCCCAGGCTTTGTCAGCTGCAACACATGAGTTTTTGACCCGGCGAACGAGCGCCCGGATGAGCAGGTGAACGCCCAGGCGACAGGGGGTGTCGGCAGTACGGTCAGACTGCCGTCGGATGCCCCCTTTCGCCTCTTGAACATCCGGGTGCCCCGGCAGTCGGGTGTGAATCCTGCGGCCTGCGGGCGCAGTGCCTTCCTGGCGGGCGCGATTCCCCGGGCACGGTCGGGGGTCAACACGACCCCACCCCCCGCGAAGGCGGCGGTATCCCCTACGTCTAGAGTGGCGTGGTACGCGCAAGTCTTCACCGGGCTGTTACCCGCTCGGTTGTCTTGCTGGCCTTATCTCCGCGGCACACAAGCCGCAGTAGTTACTTCCAGGGGTGTGCGTGACGGCCGTCGAATCCCGTCCTGCGGGGGCGCTCTCTCAGAGCCCCGGGAGTCCCGGTCCAGGCAACCGTCCTTTCGGTGCCCGGGTCAAGGCGTTCGTCGCCCTGACCAAGCCGCGTGTCATCGAATTGCTGCTGATGACGACGGTGCCGGTGATGTTCCTGGCCGCCGAGGGCGTGCCGGACCTCTGGCTGGTGCTGGCGACCTGCATCGGCGGTTACCTCTCCGCCGGTGGCGCGGGCGCCTTCAACATGTACATCGACCGCGACATCGACGCGCTGATGGACCGCACCGCCCAGCGGCCCCTGGTCACCGGCATGGTGTCGCCGCGTGAATGCCTGGTCTTCGCGACCACCCTCGCGGTGGGTTCCACCGCCTGGTTCTGGTTCCTCGTCAATCCGCTGTCGGCGATGCTGTCCCTCGGGGCGCTGCTTTTCTACGTCGTCGTTTACACAATGATCCTCAAGCGGCGCACCGCGCAGAACATCGTCTGGGGCGGTATCGCGGGCTGCATGCCGGTCTTCATCGGCTGGTCCTCGGTGACGAATTCGGTCTCCTGGGCCGCGGTGATCCTCTTCCTTGTCATCTTCTTCTGGACGCCGCCGCACTACTGGCCGCTGTCGATGAAGGTCAAGGACGACTACGAGCGGGTCGGGGTGCCGATGCTGCCGGTCATCGCCGGCAACAAGGCCGTCGCCCGCCAGATCGTCGCCTACAGCTGGGTGATGGTCGCCGTCTCGCTGCTGCTGCAGCCATTGGGCTACACCGGCTGGTTCTACACCGCGGTCGCCGTCGCCTGCGGCGTCTTCTGGCTCAAGGAGGCGCACGGCCTGCAGTCCCGCGCCAAGGCCGGCGTCACCGGCGCCAAGCTCAAGGAGATGCGGCTGTTCCACTGGTCCATCACCTATGTCTCCCTGCTGTTCGTCGCCGTTGCCGTGGACCCCTTCCTCCGCTGATTACCGACGGGTAGCATCCTGTCCATGGCAGAGAACCAGCAGGCGGACGAGCAGGTGACGACGGCGGCCGACGAGAGCGCCGGTGCGAAGCCCGACAAGCGGGCCGAGCGGCGCACGGCCAAGCTCGCGAAGGAGATCCGTGCCTTCGCCGCGTCGCACGGCGGCAGCGCCGAGGGACAGCTCGCGCACATCGGCCGCGGCCGTACCCGTATCGCCCTCGTCGGCGCCAACGGCGAGTGGGGCACCCTCGTCGCGGAGACCTACGACTCCGCCAAGGGCGCGGCCGAGAAGGCCGGCGTCGCACTCCATGACCAATTCGACGGCGACATCGCCGCGAAGGTCCGCACCGGCCCGTACGAATGGTCGCGGATGGCAGGCATCCAGGTGGGCGGCCCGGCCAACTCCTGACGGCCGCCGGGGCGACGCCCGCGCCATGCGCAGGGCCGCCCGCGCCCGCGAGCCCGATACCTGACGACCTCCTCGTCCGTTGAACCCACCGGGCGCGGCGCTTTCGCCACGCCCGGGGCTCTCGGCGAGGAGGAGCGGATGGACGGATCTCCGCTCATCGATCAGTACAGCCACGGCGCGGTGCACGGCGAACTCGGCCTCGGCTCCTTCGAGGCCCACCTCGGCGCCGCGGCCGGCGCGCACGGCCCCGCCCCCGCCGGCACCACCTACTTCGACAGCTGGACCGGCATCGCGGTACGCCGCTGGTGCCCTCCGCTGCTCGGTCTGGAGCCGCACTGCCCGCCGGCCCGCTACCTGGCCCGCAGGCGCGAGATAGGCGCCTACCGCGCGGGCCGCCTCCTGCTGCGCGGCGCCGGCATCGGCACCTTCCTGGTGGAGGCCGGCACCCCCAGCGATCTGACCTCCGCCGCGGAACTGGCCGCGGCCGCCGCGGCCCGCGCCCACGAGGTCGTCCGGCTCGAACCCCTCGCCGAGCAGGTCGCCGACACCTCGGGGAGCGTCGACTCCTTCATCGGCTATCTCGCGGAGGCGCTGTACGCGTCCGCCCAGCACGCCACCGCGTTCGCCTCCGGCGCCACGTACTGCGACGGACGGGCCCCGGCGGCCGGTGGGGTGCGGCGCGCAGCGGACCGCTGGCTGCGCGGCCGCCGCCCCGGTGAGGCGCTCGAAGAGCCGGAGTTGGTGCGGCATCTGCTGTGGAGCGCGGTGGCGACGGGGCTGCCGGTGCAACTGCACTGCCCCGATCCCCAGCCACTGGCGGGCTTTCTGCGGGCGACGACCGGTATCGGTACGGACCTGGTGCTCATGCCCGCCGCGCCGCACCACCGGGGGGCGGCGCAGCTCGCCGCGGTGCACACCCATGTGTATGCCGATGCCGGGCCGCGCCCCGAAGAGACACTCGGTCAGGCGCCGTTCGGCAAGTTGCTCTTCTCGTCGGGCGCACACGGGCTGCCCGAGCTCTACGTGACCGGCGCGCGTATTTTCCGGCGTGCGATGGACCGTGTCGTCCGGGAGTGGTCCGACGAGGGGCTGTGCGGCGCTTCGGACGGTCGGCGGATCACCGAGATGATCGGCTCCGGGACGGCCCGCCGCGTCTACCGGCTGGCGGCAGAGGTGCCGGTCGCCGGCTGAGGCTCCAGGGCCTCGTGCGCGCCCGCGGGCGCCGGGACCAGCGGCAGCGGACCGCGCTCGCGCAGGGCGAGGAAGACCCGCAGCACCGCGATCCAGACCAGGGCCGAGCCGAACATGTGCAGCCCGATGACGATCTCCGGCAGCCCCATGAAGTACTGGGTGTAGCCCACGACGCCCTGGAAGAGGAGGCAGCCGAACAGCTCCAGCACCGCACGGCGCGGAGCGGCCGGCGCCTTCACGGCCCGCAGCGTGAACCACAGGGCGACGGTCAGGCCGACGACGATGTAGACGAAGTCGACGTGGAGCTGGGTGATCTCCTGCCAGTTCAGCGGAATGCGGTGCACCTTCTTGGCGTCGCCCGCGTGCGGCCCCGCGCCGGTGACGACCGTGCCGAGGAGGGTGAGCACACCGGTCGCCGCCAGCAGGAGCCAGGCCAGCTGGCGCACCGGGCGGACGACGACGCCGCGCGGCTCCTCGTCACCTTCGCCGGCCCGCTGCCAGGCCACCACGGAGACCGTGAGGAGGCCGGTGGTGAGCAGGAAGTGCGAGCTGACGATGTACGGGTTCAGTCCGGTCAGTACGGTGATCCCGCCGACGACGGCGTTGCCCATCACGATCCAGAACTGCGCCCAGCCGAGCCGGGTCAGCGAGCGCCGCCGGGGCGCGCGGGCGCGGGCGGCGATGATGAACAGGCCGACGAACGCGCACAGCACGTAGGTCAGCATGCGGTTGCCGAACTCGATCAGGCCGTTGATGCCCATCTCGGCGGTCGGCGTGAGGCTGTCGGGGGTGCACCGCGGCCAGGTGGAGCAGCCCAGACCGGACTGTGTCAGCCGTACCGCGCCGCCGGTGATGACGATGATCACGGCCATCACGACGGTGGCGAGCGCGGCCCGCCGCACGAAGCGCGCGGAGGGCTGCCAGCGGCGGGCGATCAGCTCAAGAGGATTCAGCGTGTTCGGCACGGAGCCATCGTAGGCGGCCCCTTGTGCAAACTTTCACGAGGGGTCCGTATCGCTACGGAACCACCCGAGCCGCCCCATCGGCCGCGCGGGCGGTCACTCCCAGCGGAAGAAGCGGGCCGCCGCCCCCAGGCCGAGCACCGCCCAGACGGCCAGGATCCCGAGGTCCGGCCAGGGGATGCCGGCGCCGCGCTGGAGCACCTCGCGCAACCCGTCGGACAGCGCCGCGATCGGCAGCAGCCCGAGCACTGTCTGGACCGCCTCCGGGAACTTCTCCAGGGGGACGATCACGCCGCCGCCCACCAGCAGCAACAGAAAGACCAGGTTGGCCGCGGCGAGGGTCGCCTCGGCCTTGAGGGTGCCGGCCATCAGCAGGCCGAGACCGGAGAACGCGGCGGTACCCAGGAGAAGAAGCAGCAGCACGGAGACCACGCCGCCGGGGGAACCGGCGTGCGGCGACCAGCCCAGCGCGAAGGCCACGGCGGTCAGCAGCGCGATCTGCAGGATCTCGGTGACCAGCACCGCGCAGGTCTTGGCGGTCATCAGCCCCCAGCGCGGCAGCGGGGAGACGGCGAGGCGCTTGAGCACCCCGTAGCGCCGCTCGAAGCCGGTCGCGATCGCCTGGCCGGTGAAGGCGGTGGACATCACCGCGAGCGCCAGGACACCGGGTGCCAGGAAGTCCACGGAGCTGCCCGCGCCGCCCGCCGTGCCGGTCGGCACGGCGATGATGTCGACGGCGGAGAACAGCACCAGCAGCAGCGTCGGGATGATGACGGTCAGCAGCAGCTGCTCGCCGTTGCGCAGCAGCATCCTGGTCTCCAGGGACGCCTGCGCGCGGATCATCCGGGGCAGCGGGGCCGCCCCGGGCCGCGGGGTGAACGTGCCGGTCGCGGTCATGCGCGCAGCTCCTTGCCGGTGAGCTCCAGGAAGACGTCCTCCAGGGTGTGCCGTTCGACGGCTATCGCGTCGGGCATCACGCCGTTCTGCGCGCACCAGGAGGCGACGGTGGCCAGCAGCTGCGGATCGACCTTCCCCTGGACGCGGTAGGTGCCCGAGGTCAGCTCGGTGGCCGCGCTGTCCGCGGGCAGCGCCTTGAGCAGCGAGGCGATGTCGAGGCCGGGCCGTCCGGTGAAGCGCAGGGTGTTCTCCGCGCCGCCCCGGCACAGCTCGTCCGGGGCGCCCTGGGCGATGACCCGGCCGCCGTCGAAGATCGCGACATCGTCGGCGAGCTGCTCGGCCTCGTCCATGAAGTGGGTGGTCAGCACCGTGCTGACGCCGTCCTGCCGCAGCTCCCGCACCAGGTCCCAGGTGGCGCGTCTGGCCTGCGGGTCGAGCCCCGAGGTCGGCTCGTCGAGGAAGACCAGCTCGGGCCGGCCGACGACGGCCATCGCCAGCGCCAGCCGCTGCTGCTGGCCGCCGGACAGTCGCCGGTAGGCCGTACGGCCGCAGCTGTCCAGGCCAAGCCGCTCGATGAGGAGATCCACATCGAGGGGGTGGGCGTGCAGAGTGGCGGTGTGCCGCAGCATCTCGTCGGCCCTGGCGCCGGGGTAGACGCCGCCGGACTGGAGCATCACGCCGATCCGGGGGCGCAGGGCCGCGGCGTCCGCGACCGGGTCCAGTCCCAGGACGCGGACCTGCCCGGCGTCGGGGCGGCGGTAGCCCTCGCAGGTCTCGATGGTGGTGGTCTTCCCGGCGCCGTTGGGGCCGAGTACGGCGGTGACGGTGCCGCGTGCGACGGTCAGGTCGAGCCCGTCCACGGCGGTCTTGGCCCCGTATCGCTTGACCAGGCCGACGACCTCGACGGCAGGCTCGGTTCGCATGACGGGAAGTCTACGAAGAGCGGCGGACGGCGAGTCCATGGGGGCTCGGGTGACCGTGCCGGGGTGGTGCCGGGCGAATCTCCCGCCTGGGCTCACCGCTCGGCACCGGGGAGCCGCGTGTAGCCGTATGGCGGTGCTTGGCGCCATGGATTCGGTGAGAACGCTCGGGGAAGGGCGCTCGGGCCGCGGAATCCCCGTGTTCATGGGCCCGGGGCCATGAACACGGTGCTCCCGTCGGCCGCGTTGCGCAGCGTTTCGACGCGCGGCTCCCGATGCGCCGATCTGTCGCCGACCTGGAGTGTGGGCGCAGGTCAGAGGGGTGCGTGGGCACCCGGGAGCGCCCCGAATTAGGTCACCCTAAGTGATCGAGGCCACCAGTCCGTGATCCGGACGAGGGTTGTATCGCTCCGAGGAATTACGCAACAATGACGTTGTGAAATACGCGAGCGAGGATCAGGAAGGGCCCGTGGTCGAGACGACCACCGGGCCGGCCGCCTCCGCGCCCGAGCAGGCCGCACGGGCCGGTCACGTCGCCCCGTCGCCGCACGACGAGCAGCAGGGCACCCGCAACCGGGTCGCCCGCTCCATTCTCGACCACGGTCCGTCCACCGCGGCCGAGCTCGCCCTCCGTCTGGAACTGACCCAGGCGGCCGTCCGCCGTCACCTCGACGCGCTGGCCGCGGAGGGCGTCGTGGAGCCCCGCGAGCAGCGGGTCTACGGAGCGCGCACGCGCGGTCGCCCGGCCAAGGCCTTCGCACTCACCGACTGCGGTCGGGACGCCTTCGACCAGTCCTACGACCAGCTGGCCTCCGACGCACTGCGCTGGATCGCGCAGAGCGCGGGCGGCGGCGAGATGGGCGAGGCCGCGGTCGCCGCCTTCGCGCGCGCCCGGCTCGCCGAGCAGGCCGAGGGCTACCGCCAGGCGGTCGAGACCGCCGAGCCCGAGGCCCGCACCAGGGCCCTGGCCGAGGCATTGACCGCGGACGGGTACGCTGCTACGGCGCGCAGCGCGCCCAATTCCCAGCTCGGTGAACAGCTCTGCCAGCACCACTGCCCGGTCGCCCACGTCGCCGAGCAGTATCCGCAGTTGTGCGAGGCGGAGACCGAGGTCTTCTCCCGACTGCTGGGGACCCACGTACAGCGACTCGCCACCATCGCCCACGGCGACGGGGTGTGCACGACCTTCATCCCGAAGGCCGGCAAGGCCGCTCACAGCACCACTGCGCCGAAGAACACCAAGACCACCAAAGCATCTGCAAGCACGGCCGGGAGGAACCCCGCATGACGCTCCCCACGGAGACTGCTCACCCCGAGCTCGAGGGTCTGGGCAAGTACGAATACGGCTGGGCCGACTCCGACGTGGCCGGCGCCTCCGCGAAGCGCGGGCTCTCCGAGGCCGTCGTCCGCGACATCTCGGGCAAGAAGAACGAGCCCGAGTGGATGCTCAAGCTCCGCCTCAAGGGTCTGAAGCTGTTCGACAAGAAGCCCATGCCCAACTGGGGCTCGGACCTGTCGGGCATCGACTTCGACAACATCAAGTACTTCGTCCGCTCCACCGAGCAGCAGGCCGCCTCCTGGGAGGACCTGCCCGAGGACATCAAGAACACCTACGACAAGCTCGGCATCCCCGAGGCGGAGAAGCAGCGCCTGGTCGCCGGTGTCGCCGCGCAGTACGAGTCCGAGGTCGTCTACCACCAGATCCGTGAGGACCTGGAGGAGCAGGGCGTTCTCTTCCTGGACACCGACACCGCGCTGAAGGAGCACCCGGAGCTCTTCCAGGAGTACTTCGGCACGGTCATCCCGGTCGGCGACAACAAGTTCGCGTCGCTGAACACCGCGGTGTGGTCCGGCGGGTCGTTCATCTACGTCCCCCCGGGTGTCCACGTCGACATTCCGCTGCAGGCCTACTTCCGGATCAACACCGAGAACATGGGCCAGTTCGAGCGGACGCTGATCATCGTCGACGAGGACGCCTACGTCCACTACGTCGAGGGCTGCACCGCGCCGATCTACAAGTCGGACTCGCTGCACTCCGCGGTCGTCGAGATCATCGTCAAGAAGGGCGGCCGCTGCCGCTACACGACCATCCAGAACTGGTCGAACAACGTCTACAACCTGGTCACCAAGCGCGCCGTCGCCTACGAGGGCGCGACCATGGAGTGGGTCGACGGCAACCTCGGCTCCAAGGTGACCATGAAGTACCCGGCGGTCTACCTCATGGGCGAGCACGCCAAGGGCGAGACCCTGTCCATCGCCTTCGCGGGCGAGGGCCAGCACCAGGACGCCGGCTCCAAGATGGTCCACATGGCGCCGAACACCTCCTCCAACATCGTCTCCAAGTCGGTGGCGCGAGGCGGCGGCCGGACCTCCTACCGCGGTCTGGTCGAGATCGGCGAGGGCGCGGCGGGCTCCAAGTCCAACGTCCTCTGCGACGCCCTGCTGGTGGACACCATCTCCCGGTCGGACACCTACCCGTACGTCGACGTCCGCGAGGACGACGTGTCCATGGGCCACGAGGCGACCGTCTCCAAGGTCAGCGAGGACCAGCTCTTCTACCTGATGGCCCGCGGCCTGACGGAGTTCGAGGCCATGGCGATGATCGTGCGCGGCTTTGTCGAGCCGATCGCCCGTGAGCTGCCCATGGAGTACGCGCTGGAGCTGAACCGGCTGATCGAGCTGCAGATGGAAGGCTCGGTCGGCTGACACCCGGCCCTCCGGGCGGCGACCGAATTCCGACCAGCAGCGTCCTCTTTAAGAAAGCGAGCACGACGACAGCCATGGCTGAGGCTCAGAACATCCCGGCGGGTTCCACGACCACCGGCTCCATCGCGGTGGCCGCGGAGTCCACCGTCGCCACTCGGATGAGCGCCCCGCCGTCCTATGACGTGGCGGACTTCCCCGTGCCGCACGGCCGCGAGGAGGAGTGGCGTTTCACGCCCCTCGCGCGTCTGCGGGGCCTGCACGACGGCACCGCCGTCGCGGGAGGTGCCGATCTGAAGATCGACATCACCGCGCCGGAGGGCGTCACCCACGAGTTGGTGGACCGTGCCGACCCGCGCGTCGGCAAGGCCGGCAAGCCCGTGGACCGCGTCGCCGCGCAGGCGTACAGCTCCTTCGAGAAGGCCTCGGTCGTCACGGTCCCCAAGGAGACCGTGCTGTCGGAGCCGATCCGGATCAGCGTGCACGGCGAGGGCGGCACCGCCTTCGGTCACCAGGTCATCGAGCTGGGCGCGTTCGCCGAGGCGGTCGTCGTGATCGACCACACCGGTGACGCGGTGCTCGCCGCCAACGTCGACTACCTCCTCGGTGACGGCGCCAAGCTGACCGTCGTCTCCGTGCAGGACTGGGACGACAAGGCCGTGCACGTCGGGCAGCACAACTCCCTGGTCGGCCGGGACGCGAGCTTCAAGTCGGTGGTCGTCACCTTCGGCGGCGACGTCGTCCGTCTCCACCCGCGCGTCACCTACGCGGGCCCCGGCGGCGAGGCCGAGTTCTACGGTCTGTACTTCACCGAAGAGGGCCAGCACCAGGAGCACCGCCTCTTCGTCGACCACGAGGCGACCAACTGCCGCTCGCACGTCGTCTACAAGGGCGCGCTGCAGGGCCAGGACGCGCACGCCGTCTGGATCGGCGACGTCCTGATCCGAGCGGCGGCCACCGGCACCGACACCTACGAGCTCAACCGCAACCTCGTCCTCACCGACGGCGCGCGGGTGGACTCGGTCCCCAACCTGGAGATCGAGACCGGCGAGATCGTCGGCGCCGGCCACGCCTCGGCGACCGGCCGCTTCGACGACGAGCAGCTGTTCTACCTGATGGCTCGCGGCATCCCGGCCGACGAGGCCCGTCGGCTGGTCGTCCGCGGCTTCTTCGCCGAGCTGGTGCAGCAGATCGGCCTCCCGGACGTCGAAGAGCGTCTGATGAGCAAGATCGAGGCCGAGCTGGAAGCGTCGGCCGCATGACGTACGTACGCGCAGCGGCGCTCAGCGAGCTGGAGGAGGACACCCCCAAGAGGGTGGAACTCGACGGCACGCCGATCTCCCTGGTCCGCACCGAGGGCGAGGTGTTCGCGATCAACGACATCTGCTCGCACGCGAACGTCTCCCTCTCGGAGGGCGAGGTCGAGGACTGCTCGATCGAGTGCTGGCTGCACGGATCGAGCTTCGACCTGCGCACCGGCAAACCGTCCGGCCTTCCCGCGAC
Source organism: Streptomyces sp. NPDC017993 (assembly GCF_044328065.1). Classification (NCBI taxonomy): domain Bacteria; kingdom Bacillati; phylum Actinomycetota; class Actinomycetes; order Kitasatosporales; family Streptomycetaceae; genus Streptomyces; species Streptomyces sp. NPDC017993. The sequence continues at coordinate 288,983 of NZ_JBIRGO010000007.1, forward strand.
GCGCCCCGTCCCCGTATACCCCGTAAAGATCGAAGGGGACGACGTGCTCGTCTCCGTCACCCAGGAGTCCTGAGTTCCCCATGGCAACGCTTGAGATCCACGACCTGCACGTCTCCGTCGAGGCCGAGAACGGCCCCCGCGAGATCCTGAAGGGCGTCGACCTGACCGTGAAGCAGGGCGAGACGCACGCCATCATGGGCCCCAACGGCTCCGGCAAGTCGACCCTCGCCTACTCGCTCGCGGGTCACCCCAAGTACACGATCACCGGCGGCACCGTCACCCTCGACGGCGAGGACGTCCTGGAGATGTCCGTCGACGAGCGCGCCCGTGCCGGCGTCTTCCTCGCCATGCAGTACCCGGTCGAGGTGCCCGGCGTCTCCGTCTCCAACTTCCTGCGCACGTCGGCGACGGCGATCCGCGGTGAGGCCCCCAAGCTGCGGCTGTGGGTCAAGGAGGTCAAGGAGGCCATGGAGCGCCTCTCGATGGACCCGGCGTTCGCCGAGCGCAACGTCAACGAGGGCTTCTCCGGCGGTGAGAAGAAGCGCCACGAGATCCTCCAGCTCGAGCTGCTCAAGCCGAAGATCGCGATCCTCGACGAGACCGACTCCGGCCTGGACGTCGACGCGCTGCGCACCGTCTCCGAGGGCGTCAACCGCGTCCGCGAGTCCGGCGAGGTCGGCACCCTGCTGATCACCCACTACACGCGCATCCTGCGCTACATCAAGCCCGACTACGTCCACGTGTTCGCGAACGGTCGCATCGCCGAGTCCGGCGGCGCCGAGCTCGCCGACAAGCTGGAGGCGGAGGGCTACGAGGCCTACACGAAGGGTGGGGCAACCGCGTGACACAGATGCCGGGCCTCCTCGACACAGAGGCGATCCGTAAGGACTTCCCCCTGCTGGATCGTGTGGTCCACGACGGGAAGAAGGTCGTGTACCTGGACAACGCGGCGACTTCGCAGAAGCCGCGCCAGGTCCTCGACGCGCTGAACGAGTACTACGAGCGGCACAACGCCAACGTCCACCGCGGCGTGCACGTGCTCGCGGAGGAGGCCACGGCGCTGTACGAAGGCGCCCGTGACAAGGTCGCCGCGTTCATCAACGCACCGAGCCGCGATGAGGTGATCTTCACCAAGAACGCCTCCGAGTCGCTCAACCTCGTGGCCAACATGCTCGGCTGGGCCGATGAGCCCTACCGCGTGGACCACGAGACCGAGATCGTCATCTCGGAGATGGAGCACCACTCCAACATCGTTCCGTGGCAGCTGCTCTCGCAGCGCACCGGTGCGAAGCTGAAGTGGTTCGGCATCACCGACGACGGCCGCCTCGACCTGTCCAACATCGACGAGATCATCACCGAGAAGACGAAGATCGTCTCCTTCACGCTGGTCTCCAACATCATGGGCACGATCAACCCGGTCGAGACGATCATCCGCCGTGCGCAGGAGGTCGGCGCGCTGGTCTGCATCGACGCCTCGCAGGCCGCCCCGCACATGGTGCTGGACGTCCAGGCGCTGCAGGCCGACTTCGTCGCCTTCACCGGCCACAAGATGTGCGGCCCGACCGGCATCGGTGTGCTGTGGGGCCGCCAGGAGCTGCTGGAGGACCTCCCGCCGTTCCTCGGTGGCGGCGAGATGATCGAGACCGTGTCGATGCACTCCTCGACGTACGCGCCCGCGCCGCACAAGTTCGAGGCCGGTACGCCCCCGATCGCCCAGGCCGTCGGCCTCGGCGCGGCCGTGGACTACCTCGCCTCGATCGGCATGGACAAGATCGCCGCGCATGAGCACGCGATCACCGAGTACGCCGTCAAGCGGCTGCTGGAGGTCCCCGACCTGCGTATCGTCGGGCCCAGCTCGGCCGAGGACCGCGGGGCGACGATCTCCTTCACGCTCGGCGACATCCACCCGCACGACGTCGGCCAGGTCCTCGACGAGCAGGGCATCGCGGTCCGGGTCGGCCACCACTGCGCGCGGCCGGTCTGTCTGCGGTTCGGAATTCCTGCGACCACCCGAGCGTCGTTCTATCTGTACTCCACTCCCGGCGAGGTCGATGCCCTGGTCGAGGGTCTGGAGCACGTCCGCAACTTCTTCGGATGAGGACGAGGACTGACTGAGTCGTGAAGCTGGATTCCATGTACCAGGACGTCATCCTGGACCATTACAAGCACCCGCACGGGCGCGGTCTTCGGGACGGCGACGCCGAGGTGCACCACGTCAATCCCACCTGCGGTGACGAGATCACGCTGCGCGTGCGGCTCGACGGCGCGACCATTGAGGATGTGTCCTACGAGGGGCAGGGCTGCTCCATCAGCCAGGCCAGCGCATCGGTGCTCAACGAGTTGCTGGTGGGCAAGACGCTCGGCGACGCCCAGAAGATCCAGGAGACATTCCTGGAGCTGATGCAGTCCAAGGGCCAGCTCGAACCGGACGACGCGATGGAAGAGGTGCTGGAGGACGCGGTCGCGTTCGCCGGTGTCTCGAAGTACCCGGCGCGTGTGAAGTGCGCCCTGCTCAGCTGGATGGCCTGGAAGGACGCCACGGCCAAGGCTCTCTCCGAGGAGGCGAAGACCGCATGACCGACACCCCCGAGAATACGATCACGACCACCAAGCCGGCCTCGGAGGAAGAGGTCCGCGAGGCGCTCTACGACGTCGTCGACCCCGAGCTGGGCATCGACGTCGTCAACCTGGGGCTGATCTACGGCATCCACGTCGACGACGCCAACATCGCCACCATCGACATGACGCTGACCTCCGCGGCCTGCCCGCTGACCGACGTCATCGAGGACCAGGCGAAGTCCGCCACGGACGGCATCGTCAACGAGCTGAAGATCAACTGGGTCTGGATGCCCCCGTGGGGCCCGGACAAGATCACCGACGACGGCCGCGAGCAGCTGCGCGCGCTGGGCTTCAACGTCTGAAGCGCGGCCCGGGGCATCTTCGCGACACGCCCCGGCCGCGCCGAAACGGCCATACCCGCCAGGCACACTGGCGGTATGGCCGTTTCGCTGTATCAGATCGCCGTGGACGCCCACGACCTCAAGGGGCTCGCCGCGTTCTGGGCCCGGGTCCTCGACTGGCGCGTGGTCTTCGAGGCCGACGACGAAGTCATCATCGGCGCCGACGAGCGCGCCTTGCCGGGGATCGTCTTCCTCCCCGTACCGGAGGAGAAGGCCGGCAAGAACCGTCTCCACCTCGACCTGGCCCCTGACGACCAGGCGGCGGAGGTCGAGCGGATCATCGCCCTCGGCGCCCGCAGGGCGGATGTCGGCCAGGGCGACGAAGTCTCCTGGGTGGTTCTCGCCGACCCCGAGGGCAACGAATTCTGCGTGCTGACGCCCAAGCGGACGTTGGTGGACTGACGGGGCGACTCTCGCGTTATGTACGACCGTACGCAACGTTGTGTACGATAGTACGCATGGTCTATTTGACGCTGGCCGGCGCGATTCTGTCCGAGATTCTGGCGACCACGGCGATGAAATACAGCGAGGGCTTCAGCAAGCTGTGGCCCTCGCTGGGGACCGCGGTGGGGTATCTCATCGCCTTCGCGCTGCTGGCGCAGACGCTCAAGTCGATGAGCGTCGGTACCGCGTACGCGATCTGGTCCGGAGCCGGCACGGCCGTGATCGCGGCGATCGGCATAATGTTCCTGGGGGAGAGCGCGAGTGCGCTGAAGATCCTCGGGGTGGGGCTGGTCATCGCGGGCGTCGTGGTGCTGAATCTTGGAGGGGCACACTGATGGCGCGGCGTTACGACCCTGACCGGCGGCAGCGGATCGTGGACGCGGCCATCGCCATCGTGGGCGAGCGGGGGATCGCGGCGCTCAGCCACCGCAGGGTGGCGGCCGCCGCTGATGTGCCGCTCGGCTCGACGACGTACCACTTCGCGACGCTGGACGATCTGCTGGTCGCCGCGCTGCGCCGGATCAACGCCACCTGCCTGGGCGACTTCGCACGCTGGGTCGACAGCATCGACCCGGCGGTGCCGCTCGTGGACGAGGTCACCCGGCTCGTCGAGGAGTCCCTGGGCGGTGACCGCGCGCGGATGGAGCTGGAGTACGAGCTGTATCTGGCGGCGCTGCGGCACGAAGCGGTGCGGCCGGTCGCCGCCGAGTGTCTGGACGAGATGGTGCGGCTGCTCGGTCGGCGGATCGGAGATCTGCCGACGGCACGCGCCGTCGTCGCGTTCGTCGACGGACTGGTGTTGCAGCATCTGCTCACCGGGCTGCCCTTCGAACGCCACACGGTACGAGCCGGGTTGGCCGGGGTGATGGGCTGAGCGCGGGGGCGGACGAGCGGGCGCTGTGGGGCCGCTCGCCGGACGCGGCGGGATCGCGCGCCCGGACCGATCGCTGAGACCGGTTCGCCTCGGCGGGCACCCTCCGGTTAGGTTTCGAACATGACCGATGCTGCTTCTTCCCGTCTCCAGACCGGCGCCGTTGCCGCCGGGCTCGCCACCGTCACGTCCGACGGCACTGTTCTCGACACCTGGTTCCCGGCCCCCGAGCTGGTCGCCGTGACGGCCGAGGGCCCTGGCCCCGCCGGCACCGAGGTGCTGACCGACGAGCGCGCCACCGAGCTGCTGGGCGCCGCATCGCTGAAGGCGATCGGCCCGGACCCGGTCCGCGACGTGGAGGTCGTGGCCGTCCGCACGGTCATCGCCTCCCTGGACGACAAGCCGCTGGACGCGCACGACGCGTACCTGCGCCTCCACCTGCTCAGCCACCGGCTGGTCAAGCCGCACGGGCAGAACCTCGAAGGCGTCTTCGGCCTGCTGTCGAACGTCGCCTGGACCTCGCTCGGTCCGGTGGCCGTCGACGAGCTGGAGAAGGTGCGCCTGAACGCCCGCGCCGAGGGACTGCACCTTCAGGTCACCAGCGTCGACAAGTTCCCGCGGATGACCGACTACGTCGCGCCCGCGGGTGTGCGCATCGCGGACGCCGACCGGGTGCGGCTGGGCGCGCACCTCGCCGCCGGCACCACCGTCATGCACGAGGGCTTCGTCAACTTCAACGCCGGGACGCTGGGCACCTCCATGGTCGAGGGCCGGATCAGCGCGGGCGTCGTGGTCGGCGACGGCTCCGACGTCGGCGGCGGCGCCTCCACCATGGGCACCCTGTCCGGCGGCGGCAAGCAGATCATCTCGATCGGTGAGCGCTGCCTGCTCGGCGCGGAGTCGGGCATCGGCATCGCGCTGGGCGACGAGTGCGTCGTGGAGGCGGGCCTGTACGTGACCGCCGGCACCCGCGTGACGCTGCCGGACGGCCAGATCGTCAAGGCGCTGGAGCTGTCCGGCGCCGACAACATCCTCTTCCGTCGCAACTCGACCACCGGCGCCGTCGAGGCCCGGCCGAACAAGGCGGTCTGGGGCGGTCTCAACGAGATCCTGCACAGCCACAACTGAGCGGTCACCGCTGCTCGCGCCGGCCTTGTGAACCGGTTGCGGGCGCGGTGCGCGAACGGCCCGGTGGGGAGACCCGCCGGGCCGTTGTCGTTGCCGTGAGCGGTGCGGTGAGCGGTGCGGTGAGCGGCGCCGCGAGGTGCGCGGGCGCGGGCCGGAGTGCGCCCGGGGCGCGGAAGCGGGGGCCGGTTTGCGCTGGTGCCAAGGGTGCTGCCGGTGGGCCACCATGGCGTGGACGGAGTCCAACGCACCGTACCGGGAGGCGTCATGAGGCTGGGCAAACCGCTCGCTGTCGGCATCGCTGAGGAGCGGGAAGCGGTCGGCCCGCCGCGCGAGGCCGGGGCAGCCGGCACGCCGGAACGGAACACGGCGCCGGCAGCGGTCACCGAGGCCGCGGACGCCGCCGATGCTGACGACGGAGCCACCGTCGACGCCGCGCTGCGGCTCGGCGTCGGGGCGGTGGCCGGCCCATGAGGAGGCTGCGGCTGCCGCACGAGCGCCCGGCGGAGCCGCCGCGCGGGTACAAGCTCGCCCACCCGGTGGTGTCCCATGACGACGGCCGGATCGGTTTCGCCGGGGTGTCGATCGGCGGCGCGTTGCCGTACGGCGTGCTGGACGAGGCGCGGTGCGTCTACGGCCGCCGGCACCGCAGCCCCGCTCTGCGCTGCGACTGCGGCTTCCACTGCCTGCACACCCTCTCCGACACCCTCGCCATGACCTGTGCGGGCGCGCACCGACGGGCGACGCTCCTGGAGGTCACGGTGCTCGGCGCGTACATCCGCTTCGAGCGCGGCATGCGCTACGCCCGCCAGCGGGTGCGGGTGGCGCGCGTCGGCCCGTGCGGCTGCGGTCTGCCGCCGGAGGTCTTCGTCGATGCGGGCTGGGGCCGGACCGGATGGCGGGCGCTGACCGGCGCGTGCGGAAGCTGCGCCGTGGGGCGGGGGCAGCTGAGCTTCGCCGAGTTCGCCCGGGTCGGTGGCGGCCGGCTGCGGGTGGTGGCCGGGCACCGCCGGGAGGTGGGCGAAGAGCCCGCTTCCCGCGCGGTGCCCCGTCCGGCCGCGGAGCCCGCCTTGATGCAGGCCAGACTCGACCGGCTCCAGGGGCGCTGGGCGAGGCTGACCGGTGAGCCGTGAGGGGACACCGCAACCTGGCATGGCCGTGTCACCGGCCGTGCCGTGCGCCGCTAGGCTTGGGGCCATGCGTGATCTTGCAGCGGGGCTGCGGTATCTGGGCAAGGGACAGCGGTGGGTCGCCGGACACGGCAGGTGGTGGGGCTTCGGGCTGATCCCCGCACTGATCACCCTGGTCCTCTACGCCGCGGTGCTCACCGCGCTGGCCATCTGGGCGGGTGACATCGCTGCCTGGGCAACGCCGTTCGCCGACGACTGGGGCTCGCCCTGGCAGGGCGTGCTGCGCGGCCTGTTCGTGGTGCTGCTGTTCGCCGGCGGGCTGATGCTGTCCGTCCTCACCTTCACCGCCGTCACCCTGCTGATCGGCGATCCGTTCTACGAGTCGCTGTCGGAGAAGGTCGAGGAGTCCGAGGGGTACTGCCCGCCGAGCCCGGACCGGCCGCTGTGGCAGGAGGTGTGGATCGCCCTGCGCGACAGCGTCCATGTGCTGCTGCGCGCCCTCGGCTTCGGGATCCTGCTCTTCGCCCTCGGGTTCGTGCCGTTCCTCGGGCAGACCGTCATCCCCGTGATCGGCTTCTGCGTCTCCGGCTTCTTCCTCGCCGTGGAGCTGACGTCGGTGGCGATGCAGCGCCGGGACATCCCCGTCCGCGAGCGGCTCCGGATGCTGCGCGGCCGCAAGGCGCTCGCCGTCGGCTTCGGCACCCCGATCGTGCTGCTCTTCCTCGTCCCGTTCGTCGCGGTGCTCCTGATGCCGGGGGCGGTCGCCGGAGCGACGCTGCTGGTCCGGGACTTGCTGCCCGAGGAGCAGCCGCCGGCCGCCGGCCTTGAGGAAGGTGACCGGCCGCAGGCTGCGGGGCCGTACGGGCAGGGCGCTCCGGGACAGGGCGGGTTCGGGCCGCCGCCGGCGCAGTTCCCCGCTACTCCGGGACCGCAGCGGCAGTCGCCGCCGCAGGCCGGCCCAGGGTCGTCCACAGCGCCTCCTTCAACCGGGTGGTGAGCTCCGGGCCGGCGTCCAGGAGCGGCCCGCGGACCGGTCCCGCGGGCAGCTCCAGATGATTCAGCAGCGCCTTCACGGTGACCGAGCCCGGAGCGTCCGAGCTGGTGTCCGCTTCGAAGAGGGGCACCAGTCCCAGATGGCGCCGGGCGGCCTCACCGGTGGCTCCGGCGTCATAGGCGTCCTGCACGGAGCGCACCGCGCGGGCCGCGACGTTGCCGGTGGTGGTGACGCAGCCGGTGCCGCCGATCGCGAGGAGCGGCAGGATCTGCTCGTCGCATCCCGCGTAGTAGGCCAGGTTGGTGGCGGCCAGCACCTTCGCCGACTTCAGCAGGTCGTATCCACAGTCCTTGACCGCCGCGACGCGGGGGTGGTCGGACAGGCGCAGCAGGGTCTGCGTGGTCAGCGCGAGGCCGGTGCGGGCGGGGATGTCGTAGAGCATCACCGGTAGTCCGGTGGCGTCTGCCACCGTGCTCAGGTGGTGCGCGACGGACTCCTGGGTGGGCCGTGAGTAGTACGGGGTCACCACCAACAGCCCGTGGGCGCCCGCCCGTTCGGCGCTGCGGGCGAGGGCCACGCTTTGCCGGGTGTCGCTCGTGCCGACCCCGGCGGTGATGCGCGCCCGGTCGCCGACGGCCTCCACGACGGCCCGGAGCAGCGTTTCCTTCTCGGCGTCAGAGGTGGTCGGGGACTCCCCGGTGGTCCCGCTCAGTACCAACCCGTCGCAGCCGCCGTCATCCACGAGATACGTGGCGAGCCGCTGCGCTCCGTCCGGGTCCAGCGCTCCGTCCGGGGTGAACGGCGTGATCATGGCAACTGCGGTGCGCCCGAAGAGTGGTGGGGCGCCGGGTGCCGCGATGGGCGGGGCTGCGGTGTCCATTCCGGGAGTGTGCTCCCGACCCACATTTCACGTCCACTTAGTTGTGCTCGCTTATCCGTGAAGCAGTGCTACTACCCGCTCGTTGCGGGGACGAGGAGAGGACGACGCGGAGCGGCCGCCGCGTCCAGCAGGGCGCGGCGGCCGCTCGGGCATCACAGGCCCATCACTCGCCGGTCAGGCCTTGCGCGACCGGGGCTTGAGGTCCTGGGTCCGCTCCGAGGCGGACTCCTCGGACCCCTGCGGCTTCCGCTCGCGGTCACTGCGCCGCTCGGCGGCGCGGTCCTTGCCTGGCTTGCGGTTCTGGCCCTTCGGCATGATGACTCCCTTGTCCGAGCCGATGTGCTTACCTGCCCAGTACCGCACTCTCAGGGGGAGTTGGCGATCCGGAGGTGGGCCAGGAGAGTGATGGCCCGGTCACGGCCGGATGCGCAGTACCTGCGGGTCGTGGTCGCTGGCCTGGTCCGCGTACTCGGCGTTGATGTGCACGATGTCGTAGTCGACGCGGGCCAGATGACGGCTGGTGAGCATGTGGTCCAGGACCTGCGAATTGCCGTTGTAGACGTAGCCGTAGCGCTCGGATCGCGGCAGCCGGCCGACGAGGTCGGTGAGGGCTCCGCCGCCCGTCAGCGTCTTCAGCGCGGGCGAGAACTGGTAGTCGTTGAGGTCACCGGCGACCACCACATCGGCTCGGGGGTCCTTGGCCAGCAGATCCTTGACGAAGGTGTTGACGAGTCCGGCCTGCGCGATGCGCTGGGTCTCCGAGCTGCGGGCCGGCGGCTGGAAGCGGCTGTCCAGGCCCTGGTCGCCGCCCTTGGAGTTGAAGTGGTTGGCGACCACGAACACCCGGCTCCCGGGGCGGCCCTTGAGCGAGAACTGGCCGACGAGCGGCTTGCGGCTGTCCTTCCAGGCCGGGTCGGCCGGCGCGATCCGGCCCGGTGAGGCGGAGAGGCCGGCCTTGCCGTGGTCGTCGACCACCTTCACCGGGGTGGTGGCGTCGCCGCCGGCGATGTCGGTGAAGGAGACCCGCTCGGGGTTGAAGAGGAAGGCGACCCGGATGTTGCCGCCGGGCTGCCCGCCGTCCTGGTCGTTCGCGGGGTCGATCTGCCGCCACTCGTACGCCGGGCCGCCCGCCGCCTTGATGGCGTCGGTGAGCTTCTTGAGGGTGGCGCCCGCGGACACCACGCCGTTGTCGGTGGCGCCGCTGTCGTCCTGCACCTCTTCCAGGGCCACGACGTCGGGGGCGGCAAGGTGGTCCACCAGTGCCGCCGCGAGACGGTCGAACTTGGCCTGCGGGGTGGTGGGCGCGAGGTTCTCGACGTTGTAGGTGGCGACCGCCAGCTCGCGGGCCGTCTGCTTGCGGGTGCTCTCGGGCGCCGGCCCGTGATCGGTGAGAGTGCCCAACTCGGTGGCCTGGAGGGAGTACCCGCCGAAGTTGTCGTAGTCCAGCGGGCCCGCGGTGGTGCCCGTCAGCTCGTCGCCGACATCGGCCACCGGGAAGGGCCGCTGCGCGAAGGGGATCAGCGAGGCCACTTTCACCCGGCCGGGGTTGGGGTCCTTGTAGGAGCCGTAGAGGACGCCGCCGCGGGCCGTGCGGTGGTGGCGGGGCTCCGCGGTGACCCACAGCTCGTGATGGGTGTTGGTCGCGCCGACGACCGGGGACCCGGAGACCGAGACGCGCATGCCCTCCAGGGATTCGTAGCGGTCCAGCGCGTACGAACGGGGGCGCAGCGGCAACGTCTCTATGTTCTCGCCGTCCGCGCGGGGCGCGTAACGGCCCGGTATGGAGGCGGGGTTCAGCCGGAAGGCGGCGGGCAGTGCGGCGCCGGAGGAGTCAACTGTCCACGTGGCGCCGGTGATCTCGGTGACGGACTGCAGGCCGGCGTCCTTGCCGCCCGGGTAGTACTCGCTGACCTTGCCGGCGACGGTGACCGTGTCACCGACGGCGACCTTCGGCGTCTGGCCGCCGGTGAAGACGAAGATCGCCTCGCTGGTCGCGGCGTCGTCGTCCGGATGCGGGTCCTGCACCCAGAAGCCGCGCGCGGAGCCGAACGACCGGACCGCGGTGACCGTGCCGGGCACACCGCTGACCTGCTGCCCGGCGAGCGGGGAGAGGCGGGTGCTGCCCTGGATGTCGTGGATCCGGGCACCGGCGGCGACGGCGGACTGGGGCGCGGTGAGCAGCCCGGTGGCGAGGGCGGCGCAGGCCACCGCACTGAGCGTGGCCGGTCTGCGGAGCGAACGGCGGGACGACATGAGGGCCTCCGGGGGTGGGGAAGAGGATGCGGGCGTCAGGCCGGCAGGCAGTGCGTGCGGAGCGGCCCGGCGCTCTCTACGCGCGTCAATCTCTTGTGTGGCCACGGGAGTTGTCAAGGTCCGTCGGGTGATCGGGCGCGGGCGGGTGGGTGAACCGCCCGAGATACGGAGAATTCCGTCTACGCTTGGGCGTCGCACGAGCCGTAGTCCGTTCGAGGAGCTGAGCCCCAGATGTCCGCAGACCGCCCCACCCTGCCGCCGGTGCGGCTGCACTCCGACGCGGAACTGGCCCGGGACGCGCTGAGTGCGCCGCTGATGGCCCGCGCCGCCAAGCTCGCCCGCTGGGCGGAGCGGGGCGTACCGGTCGGCGTCGGCGGCGAGATCCTCCAGGAGTCGCTGGAGGCCGCCACCGAGCACCTCGGCCTGAGCGCCGACGAGGACGGCCCCGGATACACCGCCGAAGCCTGGCAGCTGGCGGTGGACACCGGCCTGGTGGAGATCGAGGAATCGGCGGACGACGCCGAGGAGGCCGACCTCCCGGACGACGCCGCGGTCGGCACCGCCCGCCCCGGTGAGGAGCTGGGCATGCTCACCTCCGGCAGCCCGCAGGACATCCTCGACATCTGGCTCGGCGGCATGGAGACCGTGCTCGCCGACGCGGTCGCCCCCGACCTCTCCGACATCGCCGACCAGCTCGCCGAGGGCGGCGAGCTGGACCTGGACGCGATCGACTGGAACCCGGAGGAGGAGGCCGAGATGCTGGACGGCATCCTCGGCAACCTCTACCTGCTCACGGCCGTGAACGAAGGCGCCGATCAGGACGTCCCGCTCCCCGCCCTCGCCGCGTCCATGATCGTCCCGGACGACATGGAGGAGCCCACCGACGACATCCTCGAAGAGGTCTCCGAGGCGATGATGCGCCTGGACGACCAGTTCCGGGTGCTGGAGCCGATCGGGCTCGTCGCCTACACCCCCGTCGACGAGGCACTCATCGAGGAGCTGGACGAGGACGGCGAGACGGTCCTTCCCCAGGGGCCGGAGGGGACTCCCGGCGCCCAGCCGCCGGCCGACGCCGACGTCTCCCGCTACGGCCTGGTCCGGCTCACCCCGCTCGGTCTCTACGCGGTCCGCGCGCGGATGCTGGACGCCGGTGTCCACGCCCCCGCCGTCGGCGACCTCACGGACAAGGGCGCGGACGTCCTCCTCGAAGCGCTGCCCGAATACCCCGAGACGCTCGCCCAGGCCGAGTCCGAGCAGTGGCTCGCCGCCCGCACCCCCGCGGACGCCGCCCGCGACCTGCTCGCCGCCGCCCGCGGCGACGACGAGCGTGCCCCGCTGCGCCGCCTCGCCGCCCAGCAGACGCTCTCCCTGGTCTCGCCGGACGCCGAGCCCGCGCTCCGCGAGGTCCTCGACGACCGGCAGCTGGGTGGCCTGGCCAGGGTCTGGCTGGCCGAGCGTGCCGCATCCGGCATTCCCGAGCCGTCCCAGGAAATGATCTTCTGGCTGACCGTGGACACCATCGCCGCGCAGCTGGACAGCGCGACGGAGGACGCGGCGAACGAGCTGCGCGAGCTGGTCCGGAGCCTGACCGACCAGCACAGCGGGTTCTTCGACACCGCCTGGCGGGTGGATCACCCGGCCACCGCCGACGTCCTGGAGGCCATGGGCCGGCTGCACCCGGACAAGAAGGCCGCCAAGGAGGCCCGTAAGGCCGCCTTCAAGGCGCGCTCCCGGAAGGCGGACTGAACTCTTCTCTCCGCGGCTCCCGGGCCACCGGCTCGGGGCAGCCGTGGCCCTGCGGCGCGGCGGGGATACGGGCGGGGGCGGGCGCGGGCCGAAGGGCTCGCGCCCGCCCCCGCCCGCTGCATGCGGGCCAACTGCTTCCTGGATGTCGTGCCGCGTTCAACTGGAATTCGAAGGCGAGCGGGAACGTGTGCGGCGCAGGGGAGAAGAAACCGGCCATCCAGGAGATGACAATGCCGCTCACCCGGAGAGACTTCGCCAAGCGTTCCGCCCTCGCCGGCGCGGGGGTGACGCTGGCCGGCAGCGTCGGCGTGCTGGCCACCGCCCCCGGGGCCCTCGCGGGCGAAGCGCCCACCGGTGACGCCGACGGTACGGCGGACGGCACCACGCTCGGCTACGGCCCGCTGATCGCGGACCCGGACGGCATCCTCGCGCTGCCCGCAGGCTTCTCGTACCGGATCATCACGCGGACCGGCGTGACCACGCTCGACAGCGGCGAGTCCACGCCCTCCAACCACGACGGCACCGGCGCCTTCGAAGGCCCCCGGGGCACCACCCTGCTCGTCAACAACCACGAGCTGAAGGGCCCGCGCGCCGACTGGCCGCACCCGGTGCCGCTCGCCGACGGCCTGGTCTACGACCCGGCGGCGGCCGGCGGCTGCACCGTCGTGGAGGTCGCCAAGGACGGCACCCCCGTCGGTGAACGGGTCGGCATCGCCGGTACGTCCACCAACTGCGCCGGCGGGCATACCCCTTGGGGCACCTGGCTCACCTGCGAGGAGAACGAGGACAAGGCCGGCCAGAAGGGCATGACCAAGGACCACGGCTACGTCTTCGAGGTCGACCCGCTCGACACCCGGGCCGGCCGCGACCCCAAGCCCATCAAGGCGCTCGGACGCTACGCGCACGAGGCGGTGGTCGTCGACCCCAAGCGCGGCCACCTCTACCTCACCGAGGACGCGGACACCCCCAACGGCCTGCTCTACCGCTGGACCCCGCCGCACGGCTTCCGGCACGGCCGGGGGCAGCTGCGGACGCTGGCCGACGACGCCGGTGTGCTGGCCGCCCCCAAGTGCTACGACTCCGGCGGCCGGTTCGTCGACGACCTCTCGCGTGCCACGAAGACCGGCACCGTCTACGGCGTCGACTGGGTCGAGGTGCCCGACCGCGACGCCCGCGAGGTGTCGGTGCGGCGGCAGTTCGAGGACGGTGACATCACCCGCGCCCGCAAGCTGGAAGGCATGTGGTGGGCGGACGGCGGCGCGTACCTCGTCTCCTCCTTCGCCCGGGAGGAGAGCCCGGTCCAGCACGACGGACAGGTCTGGTTCTACGACCCGCGGCGGCGCACGCTGACGCTGAAGGTGCTGCTCGGTGTCAATCAGGACCCCGCGAAGGACGGTGCGCTCGACGGTCCCGACAACATCACCGTCTCGCCGTACGGCGGACTGATCATCGCCGAGGACGGCGAGGGCGTGCAGCATCTCTTCGGCGCCACCGAGGACGGCCGCACCTATCCGCTCGCGCGCAACGACCTCAACATCAAGACCGCCGACGAGCCGGAGTTCAGCGAGTTCACCGGGCCGGTCTTCTCCCCGGACGGGCGTACGCTCTTCGCCAACATCCAGGACCCCGGCATCATGCTGGCGATCACCGGGCCGTGGAAGCGGCAGCGCCGGCAGCGGTAGCGGCGGGGCCACCACCGCCGGGCGCCTCGGCGGTGAGGACGTAGTAGTCCAGCAGACCGGTCTCGTACGCCGTCAGGTAGCGGCGCGGCCACTCGTCGCGGAGTGCCGGCTGCTGGGACATGTAGCGGTCGTAGGACTCCCAGACCCGGTCGCCGATCGCCCGGACCCGGACGTCGCGGAGGCCGGCAGCGGCCAGCGTTGCGGCGGCCTCGTCGATGACATGGGGGACGTCCAGGCCGTCGGCGTACGGGGGCAGCAGTTCGGGCAGCGCGCGGGCGGCCTCCGGGCCGCGGGCGAAGAAGGTGGTCAGCGCCAGCCGGCCGTCCGCGCGCAGTACCCGGGCCGCCTCCCGGGCGAAGCCGGCAAGCTCACGGAAGTGCTGCGCGGCCTCGACGGAGTAGAGGCAGTCGACGGAGGCGTCGGGCAGCGGGATGCGGGCAGCCGCGCCGCGCACGAAGGTCAGGGCGCCGGAGGCGGCCGGAGGGGAGCCCGGGGCGGCGGGTGCCGGGCCGTTCGTGAGCAGGGTCGCGTTGGCCTCCCGGGCGCGGGCGATCTGGTCCGGGTGGGCGTCCAGGCCGATCACCGACCCGAGGCCGAATTCGCGCAGCGCCAGCGCACAGCCCAGCCCGCGACCGCAGCCCACCTCCAGCGCCGTACGGCCCGCCGGCCGGTCGAAGGCGCTCAGCACCAGCCGGTAGAGGTCCTCCTCGCTGCGGACCCGGTCGGCCACGGTCAGCGGGCGGTCGGCGCCGGGCGGCTGCGCCCAGTAGCCGAAGTTGATGAACCCGCCGGCGAACGCGGGGACGGTGCTCAGGTCGAAGTCGCCGTAGATCTTCGCGACGCGGTCGGGGAGTTCCGGCACCGCGGCGCCGTCCGGGCTGCCGGGCTGCTCGGGGTGGCCGGCGTCGCCTGCCGGGTGCGGCTGCTGCGTCATCGAACGCTCCTCGTACGTGCCGTGTATGGGCAGTGCGTGCAGTGCGTGCCGCGCGGGGCCGGAGTGGTCGCTCCCTTGCCGGTCGTGGGGTCCTTGCCCGCCGGGCGTGAGCCCATGGAGGTGGCGCGGAATCTTGAGCGGGCGCGGACGTTGAAGCAGAGGTGAGCTCGACGATACGGACGACACCATTCTCGATCCTGGACCGCTCCCGCACCAGAGAGGGTCACCCGGAGGGGGCCGCGCTGCGCGACACCGTGGATCTGGCACGGCAGGCGGAAGGGCTCGGCTACCACCGGTTCTGGGTCTCCGAGCACCACAGCGTGCCCGGGGTCGCCGGCTCCGCGCCGACCGTGCTGGCGGCGGCGGTGGCCTCCGCGACGTCCTCGATCCGGGTCGGCACGGGCGGGGTGATGCTGCCCAACCACCGGCCGCTGGTGGTCGCCGAGCAGTTCGGAGTGCTGGAGTCGCTCTTTCCCGGCCGGATCGACATGGGGCTCGGCCGGTCCGTCGGCTTCACCGGCGGCATCCGGCGGGCCCTGGGCACGGAGAAGGACGCCACCGAGGACTTCAGTGCCCAACTGAGGGAATTGCTCGGCTACTTCACGGGTACCCAGACGACCCATCCGCAGGTGCACGCCCGGCCCGCCGAGGGGCTGCGGGTGCCGGCGTTCGTCCTGGCGACGGGGTCGGGCGCACAGGTCGCCGCGGCTGCCGGCCTCGCGCTGGTCATCGGCGACCTCCGCGGCCGGGCGAAGATGCTCGACGCGATCGAGTCCTACCGCGCACGGTTTCGTCCCTCGCACCTGTGGGACCGGCCGTATGTGGTGATCTCCGGGACGGTCGCCGTCGCCGCCACGACCGAGGCGGCGCGGCGGCTGCTGCTCCCGGAGGCCCGGTCGATGGCGTACTCCCGGACGCACGGGGCCTTCCCGCCGCTGCGGCCCGCGGAGGAGCTGCCGCCGGCCGACGCGGGAGGCGCCGGCGAAGGGGCGGTGTCCGCGCGGGAGCGGGAGTTCTACGAGGAGGCTCTCCGGGGCCACCTCTACGGCACCGAGCAGGAGGTCGCCGAGGCCCTCGACGCCCTGATCGAACACACCGCGGCGGACGAGGTCCTGGTCACCACCAGCTCCTACGACCGGGCGGCGCTGCTGGAGTCCTACGAGCGGCTGGCACGGGTCGCGGGATCGGGCTGAGGCGGATGGGGGAGCGGTTGCCGCGCTCTGCGCCGCCCCCCCCAGGGCCCGCCGGTCACCCCGTCGCCCGCCCCGGCCTTGCGACGACCGGCGGTCACGCCCTGCCTCCCCTACGCCCCGCCGTCCGCCGCCGGCAGCTGTTCGACCTGCGCTCGGTCGTAGCGGTCCAGCGGGCCCGGGCACAGCCCGCTGCGTTCCGCGGTGACCTCGAACCTGCCCGGTGCCCACCCCAGCAGCGCGGCCGCTTCCTTGGCCGTGAGGCTCCGGGCGATCCATTCCTCGCGTTGCCTCACCACCGTGACGATGTGCTCCTCGGGGAGACCGTCGAGGCCGTCCAGGCCGTACATGGGATGGCCCCGGAACTCGCCGACGGGGCGGAGCAGGCCCTGGTCGGCCAGGGTGCGGACATCGGGCCGCTCGACCAGGAGGCCGGTGCGGGCGGCGAGTCGTGTCGCCGCGTCGATCGAACCCAGCCCGGGGTGGTCCCCCAGGACCTCGCAGATCTCCGGCACCCGGTCGTGCAGTGCCTCGACCACCTCGCGCGACCAGCGTGTGCCGTCCACGTCCGGCGGTGGGATCAGCCCGCGCTGCTCCGCCCTGCCGGCCTGCCAGCGCTGCAGACCCAGCTCTTTCGCCAGCTGGTGGGGGCCGAAGCTGTCCCGCTTGGACACCCGGCGCCGGGCGGTCCCCGCGGGTGCCTGGTGCACGGGATAGCGCTCGTCGTCCACGGCGGCCACGATCGTCTCGACGCGGTCCACGAGGGTCCTGGCGACGGATAACGACCACCGCTCGTCCGCCACGTCCGGCGGCGGGATCAGGCCGCGCGTCTCCGCGCGGCGCAGGTGGCGTGGTGCGATGCCGAGCCAGTTCGCCAGTTGCTGTGGGCCGAAGTCTTTCTCCCCTGTCATGATTCCTCCCCGTTCCGTAGCTGCCACCGCCCACCCTACGGGGCGGGTCTGACAATCAACTGTGGTGTGCAGGAGGGGTGTTGGGGGATGGGCGCGGGTTGCTCTCCGGCCACCTCGTGGGGCTTCGGGGCGACACCCGGAGGCGCTTCATCCGGTTGTCCGGGCCCGACTCGCGGTGGCGACGGCGTGCGCGGGAGCGCCCCGCCCGGCCGCATCGGTGACGCGGGCCGGGTGGGGCGGGGCGCCGGAACGGGTCGTCCGTGGGGTGGTCTGTGGGGTCAGAGTGCCTTGGCCGCGGGCTTCACCATGCCGCGCACCGTGCGGGAGTCGACGAACTCGCCCATGGCCGTCATCTCCCACTCGCCGGAGAACTGCCGGATGAGCTTGGCCATCATGACGCCCGTGCGCGGCTCGGCACCGGTGAGGTCGAAGCGGACCAGCTCCTCGCCGGTCTGCGCGTCGGCCAGGCGGCAGTACGCCTTGGCGACGTCCGAGAACTTCTGGCCGGAGAAGGAGTTCACCGTGAACACCAGACCGGTCACCTGCGGGGGCACGCCGCCGAGGTGGACGGTGATGACCTCGTCGTCGCCGGAACCGTCACCGGTGAGGTTGTCGCCGGAGTGCTGGATCGCGCCGTTGAGGATCGACAGCTTGCCGAAGAAGCAGTTGTCGATCTTCTTGCGGTCCGGGCCGTAGGCGATGACGGAGGCGTCCAGGTCGATGCTCTTGCCGCGGAAGGCGGGCTCCCAGCCGAGCCCCATGCGGACCGAGCTGAGCAGCGGCTGACCACCCTTGACCAGCGAGACCGTCTGGTTCTTCTGGAGGCTGACACGGCCCTTGTCGAGGTTGATCTTGCCGGCGCCGGCAGCCGGCGCCGCGGGCGCGGCGGGCTGCGGAGGGGCGGCCGGTGCGGCGGTCGGAGGTGCCGCAGGCGCCTGGGGGGCGGCCTGGGGGGCGGCGGGAGTCGGCGCCTGCGGGGCGGCCGGTTCCTCGACGCTCACGCCGAAGTCGGTCGCGATGCCGGCCAGGCCGTTGGCGTAGCCCTGTCCGACGGCGCGGACCTTCCAGACGCCGTTGCGCCGGTAGATCTCGACGAGCACCAGGGCGGTCTCCGTGCCGAGCTGCGGCGGGGTGAAGGAGGCCAGGACGCTGCCGTCGTCGGCGTTGCGGACCGTGCCGGTCGGTTCGGTGCCCGCGAAGGTGGCGCCGGGGGCGTCCAGGCTCGCGGTGACGACGACCTTCTCGATGCCGTCGGGTACCGCTGCGGTGTCCACCGTGATGGTGTCGCCGCCGCCGGGGGCCGCGGAGTGGGTCACGCCCGGGCCGTTGGGCTGGTTGTAGAAGATGAAGTCGTCGTCCGAGCGCACCTTGCCCTCGGCCGTGAGCAGCAGGCCCGACACATCCAGCCGCACGGGGGCGGTGACGTCCACCGCGACCCGCGCGGAGGTGAGCGGGAGATTCGAGCCAGGAGTCATAGCGGTCATGCCAGCAGTAACGACCGGCCGGCTTTTACGGTTCCATTACCCGCACCCGGTTGGCTGCCCGGCCCGGCGCCGGGCGCCTCCCGCAGCTCCCCGCCGCGTCCGCCGGGCTCAGCGGCGGTCGCGTGAGTTGCCGAAGAGCAGGCGGTAGGCGATCAGCAGGACCAGGGCCCCGGCGACGGCGGCCACCCACATCGACGGGTCGTAGAAGTCCTTCGGTATAGGACGGTCCAGGACGCGGGTGGAGAGCCAGCCGCCGATGAAGGAGCCCGCGATCCCGATCAGGGTCGTCCCGACGAGCCCGCCCGGGTCGCGCCCCGGCAGCAGGACCTTGGCGATGACGCCGGCGATGAGTCCCAGTACGAGCCAGCTGACGATGCCCATGATGCGTTTCCTCGTTCCTGCGGTGTGACAGTGGTGCGGGGCCTCGCCGTGCGTCTCCGCGCTGCTTGTCCGCCCCGCTTCGCTCTCAAGGACGCGAGGGGGCGGTGGCGAGTTCCGTACGGTGGCGGATCGGCCGTGGGAGGGAGCGGGTCCGTGCGCCGGTCAGTGCGGCCAGCGCGGCGGGTCGGTGCAGAACGCGCCGCCGAGATGAGCGTGCTCGGGGTGGTGGGCGTCGAGTTCGCCGTGGGCGGCGATCAGTTCGGCCGCGTAGGGCTCGGAGTCGTCCTGCGGGGCGTAGCCCAGTGCGCGGGCGCCCGAGAGGTCCCACCACAGGCGGGTGTTGGCCGACGAGGCATAGGCGACGGTATGGCCGACGCCCTCGGCGGTCAGTGCGGCGTGCAGCAGCCGGGCGGCGTCCGCGGGACTCAGCCAGATCGACAGCATGCGCACAGAGGTCGGTACGGGGAAGCAGGAGCCGATGCGCAGGGAGACGGTCTCGATGCCGTGCAGGTCCCAGTAGAGCGAGGCGAGGTCCTCGCCGAACCCCTTGGACAGGCCGTAGTAGGTGTCGGGGCGGCGGGGGGTGTCGACGGAGATCGCGCCGGAGCCGTCCGGCGGGCGGGGGGTGAAGCCGACGGCATGGTTGGAGGAGGCGAAGACGACGCGGCGCACGCCCTCTTCGCGGGCGGCCTCGTAGAGCTGGTAGGTGCCTTCGATGTTGGCCCGCAGGATCTGCTCGAACGGGGCTTCCAGGGAGATCCCCGCGAGGTGGATGATCGCGTCGACGCCGCGTACGGCCTCGCGCAGCGCCTCCTTGTCGGCCAGATCGGCGGTGATCGCGTCCGGTTCGCCGTCGATGGGCCGCTGATCGAAGAGCCGCAGGCGGTAGCCGTGGGGCGGCAGCAGCTCGCGCATCAGGGTGCCGAGCCCACCGGCGGCGCCGGTGAGCAGAACGGTGCGGGGTGCGGTCATGTGCGGGGACTCCTCCGGCTGCGCTGTGACGCTGGATGCGTGGACAGCATTCAGATGTGTGGACACGCTAAGGATCGGCCCGCAGGCGGTCAAGGAGGCCGGTGGAAGGGTCGAATCGGCTTGACGCGCCCGGGAATTCGCGCCCTTGACCCGCACGGGAGGGCTGTTCTAGCGTGGTCAAGTTCAGAAATATGGACACTGATCAGAAGCATGCACATGCGTGCCAGGGAGAGCCCGTGACCTCAGCCCCGCCGCTCGCCGACCGCCTCGACGGACTGCTGTTCTTCCCCGTGACCGCGTACGCGCCGGACGGCGCCCTGGACCTGGAGGTCTTTCGGGCGCATGTGCGCGGCGGCATCGACGCGGGCGCGGCCGCCGTCTTCGCCTGCTGCGGCACCGGGGAGTTCCACGCGCTCACCCCCGAGGAGTTCGGTGACTGTGTCGCCGCCGCGGTCGAGGAGGCGGCGGGCCGCGTCCCGGTCGTCGCCGGAGCGGGCTACGGCACCGCGCTCGCCGAACGCTTCGCCCGCATCGCCCACGAAGCCGGCGCCGACGGCCTGCTGGCCATGCCGCCCTATCTCGTCGTCGCGGAACAGGAGGGGCTGCTGCGGCACTACACCGCACTCGCCGAGGCCACCCCGCTTCCCGTCATCGTCTACCAGCGCGACAACGCCGTCTTCACACCCGAAACCGTCGTCCGACTGGCCAGGACCCCGGGCATCATCGGACTCAAGGACGGCCTGGGCGACCTCGACCTGTTGCAGCGCATCATCAGCGCCGTGCGCACCGAGGCCGCCGACGAGAGCTTCCTCTACTTCAACGGGCTGCCCACCGCCGAACTCACCGGCCCCGCCTATCTGGGCCTGGGGGTGCGGCTCTACTCCTCCGCCGTGTTCGCCTTCGCTCCCGAGATCGCCCTGGCCTTCCACCGGGCCCTGAACGCCGGTGACGACGCGACGGTGGCCCGGCTGCTCGACGGCTTCTACCGGCCGCTGGTCGACCTGCGCAACCGGGGCCGCGGTTACGCCGTTTCCCTGGTCAAGGCCGGGGTGCGGTTGCGCGGCCTTGACGTCGGGGAGGTCCGGCCGCCGCTCACAGAACCGGCCCCGGCGCATGTCAAGGAGCTCGCCGAACTGATCGAGCGCGGCCTGGCCCTGGCCGCTGACGCTCCGGAGAACGGTGCCTGATGCACACCGCCGCCTTCCTCTACCCCTGGGACGTCGTCGGTGACCCGGACGCCGCCGCCCGCCTCGCCGACCTCGGAATCCAGCAGGTCACGCTGGCCTCCGCCTACCACTCCACCCGCGCCCTGACCCCGCGCCACCCTCGCCACCGCATCGTCACCGCCCGGCACGCCGCCGTCCTCTACCCTCCGGACGCCAGGCGCTGGGCGGGGCGCACGCTGCGGCCGTACACCCAGGACTGGGTGCCGGGCGCGGACCCCTTCGGTGCGGCCCTGCAGTCGCTGACCGAGGCGGGTCTTGAGGTGCACACCTGGGTGGTGCTGGCGCACAACTCCCGTCTGGGCGACGAGCATCCGTCCGCCGTCGTCCGCAACGCCTACGGCGACGCCTACCCGTGGGCACCGTGCATCGCCCGCGGCGAGGTGCGCGAGTATCTCGTGGACCTCGCCGCGGAGGCGGCGGTACGCCCCGGCGCCCGGGGCACCGAGCTGGAGTCCTGCGGCTGGTACGGACTGGCCCATCTGCACGCCCACGACAAGATCGGCGGGGTGCCGCTCTCCGGCGCCGGGCAGTACCTGATGTCCCTGTGCTTCTGCTCGGTCTGCTCGGACGGATACACCGCGTCGGGGATCCCCGCGGCCGAGGTGCGGGCGGGGGTGCGGCGGGCGCTGGAGCCGCTCTGGGCGGGCCGGGAGGGCGCGGGAGGCCGGCCGGCGGCGGCGCCCTCGGGGGAGCGGGCGGCGGAGCGGGACCGGATCGAGGAACTGCTCGGAAGGGACCTCGCCGGCGTGGTGCGCACCTGGCGGGACCGGGCGGCTCGGTCCCTGCAACGCGCTGCCGTACGCGCCGTACGGGAGGCCGCGGCGGGGGAGTTCCGGGTGCTGTTGCACGCCGACCCGGCCGCGCATCGCTGCGGCGCCAACGCCGGGGTGGATCCGGCGGATGTCCTCGCGCACGCCGACGGGGTGGTCGTGCCGTGCACCGGTGACGACGCGGCCCGCGCCGACGCACTCGGGCCGTTCGCCGGCCGCCCGGCCACCGCCACCGTCGCCGCCAACCTCACCGTCGTCACCGGCATGGGCGGCAGCCCGGGCACCCTCGCCGCCGACGCGGCACACGCCGTCTCACTGGGCGCGAACGCGCTGCGGCTCTACCACGGGGGGCTCGCGAGCGACGGCGACCTGGCGGCCGTGCGGCACGCCCTGCGGACCACGGCGTCGGGCATCGGAGACTGAACACCCCGGATATCGGAGGAAGTTGGCGACGGGCCGCGACGGCGAGGTGTGCGTGTCACGGACCCTTGCTGCCGGTGAGATGGGCGAAGACGACGACATTGCCCAGGTACTCCTGGGTGGCCTCGTCGAAGCCGCCCCCGCAGGTGATCAGGCGGAGTTCGGGCCGGGCGGCCGGGCCGTAGACCTTGTCGTCCGGGAAGTCGTCGCCCTGATAGACCTCAACGGCGTCGACCGTGAAGAGCGCCGTCCGGCCGTCCTCGCGGCGGATCTCGATGGTGTGGTTCTTCTGCACGGAGCCGAGGCGGTAGAAGACGGCCGGCCCCGCGTGGTTGTCGACATGACCCGCGATCAGAGCGGTGCCCCGGGCGCCGGGCGCGGTGCCGGCCGCGTACCAGCCGGCCAGGTTCGTGTCCTTCTCCGGCGGTGCGGCCAGGCTCCCGTTCGCGGCCAGCCCCAGCCCTGTCAGCGGTGCGTCGATGCCGACCGACGGCACCGTGACGCGCACCGGCCCGGAAACCGGCAGCGGACGGGCCGCCGGGCCCGCGGGCGGCCCGGCTCCCGATGACGCCGCGGAGAACCCCTGGGCGGCGGACGGCTGCGGCGGGGCGGTGGTCTCGGCGCCATGGGCGACGAGCCAGATCCCGGTGCCCAGCGCGAGCAGCGTGCCGATGGCTATGACGGTCCTGTCCCCCCGCGCGCGGCTGCTGGTTCCCATGGCGGTGCGCACCCCTCCCGGGAAGCGGTGGATGGCTCCTGCCCCGGCCTCCCGAGCACGGCGGGTGCCCCGGGGAGGCGGGCGGCTCGTGGGTCACCGGCCGCGGCCGGCCCCGATCAGATCCGGTCTCCCGAGCGACGACGGCGCGATGCCCAGGCGCCACCCGCGACCGCGGCCAGCAGCACGGCCGCGCCCGCGGCGATTTCGGTGGTGTTGCTCTTCCCGCTGGTGGAGCCGACACCGGTCTCGACCTTGCCCTTGGGGGCGCCGGTGGGAGCGCTGCCCCGGCCGACGTGGACGGTGCCGGGGACCGTGGCACCGGCACCGGTCTTCACCTTGTCCTCGGGTGGGGAGGTGGCAACGCTCCCCCGGCCGACGTGCACGGTGCCGGTGATCTCCTTGCCGCCGGCGCAGGCGCCGCTGATGCCGTAGTTGCCGGGCCAGGTGCCATGCCGGATCGTCAGCTCGCCGACCAGCGAGCCCCGGGCGGCCCCCTGGGCGAGCTTGATGGTGCCCGTGCCCAGAGTGCTGGTGTCGACGGTCGCGGAACGGCTGTTCCCGCAGCCCGTGACGGCCAGGGAGATCGTGGAGCCGGGCCGGGCCGGGTTGGGTGACACCTCGATCACACCGAAGTCGCCGGCGTACGCCGCGGTGGCGGACAGGCCGAGCGCGGCCAGGGACAGCCCGGCACCGGTGAGAAGTCGAGTGGAACGCATGACACGAACCTCCACGAAGCACGGACGTGGCACACCACTGCGCCTGAGGGGAATCCCGCGCTTCCTGGTTCCGAGATAAGCGGTCCGGCGTCGAGAGAGCCTGCTGACGTGCTGTCAGATCACGGCCCCGCGGGCGCCATGACGCCGAGTCCGTCAGGAAAGGTGCAGGCCAGAGGGTGTTTCCTGCGGGCGCCTCGCGGCGGGACCCTTTGAGGTGAACGGGTGACCGGCCCGACCCGGCGGGAGGGTGACGCTCCGTGGCGGTGGCGGCAAGGTGGACGCGGTCACCCCGTGAGGTGCCCGGTAATGCCGGCCCGCGGTGCCCGCGGCCGGCCGGCCCATCACTTCACAGCCGGCGGGTGGCCAGCGTCAGGCGGTCCCGTGCGTCGAAGAGCGTGTCCTTGATCATCTGCTCGTGGGCCGGGGTCAGCCGGGCCACCGGCACCGAGCAGCTGATCGCGTCCCGCGCCGGCGTGCGGTAGGGGATCGCGATGCCGAAGCAGCGCAGGCCCAGCGTGTTCTCCTCGCGGTCCACGGCGTAGCCCTGCTCGCGCACCGCGTGCAGCTCCTCGATCAGCTTCTCGCGGTCGGTGATGGTGTGCTCGGTCAGCGGCGCGAGGGTCGGCGGCAGCAGCGCGCGCACCTGGTCGTCCGTGTAGGTGGCGAGCAGCGCCTTGCCCAGCGACGTGGAGTGCGCCGGCAGCCGGCGGCCGACGCGGGTGAAGGGGCGCAGGTAGTGCTGCGACTGGCGGGTGGCGAGGTAGACGACGTTGACGCCGTCCAACCGCGCGAGGTGGATGGTCTCGGTGGTGTCGTCGGAGAGCCGGTCCAGGGTGGGCCGGGCGGCGGCCACCACCTCGTCGCCGTCGATGTACGACGTGCCGACCAGCAGGGCGCGGACACCGATGCCGTAGCGCGTGCCGGTGGCGTCCGTCTCGACCCAGCCCAGGTCGACGAGGGTCCGCAGCAGCATGTAGAGACTGGACTTGGGGTAGCCGACGGCTTCCTGGACGGAGGCCAGGCTGTGCATACCGGGGCGGCCCGCGAAGTACTCCAGCAGCTCCACGGTACGCACCGCGGACTTGACCTGCGCTCCACCGGTATCGGCAGCTGACATCGCCCTTGACCCCTCTGTTCGGACACCCATAGAGTCCCAGAGATTCACCATCCGAGACAGTGTTCAGCATACCGAACACGGTCGGGTGTGCGGCAAGACTTCATCCGGAAGGAATGCACGGTGGCAGCAGCGGCAGCAGCACCAGTCTGGAGCGTCGACCCCCGAAGCGGGAAGCAGCGCGAGCAGGTTGCGGTGGAGGCGACAGCGGCCGAGGTGGATGCCGCCGTGAGTGCGGCGCACGCCGCCCGCGCCTCGCTCGCCGACCGGGAAGTGCGCGCGGCCTATCTGCGCCGCGCGGCCGAGGTGCTGGAGGAGGCCGGCGACCGGGTCATCGAGGCCGCCGACGCCGAGACGGCACTCGGCCCCGGCCGCCTCACCGGAGAACTCGGCCGGACCACCTACCAGTTGCGCGCCTTCGCAGACATCGTCGCCGAGGGCGCGTTCCTCGACGTACTGATCGACCACGCCGACCCCGCCCTCGCCCCGCCGCGGCCCGACCTGCGCCGCTACAAGATCCCGCTGGGCGTCGTCGCGGTCTACTCCGCCAGCAACTTCCCGCTCGCCTTCTCGGTGCCCGGCGGCGACACCGCCAGCGCCCTGGCGGCCGGCTGCCCGGTGGTGGTCAAGGCCCACCCCGACCACCCCGCCACCTCCGAGCTGTGCGTCGCGCTGCTGCGCCGGGCCGCCGCCGACGTCGGCCTGCCCGAGGGCGTGGTGAGCCTGGTGCACGGCTTCCAGGCCGGCGTCGACCTGGTACGCCACCCACTCGTCACCGCCGCCGGCTTCACCGGCTCGGTACGCGGCGGCCGGGCCCTCTACGACGCGGCCGCGGCCCGCCCCCGGCCCATCCCCTTCCACGGCGAACTCGGCAGCCTCAACCCCGTCGTGATCACCGAGGCCGCCGCCGCCGAACGCGCCGAGGAGATCGGCGCCGGTCTGGCCGGCTCGGTGACCCTCGGCGTCGGACAGTTCTGCGTCAAGCCCGGCCTGGTCCTCGCCCCCGAGGGGGAGGCCGGCGACCGGCTGCTGAAGTCGCTGACCGCCGCGGTCAGCGACAGCGAGGCAGGCGTCCTGCTGGACCACCGGATGCGTGACGCGTTCGTGGACGGCGTCCGGGCCCGCGCCGAACTCCCCGATGTCCAGGCACCGGTGACCCCCGGCGCGGGCGGTGAGCACAGTGTCAGCGCGGGCTTCCTCGCCGTGCCGGCCACCCGCCTCGCTGCCGAGGGCCCGCACGACCTCCTCCTGGAGGAGTGCTTCGGCCCGGTCACCGTCCTCGCCCGCTACGCCGACGAGTCCGAGATCGGCGCGGTCCTCGGCCGGCTCCCCGGCAACCTCACCGCGACCCTGCAACTCGGCGACGAGGAGGGCGCCGGCACCGACGGCGAGGGACGCGGCGCCCGGCTGCTGGCCGCTCTCACCCCGCTCGCCGGCCGCGTCGTCGTCAACGGCTGGCCGACCGGCGTCGCGGTCGCCCCCGCCCAGCACCACGGCGGGCCCTACCCGGCCACCACCTCCACCTCCACCTCCGTCGGCGGCACCGCCATCGAACGCTGGCTGCGGCCGGTCGCCTACCAGGACTCCCCGCCCGCACTGCTCCCGCCCGAGCTGCGGGAGGACAACCCGCTCGGGCTGCCGCGCCGCGTCGACGGCCGTGCCGAAGGCGCGTAGGGCCAACGGCGCCTTGCGCCCCGACAGCGGGGGACCCGCCCTCCAGGTCCGCGCGGCGCACACCGCGGACCTGGAGGCGATCGCCACCCTGCACAGTCGCGCCCGCGCCGCGTACCACCGCGGCCGGGCGCCCGGCGTGCCCTTCGACCTGCCCGCCGAGCACACCCGCTGCCAGGCGGTCTGGGCACGCGCCCTGGAGCGCGAGGACACGCTCTGCGCCGTGCGGCACGGCACGGTCCTCGGCGCCGCCTCCTACGGGCGCCCCGCCGGACCGGGAGCCCCCGAAGCCGTCACGCTGCACCAGCTCCAGGTCGACCCCGACCACTGGAGGACGGGCGTCGGCCGCGCCCTGCACACCGCCTGCCTGCACGCCTGGCGCACCGCAGGCTTCTCCCGTGCCGCCCTGGACGTCGTCTGGCACAACCGGCGCGCCCGCGCTTTCTACACCGGCCACGGCTGGCGGCCGGACCCGCGCCACCGCCCCGCCCCCGACGCGACCCACCTCACGCTGACACTGTCCCTCGCGGTGACGCCTTTGGGCGGGGACCGCGACGCAGCCGCCGACCGCGCGTGCGGCCCCCGGCGGTCAGGCCGGGACCGAGCCCCGGAATAGCGCGCCGCTCCCGCCTGTTCCTCCTGGTGCCCACCCGCGACAGAAGGAAAGTCAGCCACTCCATGCGCGTCGAAATCTGGTCCGACATCGCCTGCCCCTGGTGCTACATCGGCAAGGCCCGCTTCGCGTCCGGGCTCGCCGCCTTCGCCCACCGCGACGACGTCGAGGTCGTCCACCGCTCCTTCGAACTCGACCCGAACGCCCCGGCCGCCGACGACATCCCCGTGCTGGACATGCTGGCCCGGAAGTACGGCGTCACCCGCGAGCAGGCCGAGGCCATGGAGGCCCGGGTCGCCGGTGCGGCGGCCGAGGAGGGGCTGGACTACCGCTCCGACCGGATCCACGGCAACACCTTCGACCTGCACCGCCTGCTGCACCTCGGCCGGGCGCACGGCGTCCAGGACACCCTGCTGGACGCCTTCTACCGCGCCAACTTCGCCGAGGCCCGGCCGCTGGGCGACCCCGCCGTTCTCGCCGGGATCGCCGTCGGCGCGGGACTGCCCGCCGACGAGGTCGCACGGGTGCTGGCCGACCCGGACGCCTACGCCGACGCCGTCCGCGCCGACGAGCGCGAGGCGGCGGAGCTGGGCGCCACCGGCGTGCCGTTCTTCGTCATCGACCGCCGGTACGGCATCTCCGGCGGACAGCCCGCCGAGGTCTTCCGCCAGGCGCTGGAGCGCGCCCACGCCGACGGCGTCGTCCAGCTCCTGCCGGCAGGCGACGCCGAGGTCTGCGCGGACGACGGCTGCGCCGTGCCCGGGAAGTGATGCTCCGCGCTGGTCGTGCGGCCCGCCCGCACGCACCGCCACCAGCGCGGACGAGTGCCGCTCGCGGACCGGATCGGCACAAACGGCATGGACGTGGCGCGGATCGCCCCGCACAGTGGGGGCATGCAGCGACGAAAGCCACTAGGCGGGGCCGAATTCGCGCCCGAGACGATCTACCTGAACTCCGCGTCCAGCGGACTGCTTCCGGCCCGTAGCGCAGCCGCCCTGCGCGCGGCCCTCGACGAATCCGCCTCCTACGGCACCATGGGCCGCGACTACTTCGCCCCCGCCGCGGCCTCCCGGGCCGCCTTCGGCAGGCTCCTCGACACCTCCCCGGACCGCGTCGCCATCGGCAGCTCGGTCGCGGTGCAGTCCGCGTTCGTCGCCGCCACGCTCCCCGCCGGCTCCGAAGTGCTGGTGCCCGAAGGTGACTTCAGCTCCCTGGTCAACCCGCTCGCCGCACGCCCCGGCATCAAGCTGCGCAGCGTTCCGCTCGCCGACCTCGCCGAGGCGGTACGCCCCGGCACGGCCCTGGTGGCGTTCAGCGCCGTGCAGTCGCTGGACGGCAGGATCGCCGACCTGGAGGCGGTGCGGACCGCCGCCAGGGCCCACGGCGCACGTACCTACCTCGACATCACCCAGGCAGCCGGCTGGCTGCCGCTGCGCGCCGCCGACTTCGACTTCGTCGTCTGCGGGGCCTTCAAGTGGCTGCTGTGCCCGCGCGGCACCACCTTCATGGCGTTCGGCGGTCCGGACCGGGAAGAGGAGGCATGGCCCGCCGCGCTGCACGCCGGCTGGGTGGCCGGTGAGGACACCGGCGCCTCCAGTTACGGACCCGTCGTAGCGCCGGCCGCCACCGCCCGACGCTACGACGAACCGCACGCCCACTACTCCTACGTCGGTGCCGAGCAGTCCCTCGCCCTCATCGAGGAGCTGGGCGTCGCCACCGTCCACGCCCACAACACCGCGCTCGCCGACCACTACCGCGCCGGACTGGCCGCCCGCGGACTCACCCCTCGCCCGGCCCCCGGCTCGGCGATCGTCTCCACCCCCGGGATCGCGGACGCGGAGAGCCGGCTGACCGAGGCCGGCGTGCGGATCTCGGTGCGCGGCGGGCTGCTGCGCGCGGCCTTCCACCTCTACAACTCCACCGACGACGTGGACCGGCTGCTGGCGCTGCTGGCCTAGAGGTCAGGCTGCCGAGGGGAATGCCGGGGCCGTTTCGGCTGCTGAAACCATGGTCAACACCTCAACTCGCCCCCGGGTTGAGGTCCCGTGGCCCAGCAACGGAAAGGCCCTCAGTGACCACCGCCTTCGACCCCGTCGACCTCGCCGGCACCCCGCTCGCCAACCGCATCGTGATGGCGCCGATGACCCGCAACCGCGCCACGCAGGGCGGTGGCGTACCGACCGACTCGATGGTCACGTACTACGCCCAGCGCGCCACCGCCGGCCTCATCGTCACCGAAGCCACCCAGCCCTCCGTCGTCGGCCAGGGCTACCCCTTCACCCCCGGGCTGCACACCGCGGAGCAGGTCGCCGGCTGGCGCCGGGTGACCGACGCCGTGCACGAAGCGGGCGGACGGATCTTCGCGCAGCTGTGGCACGGCGGCCGGATCGGCCACCCGGACGTGCTGCCGGACGGCCTGATACCGGTGGCGCCGTCCCCGGTGGCCGCCGGCAGCCAGGTCTTCACCGAGGACGGCATGAAGGACTGCGTCACCCCGCACGAGCTGACGGACAGCGAGATCCGGGCGACCGTCGCCGACTTCGCGGAAGCCGCGCGCAACGCCATCGAGGCGGGCTTCGACGGCGTGGAGATCCACGGCGCCAACGGCTATCTCCTCCACCAGTTCCTGGCCCCCAACAGCAACTTGCGCACCGACGCGTGGGGCGGCACGACCGAGGGCCGGATCCGCTTCGCGGTGGAGGTGACGCGGGCGGTGGCCGACGCCGTCGGGGCCTACCGCACCGGCCTGCGGCTCTCGCCAGGCAACCCCTTCAACGACATCGCCGAGCCCGCCCCCGAGCCCCTCTACACGGCTCTGCTCCAGGCGGTGGAGCCGTTCGGCCTGGCCTACCTGCACGTCTGCGACGTCCCCGACCACGAGCTGCTCGGCCGGCTGCGCAAGCACTTCACCGGCACCTTCGTCCTCAACCCGGCGGGCGACGGGCGCCCCGCGGGACCCGAGGACCTGGCGCTCATCGAGGACGGCACCGCCGACCTGCTGGCCTTCGGGCGGCAGTTCCTCGCCAATCCCGACCTGCCCCGGCGGCTGGCGCTCGGCGGGCCCTTCAACTCGCCCGACCGCGCCGCCTTCTACGGCGGTGACGACACCGGCTACCTCGACTACCCGGCCCTGCCGGCCTGATCCCGAAACGGCCGCGGCGGGGTGCCATCGACACCCCGCCCGCCGTTCACACCTCGCCGCGCACGGTCCGGATCAGCCGGTCGAGCACCGCGCCGTCGCTCACCCGAAGGCCGTCGTGCTCCCACTCGTTGGTCACCCACACCCGCAGGCCCCGGATGCGTTCCGCGGTCCGCAGCGCCTGCGCGGTGTCGACGTACATGTCGTCGAAGTAGACGGCCGCGGCGGCCGGCACCGTGTTGGCGGCCAGCCGCCCGGCGTCATACAGGTCCGGCCAGTCGGTCCGCTCCGCGAGCGCCTGCGCGGTCTCCTTCAGCGGAACCAGCGCGGGGTCGCTGTCGAACAGCCACGGATACATCATCTCGCCGGTGAAGTGCAGCGGCCCGTCGCCGGCCAGCGCCGCGTCCACATCGAACTCCGGGAAGTCGGGGCGGACGCGCTGTGCCGCCCAGCCGGTGGGGCCCGGGTCGACCGAGCGCTGCCCGTAGATCGTCTCGTGCAGCACCGCGAACAGCGGGGTGGTGGCATGCGAGAGATGGCCCTGCACGGCGTGCAGGAACGCGTCGGCGAGCTCGGAGCCGCCGGGTCCTGTCACCCAGGCCTCGGTGACGAGGTGGTGCAGCGTGTGCGAGCCCGTGCCGCTGCCCAGCATCAGGCCGAGCGCCTGGAACGCCTCGGCCGTCAGCAGCCCCCCGCCCGGCAGCCGTACCGTCCGCTCCCGCAGGTGCGCCGCGATCCGCTTCGCCGCCGCCACGTCCTGCGGATAACGGGCGTAGTGGTCGGCGTTCTTGCGCGCGACCCTCGGATAGGCAGCCCGGTAGACGTCCTCCGCGCTCGCGTCGATCCCGGGCAGCCCGCCGGTGACGTACGCCGCACGCAGACCCTCCGGCGCCCGGGAGAGGTACGCGACGGTGCAGAACCCGCCGAAACTCTGGCCCAGGACGCTCCACGGCGCACCGTCCGCCACCAGCCGGCGCCGGAACAACTCGGCGTCCCGCACGATGGCGTCCGCGCGGAAGTGCGCCAGGTAAGCGGCCTGTTCGGCCGGGCCCCCGCGCAGTGGCAGGGTCTGCCGGTTGGCCGGCGTCGACCGCCCCGTGCCGCGCTGGTCCAGCAGCAGCACGCGGTGGTCCTCAAGTGCCCGGGACAGCCAGGAGTCCCGGCCCAGCGGGCGCGGTGCGGGACAGCCCGGCCCGCCCTGGAGATAGACCAGCCAGGGCAGTGCGTCCCGCTCGCGGCCCGCGGCCACCACCTCGCGTCCGTAGACCGTCAGGTGCTCCCCGTCCGGATCGGCGTGGTCCAGCGGCACCTCCAGCAGATGGTCCGTCAGCACCACCCCGGGCAGCCGGTCGACAGCCATGCGCTCTCCTCGCTCCTCGTCGCCACCATGAAACCGCAGGTCAGGCTAGCGTCGCGAGCCTCGCAGCCCAGCGGGGCCCGGCACGCCCCGTAACGCAGCGCGGCCGCCGCACAGTCGATGCTGTGCGGCGGCCGCGCCACCCGTGCGTGCCGGTGAACCGCGGGAGGAGACCGCAGGCCCGGAGAGATCCGCTACTTCACCGGCGTGAAGTCGCGGGCGCCGATGTAGTCCGGGCGCCGGATCGGAGCCGCGAACGGGTCCACCGCGGCGTTCTCCACGCTGTTGAAGACGATGAAGACGTTGCTGCGCGGGTACGGCGTGATGTTGTCACCGGAGCCGTGCAGGGCGTTGCAGTCGAACCACGTCGCCGAGCCCGCCTTGCCGGTGAACAGCCGGATGCCGTGCTTGTCGGCCATCTTCGTCAGCACCTCGTCCGACGGGATGCCCGCGTCCTGCATCTGCAGCGACTTCTTGTAGTTGTCCTTCGGCGTCTCACCCGCGCAGCCCACGAAGTGCTCGTGGGAGCCCGGCATGATCATCAGGCCGCCGTTGGTGTCGTAGTTCTCGGTCAGCGCGATCGAGACCGACACGGTCCGCATGTTCGGCAGACCGTCCTCTGCGTGCCAGGTCTCGAAGTCCGAGTGCCAGTAGAAGCCCGAGGCACCGAAGCCGGGCTTCACGTTGATCCGCGACTGGTGGACGTAGACGTCCGATCCGAGGATCTGCCGGGCGCGGCCGACCACACGCGGGTCGGCGACCAGCTTGGCGAACACCTCACTGATCTTGTGCACCTCGAAGACGGTCCGTACGTCCTGGGACTTCGGCTCGACGATCGAGCGCGGGTCGGCGCGCATCGTCGGATCCAGGACGAGTCGGTCCAGCTCGGCGCGGTACACCGCGACTTCTTCCGCCGTAAGCAGTTCCCCGATGGCGAAAAAGCCGTCGCGTTCGAAGTCGCTCAGCTCGGACGGCTCGAAAGGTCCGGCCGTTCCGGGCTGCGACCACACCACCGGGTCCCTTCGCGGAGTGATCACCTCAGTGGATCCGCGGGTCGGGTACAGGTCGGCGGTGCGCTCGGGTGCGGTGGTCATGGTGTTGCCTTCCTCTCCTCTCGAAGTGCTCTTGGCTACCTGCTCGTGTGCGTGCCTTCCTCAGCTGCCGGACGGGGCAGGCGGGATACGCCTCAGACCGTCTCAGGTTCGGTGAGCAACGGGTAGACACCGTTCTCGTCGTGGTCCTCGCGGCCGGTCACCGGAGGGTTGAACACACAGACGCAGCGGAAGTCCGTCTTGGGCCGCATCGTGTGCTTCTCGTGGCCGTTGAGCAGGTACATCGTGCCGGGCGCGATCCAGTGCTTCTCGCCGGTCTCGTCGTTCGTGAGCTCGGCCTCGCCCTCTACGCACAGTACGGCCTCGATGTGATTCGCGTACCACATCGACGTCTCGGTTCCGGCGTACAGCGTGGTCTCGTGCAGCGAGAAGCCGACGCGCTCCTTGGCGAGCACGATGCGCTTGCTCTCCCACGTGCCGGACGCGGCCTTGACGTGGCGGTCGGTGCCTTCGATGTCCTTGAAGGATCGGACGATCACGGTGAGTCGGTGCCTTTCTGTGAAACGGTAAGGAGCTCTGGGCTGTTCAGGCGCAGTCGCGGACCGCGCGGGCGAGGGTACGAAGACCCTCGTCCAGCTCCTCGGGGGTGGTCGTCAGTGCGGGGAGCAGCTTGACGACCTCGCTCTCCGGGCCGGAGGTCTCGATGAGCAGACCCAGCTCGTAGGCGCGCTTGGCGATTTTGTTGGCGAGGCTCTTCTCGATGCACTCCAGGCCCCACACCAGGCCGCGGCCGCGGTACTCGGCGATGGCTTCCGGGTGCTCCTCGACGATGGCCTTCAGGTGGGCTTCCACGATCTCACCGCGGGCGAGAGTCTGCTTCTCCATCTGGCCGTCGGCCCAGTAGGTGTCCAGCGCGGCGGCGGCGGTGACGAACGCGGGGTTGTTGCCGCGGAAGGTGCCGTTGTGCTCACCCGGCTCCCAGACGTCCAGCTCAGGCTTGAACAGCGTGAGCGCGAGGGGCAGGCCGTAGCCGCTGATGGACTTCGAGACGGTGACGATGTCCGGCACGATGCCCGCCTCCTCGAAGGAGAAGAAGGCACCCGTACGGCCGCAGCCCATCTGGATGTCGTCGACGATCAGCAGCATGTCGCGGCGCTCGCACAGGTCGGCGAGGGCGCGCAGCCACTCGACGCGGGCGACGTTGATGCCGCCCTCGCCCTGGACGGTCTCGACGATCACCGCGGCGGGGGTGTTGAGGCCCGAACCCTGGTCCTCGAGCAGCCGCTCGAACCACAGGAAGTCGGGGTAGGCGCCGTCGAGGTAGTTGTCGAACGGCATCGGGGTGCCGTGCACCAGCGGTATGCCGGCGCCGGCGCGCTTGAAGGCGTTGCCGGTGACGGCCAGCGAGCCGAGCGACATGCCGTGGAAGGCGTTGGTGAAGGACACGATCGACTCGCGGCCCTTGACCTTGCGCGCCAGCTTCAGCGCGGCCTCGACGGCGTTGGTGCCCGTCGGGCCGGGGAACATGACCTTGTAGGGCAGGTCACGCGGCCGCAGGATGATGTTCTGGAAGGACTCCAGGAACGCCCGCTTGGCCGTGGTGGACATGTCCAGGCCGTGGGTGACGCCGTCGCGCTCGATGTAGTCGATCAGCGCGCGTTTGAGGACCGGGTTGTTGTGGCCGTAGTTCAGTGACCCGGCACCGGCGAAGAAGTCCAGGTAGGTGTGGCCGTCCTCGTCGAACATGCGGCTGCCCTGCGCACGGTCGAACACGGTCGGCCAACCGCGGCAGTAGCTCCGCACCTCGGACTCAACGGTTTCGAAGACGCTCAGATCGGGCTGGGAGATGGTCACAGCATGCTCCTGGGAGATGAGTGGCGAAAGGGGGAGAAGTCTTGGTGGCTGGGGCGGGAACGGCGATTTCAGGGGGTGTGCCGGACCCGCGTGGCGCACGCGGCACAGGGGCCGCGCCGTGGCCCGGAGGCCGTCAGCGCCCGGAACCCGGTGGAGGGTCGAACGGGCCGATGAGGTGCAGGACCTCCGGCTCGTGGCCCTGCTCCGGGAACAGCCCCGCGTCGAAGAGCACCTCGCGCTTCAACGGCACCTGGTGGCGCTCGGCGAACGAGGAGAACAGACGGTTCGACGCGGCGTTGTCGGGCGTGATGGTCGTCTCTACGAGGCGGATGCCCAGCTCACGTGTGGCGCGGGCGGTCAGCCCGTCCAGGAGTGCGGCGGCCAGCCCCTGGCCCCGGTGCGCGTCGTCGACGGCGACCTGCCAGACGACGAGCGTGTCGGGGCGATCGGGGCGGATGTAGCCGGTGACGAAGGCGGCCGGCTCGCCCTCCGCGTCACGTGCGACGACGGAGGTGGCGGCGAAGTCGCGACACCACAGGAGGTAGCTGTACGAGGAGTTCAGGTCCAGTGCCTTGGAGTCGCGAGCGATACGCCAGATCGCGGCCCCGTCCTCTACGCGTGGGGTGTCGAGCTTGAAGCCCTCCGGCAATTCTCTGATATCGCTGCGGGCACCTGCATGGTCTGCTTGTGCGGCGGTCATAGAAATTAAATTTACCCAGTGAAAAAGGAAATTGCATCGCGAGGAGGGGTTACGGAACGGATCGTTTTATGGTATCGCGCGGGGGTGCCCGAGCGCGCGATCCAGCCGAGGGATGTCCCGATTTGACCAGGAAGTTCGGGGCGAAACGGACACGGTGTGTAGTCGGTCACAGGTCCGTAACGTCCATGAGACGGGTCCGAATTACGGTACTTGCCGCTTGCAGAATCGTGGCGTTTGAGGAGCGGAAAAGCGGGCAGAAGAATACGGAAAGCTGTGTTGCCGAGGAATTGGGAATTCGCCGGTAGAAGGTGTACCGAGCGTACGCGGGCGCCTCACCGCGCGACACACGAGAAGATGTGCGAGATGATGGGCGAGAACGCCCGCGAAGGAATGCGTAACGCGCAGTCACGTTTCCGTGATGGGGCGCGGAAAAATGCCTTCGAGCGCGAGCGGAGACCGCCCGCGCATCCGCCGTGGCACGCCGCTTAAAGTGCCGCTATGACGTCCATGAGCGAAGGTGCGGCGCTGCACCTCAAGGGGAGGGTCCTGGCGGGCCCGGACGACGTGCGTGACGAGCTCTGGGTCGTCGGCGGGCGTGTGACGTTCCAGCCGCCGACCGGGACACGGGACATCACCACCGTCGAGGGCTGGGTCCTTCCGGGTCTGGTCGACGCGCACTGCCATGTCGGTCTCGACGCCCACGGCCCGGTCGACGCCGGGACCGCGGAGAAGCAGGCGCTCACCGACCGGGATGCCGGCACCCTGCTGATCCGCGACGCCGGGTCACCCTCGGACACCCGCTGGATCGACGACCGCGCGGACCTGCCGCGGATCATCCGCGCCGGCCGCCACATCGCGCGCACCCGCCGCTACATCCGCAACTACGCCCACGAGATCGAGTCCGAGGACCTGGTCGCCTACGTCGCCCAGGAGGCCAGGCGGGGCGACGGCTGGGTCAAGCTCGTCGGTGACTGGATCGACCGCTCGACCGGCGATCTGGAGTCCTGCTGGCCGCGCGGCGCCGTCGAGGCGGCCATCGCCGAGGCACACCGGCTGGGTGCCCGGGTGACCGCCCACTGCTTCGCGGAGGACTCCCTCGCGCCGCTCGTCGAGGCCGGAATCGACTGCGTCGAGCACGCCACGGGCCTCACCGAGGACACCATCCCGCTGTTCGCGGAGCGCGGTGTCGCCATCGTGCCGACCCTCGTCAACATCGGGACGTTCCCACGCCTCGCCGCCGGCGGGGAGTCGAAGTTCCCGCGCTGGGCGGACCACATGCGGCGACTGCACGCGCGCCGCTACGACACCGTGCGGGCCGCGTACGACGCCGGCGTGCCGATCTTCGCCGGCACGGACGCGGGCGGCTCACTGGCGCACGGTCTGATCGCCGAGGAGGTCGCGGAGCTGCGGAAGGCCGGGCTGCCCGCCGTGGCCGCGCTCTCCGCGACGACCTGGGGCGCCAGGGACTGGCTCGGCTGTCCCGGCCTCACCGAGGGCGCTCCGGCGGACCTGGTCGTCTACGAGGCCGATCCGCGCGCGGATGTGCGGGTGCTCGCGGCGCCGCGCCGGGTGGTGCTGCGCGGGCGGGTGATCGGCTGAGGCCCGCCCCTGGGTTCTGATCGTGGCCGGGAGGGCGGCCGTACGCGGCTCTCCCGGCCTGTGGGGCCATGTGGGTGACTCGGGGGCCCGGTGGCCGCCGGGAGCCCGCCACGCCGCCTGTCCGGCTCGCGAGAGCCCGGACGGTGCCGCGCCGGGCCGTGTGGACCGGTGCCGGACGCGGCCTAGCCCTGCCGGCGTGCGGACCGTGCCATCCAGGCGGCGACCACCGCGCCCGAGACGTTGTGCCAGACGGAGAAGACCGCGGCGGGCAGTGCCGCGGCCGGGCTGAAGTGGGCGGTGGCCAGGGACGCCGCGAGCCCGGAGTTCTGCATGCCGACCTCGAAGGCCATCGCCCGGCTCGCCGGGCGGCCCAGCCGGGCCAGCTTGCCGGACGCGTAGCCGAGCGCGAGGCCCAGCCCGTTGTGCAGGACCACCGCGAGCATGACCAGGGCCGCCGCGTCCTTGATCGCCGCGGCGCTGCCGGACACCACGGCCAGCACGATGGCCGCGATGGTGACGGCGGAGAGCCAGGGCAGGGCGCCGAGCACCTTGTCGACCCAGCGGCCGGCGACCACCCGCACCACCAGCCCCGCGATCACCGGGAGCAGCACCGTCTTGAGGATGTCGGTGACCATGACCCCGGCGTCCACGTCGAGGAACTGCCCGGCGAGCAGCAGTGTCAGCGGGGGCGTGATCAGCGGCGCGAGCACCGTGGAGACCGTGGCCACCGAGACCGAGAGGGCGACATCGCCACGCGCCAGGTAGGTCACGACGTTCGAGGCCGTACCGCTCGGGGCGCAGCCGACGAGGATCACGCCGGCCGCGAGCTGCGGCGGCAGGTCGAGCACGGTAGCGATCAGCCAGCCAAGACCCGGCATGATCACGTAGTGCGCGACCAGGCCGAGCCCGACCGCCCACGGCCGCTTGGCGACCGCCGCGAAGTCGGGCGGGGTAAGCGTCAGGCCCATCGAGAACATCACCACGCCGAGCATCCACGGCACGGCGGGCGCCCAGCCGGTGAAGTGTGCGGGCCACAGGAGGCCGACCGCCCCGGCGGCGAGCACCAGCAGGGGGAAGACCGTGACCGCCCGGCGGGCCGCGCGGTCGGACGCGGGAAGGTCGCCGGTGGGCGCGGGCGGCTCCGGTATGCCGGATTCCGCGGCCGGTTCGGGGCTCTGGTTCGTCTGCTCGGTTGACACGGCGGCACCCTAGCTCCCGCATGCGTGTACGAGGCACCGGATTCCGGATGGTGGACGTCGGGGCTCCGCGAGGCCGCGTCAGGGCCTCGTGTGTGTGGGGGGAGCCGATCCCCGTGTGTCACCCGTGAAGTGGGACGGCTGGGGCACCGGAAGCGCGCTGCGTCGCAGAAATTCGAATACAGACGCGGAAACCACCCATTGGGATGAACTCACCTCGCGTGGCTGCCCGTTCACCCTCGGTGCGTCCACGATGTGCGGGTCGAGGTCGTCGGCCCGCGTGATGTCCCCCATTGGCGCGGCCGGCGGCTCCACTTCTCTTGTGGGGGTTCCACACACGTGTCCACCAGACCCACCAGCTTCTTCGGCGTGCCCGTACGCGGCGGAGCGGCCGGTCCCGCCGTCCCGCTGCCGGCCCGCCGGCCCGGCCGCCGGCTCGCGGCGACCTTCGTCGCCACCGCCTTCGCCGCCGGCCCCGCCGTCCTGCTCGGCGCCGTCCCGGCGCACGCCACCGGTGACCACGGTGGCGGCGGCACCTCCGGCGCGGCCGTGCTGCGCACCGGCCTGGACGTCGGGCTGCTCAACAAGACGGTCAAGGTGCCGCTGCGGGCCACGCTCAACGAGGTGCGTGCGCCGGCCTCCGCGGACAAGACCGCGCTGACCGTCAACCTGGACGGCATCAACAACGGCAGGCCGTTCAGCGTGCTGCGGGCGGACGTCGCCACCGCGCGGGCCACCGCCGACCGCCGCAGGACCGAGGGCTACGCCAACGTCGCGCACGCGAAGGTGCATGTCCCCGGCCTTCCGCTGCTCTCCCTGATCGAGGTCCAGCAGGTCACCTCCAAGGCCGTCTGCGAGGCGGGGAAGCGGCCCCGGGCCGAGTCGAACGTGCTGGGCACGGTGCGCGTCCTGGGCAAGAAGGTCACGCTGAGTTCGAGCGGCACGACCGACGTCAAGGTGCCGGGCGTGGGGGAGGTGCGGCTGGACCTGTCGAAGAAGAGCGTCACGTCCAGGTCCGCCGCGGCCACCGCCCTCGACCTCAAGGTCTCGGTCAACCCGCTGAAGCTGAACGTCGCCGAGGTCAACGGCCGGGTCACGCTCGCCGAGGCCACCTGCACCGCGCCGCGGCCCACCCCGCCCGAGGACGGCTCGGGCGGCACCGGCACCAGCGGTGGCGAGGGCTCCGGGGCGAGCACCCAGACCGGCTCCCGGCCGAGCACCCAGAACCTCGCGGAGACCGGCGGGAGTTCCACCACGCCTTACCTCGTCGGCGGCGCGGCCCTGCTGCTCGCCGCGGGTGCCGGATCGCTCGGCTTCGTCCGCCGACGCCGGAGCGCCGCGCCGCAGGGCGGCCGCGGCTGACAGCCCCGTACACCGCGCTCGGTGCCGTGGGGGCGCCGGGCGCGGTGTACGGCCCGAGGTGTGCCGCGCGTGGCCGGTGACGGCCCGCGCGGTACGCCTCACCCCGTCGGGGTCCCCGTAGAAGCGTGGTTCACGGGGAACCCGACGGGCCCCCGGTCAGCCGGCGTGGCCGGCCGCCGGGCCGGTGGCGAGTACCTCCGCGAGGGCCGTCACGAAGCGGTCCGTCGTGGCCCGGTCGCGGACCGCGAGCCGGAGCCAGTCCGGCCCGAGGCCCGGGAAGGTGTCGCCACGGCGCGCCGCGAAGCCGCGCTCGCGCAGGCCGGCCCGTACCGCCGCCGCACGCGGCAGCCGGATCAGCACGAACGACCCTTCGGCCGGGCCGACGGCTCGTATCCCGGGGAACTCGCCCAGCCTGGCCAGCAGATGGTCCCGGTCGGCGGCGATCCCGACCGCCGCCGCGGCCGCCTCGTCGAGCGCGGCGGGCTCGCAGCACGCCTCGGCCGCGGCCAGCGCCGGGCTGGAGACCGGCCACAGCGGCTGGGCCCGCTCCAGGGCGGCGATGGTGTCGGGATCGGCCAGCACATAGCCGACGCGCAGCCCCGCGAGCCCCCACGTCTTGGTGAGGCTGCGCAGCACCACCAGGCCCGGCAGGTCCGTGCGCCCGGCCAGCGACGCCCGTTCACCGGGCACCGCGTCCATGAACGCCTCGTCCACGACCAGCGTGCGGCCGGGACGCGCCAACCGGGCCAGGACGTCCGCGGGATGGAGCACCGAGGTCGGGTTGGTCGGGTTGCCGACGACCACCAGATCGGCGTCGTCGGGCACCGCCGCGCCCGCCAGCCGGAAGCCGTCGTCCTCGCTGAGCAGTACCCGCTCCACCGTGTGCCCGGCGTCCCGCAGGGCCGCCTCCGGCTCGGTGAACTGCGGGTGCACCACGACCGGCCTGCGGGCTCCCACCGCACGGGCGATCAGTACGAACGCCTCGGCGGCCCCCGACGTCAGCAGCACCCGTTCGACGGGCAGGCCGTGCCGCGCCGCGACCGCCCGGCGCGCCGCCCGGCCGTCCGGGTACGCGGCGAGACCGTCGAGCGACGCTGCGATCCTGGCCTTGAGCCAGGCCGGGGGAGTGCCGGCCCGGACGTTGACCGCCAGGTCGGTCAGTCCGCCCTCGGCGCCCCGCACTTCGGCGTCGCCGTGGTGGCGCAGATCGGGCTCCTGCGATGGCGGGGAGGACGGCCGCGCCACCTGCCGCCGCACGGACTCAGCCGGCGCTGACATGGCCACCCCGCTCCCCGGTCGCCGGAACTCCCGGGCCCGCCCGGTCCGGTGCGCACGCCGTCCCCCGGCCGTCCTCCGCCGCCACCGGGCACGCGGGGTCCCCGTCCCGCAGCAGCGGATCGCCGGCCACCGTCTCGCGGTAGCGCTCCATGACGACGTCGGCCAGTTCCGGCTCGGGACCGATCACGCCGGCGCCGAGCACCTCGGTGCGCGGGTGCGCGGCGGCCCAGCCCTCGGTCTGCATCCGCAGCCGCTCCAACAGGTCACCGCGGAACAGGAAGTAGGGCAGCACCACGATGCGGGACGGGCCGCCGAACCCCGGGGCCGCGGCGGCCAGCACGTTGCACCGCTCCAGTCCGGCCGGCACATCGGGTGCCGCGTGCGAGACGAACGCGGTCTCCACCCCGGCGAAGCCGCGGCCCTCCCACAGCAGGCGCGCGGCCCGCGCCACCTCGGCGTTGGCGTGCGGGTCGGCGGCGCCCCGGCCCACCAGCAGCACCGTCGTACGGGCCCGGTCCTCGGGCCTGCGGGCGCTGCCGCCCAGCGCCTCGTCCAGCCGCCGCTCCAGCACCGCGAGCAGCTTGGGGTGCGGCCCGAGTTCGGCGCCGCAGGCGTAGCCGAGACCCGGGTGGCCCTCCACGGCCCGCGCCAGCGAGACGGGAAGCGCGTCGGGCACCGGTCCGCTCGGGTCGAGCAGCAGGGGTACGGCGGCGATCCGGGTAGCGCCCCGCTCGACTAGTTCCTCGACCGCGTCGCCCAGCGGCCGGGCCGGCGAGGAGCCGAAGAAGCCGCCGGCGACGGGCACGTCGGGGTGGCGCTCGTCGAGCGTCCGCACCAGGGCACGCAGGGCCTCGGCCCCGCTGGCGTCCCGGGTGCCGTGACCGGCGATGAGCAGAGCGGGAGGGGTGGTCACAACGTCTCCTTGGAGCCGGGGTTTCGCTGTCGTGCGCGGCGGTGCGGACGCCGGCCGCTGCGGGGCGTGGGGGGAGGTCATGACGATATCCGCCGGGCGCAAGGGGGCGGCGGGCACTCCCCGCGTACTGTCGGTAAGGACCGAGGTGATCGCTCCGGCCCCGACGGCGAGCGCACAGGTCGCCCGCGCCGGTCGGCCCTGCGGCGCCGACTTCCGCTTGCCCGTGACCAGTTCGGCCCCCGGCCCGGCGGCCAGCAGTGCGGCGGCCTCGGCGACGCTCGGAGTCCCCACGGCGGCCGCCACGGCCGCGGACGGCGCCGGCACCCGCACGGCCGCCAGAACATGTGCCGGGAAGGCTCGCAGGGGCACCCCGAGCCGCCGTGCCGCTCCGACCAGCCCCGGCTCCGCGGCCTTGGCCGTCACCGTCGCCAGCGCGGTCAGCGCATCGGCCGGCCGTCCCGCGGACGCGAGGGCGGCCGCGATGAGTTCCAGCACCTCCGCCACCGGCACGCCCCGGCTCGCTCCGACACCGACGACCAGCGACGCGGCGGGCGGCCGTGACACTTCGCTCTCCGGCGCCGGCGGACCTGTGGCACTTCCCTGGCCGGTCCGCGGTGCCTCACCGGTGCCGTCGCGCGGCCCGTTTTCCGCCCGGTCCGTCATACCGCGACGGCTCCTCGGCCGAAGGCCACCGGCCCCTGCCGGCCTGCCAGGACGGCGGTGAGCCCGCCGGGCCCGGCGGCGAGCGGGAGCCCCGGCCACCGGACGCCGAGCGCCGCCAGCCGTACGGCGAGGGCTTCGGGCTCGGGGTCGCTCGCGGTGAGCGAGATCAGCGGCAGCTCGGGGAGGGCGGCGCCGGAAGGGTGCGGTGTGTCGCCCCAGTCGAGCAGGAACGGCGTGCGGCCGCCGCCCGCGCCCGGTGGCGTCAACTGCCAGGCGATCCGGC
Organism: Streptomyces sp. NPDC017993; assembly: GCF_044328065.1. Taxonomy (NCBI): domain Bacteria; kingdom Bacillati; phylum Actinomycetota; class Actinomycetes; order Kitasatosporales; family Streptomycetaceae; genus Streptomyces; species Streptomyces sp. NPDC017993. Next base: position 331,584 of record NZ_JBIRGO010000007.1, read on the forward strand.
CGCCGTCCGGGGCCCGGCGGCTCATCGCGACCGCGTCGCCGGGGTCGTAGCCGTGGGCCCGCGCGCGGGCGACGGACGCCGCGACGTCGGTGACCCGGACCGCCCAGGTGACCAGCTCCGGTCCGGACAGCGCATCGATGCCGAACCACCGCGGCCCGTCCGGCGCGGGCTGCTCCGGATCCGGCCCGATGATCTCGAAGTAGGCCCCACCGCCCAGCCCCAGCAGGTGATTGCGGGTGCCCCGGCCCGGATGGCTGCCGCCCGGAGCCGGGCGCACACCGGTCAGCTCCGCCACCTCGGCGACCGTACGGTCCAGGTCCGGGGTGGCGTAGACGAGATGGTCGAGGACGGCGGCCGGACCGCCGGTGCCCCGGCCGCCGGTCACCCGGCACCGCCCGGCACGGCGGACGGCGTGCTCCGCGCGGCGCTCTCGACCAGGCGGCCGGCCAGCGAGGGCTCGGCAGCCCAGTGCACATGCAGATACGAGGCGTGCACGCCGCCGCTGACGAAGCCCTCGACCCGGCGCTCCGGGTGGGTCAGGCCCCACGCGGGCGACGCCCCGGCGCCCGGCTCCAGCGCCGTGCGGTGGAACTCGTGGCCGCGCACCCGCGTCCCGGCGGTCGCCAGCGCGTTGTCCTGGAGTGCCACCGCCTCCCGGTAGCCCAGGGTGAGCCGCTCGGTCATCCGGGCGTCGGCGGGCAGCACCCCGCACATCGGCTTGCCGTCTATGGAGCGAGAGAGATAGAGCAGCCCGGCGCACTCGGCGGACACCGGGGCCCCGGAGGCGGCCAGCGCGGCCACCGCCGCCCGCAGCGGCGCGTTCGCCGACAGGTCCGGCGCGTAGACCTCGGGGAAGCCGCCGCCGATCACCAACCCCTGGGTGCCGGGCGGCAGTTGCTCGTCGTGCAGTGGATCGAAGGGCGCCACCTCGGCGCCCGCGGCGGCCAGCAGCTCGGCGTGCTCCGCGTACGAGAAGGTGAAGGCGGCGCCTCCCGCGACGGCGATCAGCGGCTTTCCGGCGCCCGCGGGAGCCGCAGGAGCCGGGGGAGCCGGGGGAGCCGGGGGAGCCGGGGGAGCCGCCACAGCCGGTTCGCCGGCGACGGGCGTCACCTCGACGGCCGGATCCCAGGGGGCGTCCGTCAGCTCCGGCACGTCGTGCGCCAGGGCCAGCAGCGCCTTGAGGTCGCAGCCCTCGCGTACCCGCGCGGCGAGTTCGCGCACCGACTCCACCGCGTCGGTCCGGCGCTCGGCGACCGGCACCAGGCCCAGATGCCGCGACGGGGTACGGGCCTGCTGGGTACGCCGCAGGGCGCCCAGCACCGGCACCCCGGAGGAGTCCATCGCCTCGCGGAGCAGCTCCTCGTGGCGGTCCGAGCCGACCTTGTTGAGGATCACCCCGGCCAGCCGGACCTCCGGGTCCCAGGAGGCGAAGCCGTGCACCAGCGCGGCCACCGACCGCGATTGCGAGGACGCGTCCACGACCAGCACGACCGGCGCCCGCAGCACCTTCGCCACCTGCGCCGTCGACGACAGCTCACCCTGGCCCGACGCCCCGTCGAACAGGCCCATCACGCCCTCGACGACCGCGAGGTCCGCGCCCGCCGCGCCGTGCAGGAACAGCGGGGCGATCCGGCCGGTCCCGCAGAGGTAGGCGTCCAGGTTGCGGCCGGGACGGCCGGTGGCCAGGGAGTGGTAGCCGGGATCGATGTAGTCGGGGCCGACCTTGTGCGGGGAGACCGCGAGGCCCGCCTCGGCGAACGCCGCCATCAGGCCGGTGGCCACCGTCGTCTTGCCCGCCCCGGAGGCGGGCGCGGCGATGACCAGCCGCGGGATCGTCACTGCGCTCACGCCGCACTCACCATTCGATGCCCCGCTGGCCCTTCTGGCCCTCGTCCATCGGGTGCTTGACCTTGGACATGTCCGTCACCAGATCGGCGAAGTCCACCAGGGGCTGAGGGGCGTTGCGGCCCGTGATGACGACGTGCTGCGTACCCGGGCGGTCGCGCAGCACCGACACGACCTCCTCGGTGTCGATCCAGCCCCAGTGCATCGGGTAGGCGAACTCGTCCAGCACCAGCAGCTTGTAGGTCTCGGCGGCGAGGTCCCGCTTGACCTGCTCCCAGCCCTCGCGCGCCGCGTCCTCGCTGGAGGCGATGTCGCGCTGCACCCAGGACCAGCCCTCGCCCATCTTGTGCCAGGCGACGCTGCCGCCCTCGCCGGTCGCGCCGAGCACCTTCAGCGCGCGCTCCTCGCCGACCTTCCACTTCGCCGACTTCACGAACTGGAACACCCCGACCGGCCAGCCCTGGTTCCAGGCGCGCAGCGCCAGACCGAAGGCGGCGGTGGACTTGCCCTTGCCGACGCCCGTGTGGACGAAGACCAGTGGCCGATTGCGGCGCTGGCGGGTGGTGAGTCCGTCGTTCGGTACGACGGACGGCTGTCCCTGCGGCATTACGCGACCCTCCGGGATCCTTGAGTGTGATCAGTGGTGCGGGCGGTCCTGCCGCCGGTCACTTCCTGCATACCGGCCCGGCCGCGGCTGCCCGGGCCCGACCGCGCGGCGTGCCCGCCATGGCTTCCCTGCACCTCGCGGACGAGCGCCGAGACGCTGTCCGCGCGCAGCTCGTCGAGGGTGACCGCGGTGCCCTGGAGTGCCCGGGCCAGCTCGCCCGCCAACCCCAGCCGGACCGGCCCCGACTCGCAGTCCACGACGACCGACGCGACGCCCTCCGAGGCCAGCAGCCGGCCCGCGCGGGTGGCCCGCGGCAAGGGCTGGTCGCCACCGGTGGCGCGGCCGTCCGTGACGACCACGAGCAGCGGCCGGCGCGAGGCGTCCCGCATCCGCTCCACCCGCAGCACGTCATGGGCCTTGAGCAGACCCTCCGACAGCGGCGTACGGCCGCCGGTGGGCAGCTGCTCAAGCCGCGCCGCGCCCGCCTCCACCGAGGAGGTCGGCGGCAGCGCCAGCTCTGCGCCCTTCCCGCGGAACGTGATCATGCCGATCTTGTCGCGGCGCTGGTAGGCGTCGAGCAGCAGCGAGAGGACCGCGCCCTTGACCGCGCTCATCCGCTGCCGGGCCGCCATCGAACCGGACGCGTCCACGACGAACAGCACGAGATTGCCCTCCCGGCCCTCGCGCACCGCCTCGCGCAGATCGTCCCGGCGCACCACCAGGCCCCGCCCGCTGCGCCCGCGGGCACGCTGGTGCGGCGCCGCGGCCTGCACGGTCGCGGCCAGGTGCAGCTTGCTCAACGACCCCTGCGGGCGCCGGGCGCCGGTGGTCCGGCCGTGCGCGGTACGGGCCCGGGACCTGCGGCCGTCCGCGCCCTCGCCCAGTCCGGGAACGTCCAGCCGCCGCGTGGTGAACGGCTCGGCCGCCCCCACCGCCGCGCGCTGCGCGCCGGGGCTAGTGGGGGGCTGTTCGGCGGACTGCTCGGGGGCCGGGGCGCCGGTGTCGGCCGGGTCCGCCGCGCCCGACTCCGGCTCCGGGCCGGCGGGGGGCGTCCGATCGTCGCGGCCGTCGGGCCCGCCGTCCTGCGGCGGCTGCCCACCGGGGCCGTCCGGGCCGCCGTCAGGGCCGCCCTCCGGGCCGTCGGGTCCGCCGTCGGGCCCGTCGTCCGGACCGTCCGGCTCCGGGTCGTCGTCGCCGTCCGACCCGCCGAACTCCTCCAGCGTCTCGTCCAGTTTGTCCTCGTCCAGGCCCGGCGCGTCGAAGGGGTTACGGCGCCGGCGGTGCGGCAGCGCCAGGAGCGCGGCCTGCCGGACGTCCTCGGCCAGTACGTCGGTCCGCCCCGCCCAGGCCGCCAGCGCGGTCGCGGTGCGCGCCATCACGATGTCCGCGCGCATCCCGTCCACCTCGAACGCGGCGCAGGTCGCGGCGATCTGCCGGAGCGCCGCGTCCCCGAGTGTCACGGCGGGCAGCAACTCCCGTGCCGCCGTGATGCGCAGGCGCAGCTCGTCCTCCTCGTCCGCCCAGCGCGCCGCGAAGCCCGCCGGGTCCGCGTCGTACGCCAGCCGGCGCCGGACGACCTCGACGCGCCGCTCCGGCTCACGGGAGGCCGCGACCTCGACGGTCAGGCCGAAGCGGTCCAGCAACTGCGGCCGCAGCTCGCCCTCTTCGGGGTTCATGGTGCCCACGAGCAGGAAGCGCGCCGCGTGCCGTACCGAGACGCCCTCGCGCTCCACGTAAGAGGCGCCCATCGCCGCCGCGTCCAGCAGCAGGTCCACGAGGTGGTCGTGGAGCAGGTTGACCTCGTCGACGTAGAGCACGCCGCGGTGCGCGTCGGCCAGCAGTCCGGGCTCGAAAGCCTTGACGCCCTCCGACAGCGCCCGTTCGATGTCCAGCGCGCCCACCAGCCGGTCCTCCGAGGCGCCGACGGGCAGTTCGACCATCCGCGTCGGCCGGTCCTCACCCGCACCCGTCTCGTGCGGCCCGTCCGGGCAGGCCGGGTCCGGTGAGACCGGGGCGCAGGAGAAGCGGCAGCCGGTGATCACGTCCACGGGCGGCATCAGCGACGACAGGGCGCGCACCGCCGTGCTCTTGGCGGTGCCCTTCTCGCCACGCACCAGCACACCGCCGACCGCGGGGCTGACCGCGTTCAGCAGCAGCGCCAGCCGGAGATCGTCCATGCCGACTACCGCGGTGAAGGGATAGTTGGGGGTCGTGGTCATGCGTTGATGCCTCCTGCGGGCGCAATACGCCCGCGCACGTGATCTGCCACCGCGGCCCCGGCCGCCATGGCGCTGTGGCCCCCGCTTCCACGGGGGTGGTACGTCCTTGTCCGCCGGCTCCTCACGGCGCGCCCGGAGGGACGAACGGCAGCCCCTGCGGCACCCCCTCCTCGATCAGCCGCAGCAGCGCGTCGGTGTCCGCGTGCTCCTCGATCAGATCGCCGAGCCGGTCCAGCTGCTCCTCGCGCAACGTGCCGAAGCTGGTGTCCGGGGCCGGCACGAAGGCCCGGCCCGCGTCCGCCGCGACCTGCCGCAGAAAGGCCCGCCGGAACGCGTCGCTCTCCAGCGAGCCGTGCCAGTGGGTGCCCCACACCGAGCCGACCCGGCACCCGTCCAGACTCTGCCCTCGGCCATCGGAGATGAACGTCTGCCCGCCGTTGACTTCGGCCACCCCGTGGTGGATCTCGTACCCCTCCACGGGCTCGCCCAGCGCCTGCCCGACCGGGCGTGCCAGCGTCTTCTCCACGGCGAAGCGCACCCGGACGGGCAGCAGCCCGAGGCCGGGCACCGCGCCCGCCCGCGACTCGACCTCGTCGTCGATGTGCTCACCGAGCATCTGGAACCCGCCGCAGATGCCCAGCACCGGACGGCCCTCGGCGGCCCGGCGTGCGATCGCGTCCGCCAGACCTCGCTCGCGCAGCCACGCAAGTGCCCGGACCGTGCCCCGGGTGCCGGGCAGCACCACCAGGTCCGCGTCGGCCAGCTCCTCGGCCCGGTCCACGAAGCGGACCACCACGCCCGGTTCGGCGGCCAGCGCGTCCACGTCCGTGAAGTTGGACATCAGCGGCACCGCGGCGACCGCGACCCGCAGGACGTCGGCGCCGTGCGGCGGCGCCACCACGCTCTCGCGGACCGCGCCGCGCAGCGAGACCCGCAGACCGTCCTCCTCGTCGATGCCGAGCCCGTGGGCGAAGGGCAGCACGCCCAGCGTCGGCCGGCCGGTGAGGCCGCGCAGCATCTCCAACCCCGGCTCCAGCAGCGTCACATCGCCGCGGAACTTGTTGACGACATAGCCGGCGATCAGCGCCTGGTCCTCCTTCGACAGCAGCGCCGTGGTGCCGAAGAAGGAGGCGAACACCCCGCCCCTGTCGATGTCCCCGACCACGACGACGGGCAGCCGGCCGGCGCGCGCGATGCCCATGTTGACGATGTCGGTCCGCCGCAGATTGATCTCAGCGGGGCTGCCCGCGCCCTCGCAGATCACCGCGTCATGGGTGCGCCGCAGCTCCTGGAGGCAGTCCGTGACCGTGCCCAGCAGCGCTTCGCGCCGCCCCGCGTACGGTCCCTCGCCGCCCGGCGTCCCGCCGTCGGTCGTCCGCCCGCCGGCCGGGGCCCCGGGGTGGCCGAAGTATCCCGTGGCGCTCAGCTCGCCGACCGGCTTGCCCAGCAGCACCACCTGGCTGCTGCGGTCGCTGCCGGGCTTGAGCAGCACCGGATTCATCAGCGCCGTCGGCTCGACCCGGGCGGCCGCCGCCTGCATCGCCTGCGCCCGCCCGATCTCCGCGCCCTCGCGCGTCACGAACGAGTTCAGCGACATGTTCTGCGCCTTGAACGGCGCCACCCGGACGCCCTGGCGGACCAGCCACCGGCAGATGCCGGCCGTGACCACGCTCTTGCCCGCGTCGGACGTCGTACCGGCCACCAGCAGGCCACCGCCGATGGCGCCGCCGGACACCTCGAACCGTCCCGTCACCGGGTCCTCCTCATCTGCCGGGGCATCGCTGTGCCGTGAGCCGTGCCCTACCCGCCGCCCGGCCGCGCGCCCGCGCCGCCCGGACCGCGCCCACCGCGAGCCGGCCCGCGACCGTCGTCGCCAGCGCCAGCACGCTCACCCGGCGCGAGAGCCGGACCGCCCGCTCGATGTCGGGCACGCCCACCGGGCGCGCCGCACCGTTGAGCACCGGACGGTGCTCCACCCGCCCGCCGTACGCCAGCGTGCCGCCCAGCCGGACTCCCAGCGCGCCCGCGAACGACGCCTCCACCGGGCCCGCGTTGGGGCTCGGGTGCGCGCCGCCGTCGGCCCGCCAGGCGTTCAGCGCGCCGCGCCGGTCGGGGCCCGCGAGCACCGTGAGGGCGGCGGTCAGCCGGGCCCCGGGCCAGCCGGCCACGTCGTCGAGCCGGGCCGATGCCCAGCCGAACCGACGGTAGCGGGGCGATTTATGACCCACCATCGCGTCCAGGGTGTTCACCGCCCGGAACGCCACCAGGCCGGGCACACCGCCCAGCGCACCCCATACCAGGGCGCCCACCACCGCGTCCGACGTGTTCTCCGCGACCGACTCGACCACCGCGCGCGCCATCTGCGGCTCGTCCAGAGCCTGCGGGTCGCGCCCGCACAGATGCGGCAGACGCTCCCGCGCCAGGTCCGGATCGCCCGCGGTCAGCGCGCCGCCGATGGCCCGCGCCTCCCGGCCCAGCGAGGTGCCGCCCAGCACGGCCCAGACCGTCGCCGCGGTGAGTGCCACGCCCGCGGCGGTACGGGCGCGGACGCCACCGGCGGGAGGAGCTGAGGCGGAAGGAGGCGATGACAGGGGGCCGCGTACGGCGCGCTGCAAGAGCGCGGCGCCGACGGCCGTGCCGCCCGCGCACAGCAGGGCGTGGGCCGCTCCGTTGCCACGGTGGTCGCGCCACAGCCGGCGCTCGACGGCACCCGCGGCCCGGCCGAACGCGGCCACCGGATGGCCGCGCCGGGGATCCGCCGCGATCAGGTCGCCGAGAAAGCCGAGGGCCGCGCCGCACGCGTACGTGGCGTGTTCGGCACGCATCGGATCAGGCCGCCGTCAGTCCTCGAAGGGATGCTGCGGCGTAGCTCAACGGGGATCTCGAACTGCGGCCGGGCATGGCGGTATGTCCTCACTCAGGGTCCGCGCCCTGGCTCGACGTGACGGCGACGAGAGTCTCCTGGCTCCCGGATCGGCGTCTCCCCCGGCCTTCCAGCCCGTACGCACGCGACCTGACGGGTCTGCGCGTGACGGGCCGTGACCTCTCCTGGAGGAACGCTCCCCGGTGACAGTGGCGGGACCGCGCCGGATTCTCACCGGACTTCCTCATCTGTCGCCGAATGGCTCCGGCAGTCCACCACGCCCCACGAATGCCCGTCAACTCACTCTTGACCTGCGACGCAGCCCTGTGGCAGGCACTGTGGCACACACCACAGGGTGCTCCGGGGGTCACGGACGGTTGCCCCCGCACCTGATCCCACGTCACTATCTGGTGGCACGGCGGGCGATGGCGCCGCCGGAAGGGGGTCGGGGGATGCCGGACAAGGCTGACCGTCACGAGATCCGCATCAGGGTCACGGGCACGAACAACGCACATCAGGACATCGAGGATCTCAAGGCGTGGCTGGAGCGTGAGCCGTGGCTGGCGCACCAGCGACACGACTGGACGCTGCGGCCGCGCCCGACCGACGGCGACGGCGCCGCGGACGAACGCGACCTCGGGGACATGGCCATCGGCATCGACGATCTGGTCCTGGTCCTCATCGGCACGGTCGCCGCCGAGGTCACCAAGAGCCTCAGCATCGCCCTGCGGGAGTGGCTGCGGCGCCGCAGGGAGGAACGGGCGGCGGGGGAGCAGCCGGCCGTGGCCGTCGGCGGTGACGGCGGGCTGGCACCGGTCGGTGACCCGGGCCCGCGCGGCACGGCCCCCGAACGCCCCGACCCCGCAAGCCGGTCGACCGAGGGCGGCAGCGCCGGCGAGGACTGAGCCGGATGTCCCTCTACGACGCGCGGGGCAAGATCAACCGGGCGCTGCTGATCTGTGTCAGCGACTACAAGAATTTATCCGCACTCCCCGCAGTGGAGGCGAACGCAGAGGAGCTCAAGCGTGTCCTGATCGACCCGGGCACCGACCTGTTCACCGACGAGGAAGTCGTCATCTGCCGCCCGCAGGAGCCCTGGGAGCTGGAGCAGGCCCTGGACGCCGTCACCGACGAGGCGCGCGGCCTGCTGCTGGTGCACTTCTCCGGCCACGGGTGGGTCGGTCGCGACGGCGGCGACCTGCAGCTCATGGTCGGTATGTCGGACACCCGCCAGCGTCACAAGGCGGTGTCCTGGCAGGACATGGTGCTGTCCTACCTCGACAGCGCACGCGCCGACCGGATCGTGATCCTGCTGGAGTGCTGCTACTCCGGCAACGCCGACGAGACCTTCCACTCCCGTCGCAAACCCATGTCCCTGCTGATGGCCGCGCAGCCCAACCGCCGGATCTTCAGCGGCGACGAACCGGCCGGCGGCTCCCTCTTCACCCGCGCCGTCGTGCAGATCCTCGAACGCGGCATACCCGGCGAGCGCTTCGTCACCTTCGAGGACCTCGTCCGGACACTGCGCGAGCGGCTCGCCCACGAGCGGACACCGATGGGCGACGTCTGGGAGCCCCGCTCGGCCAAGCAGAACACCGTCGACGACGTCATCCTCTCCTTCGCCACCCCCGAGGTCCGGCCCCCTACCCCGCTGCGCATCCGATGGCGCAGGTGGCTGAAGCAGCGTCTCAGCCGCTGGCTGCGGGTCATCGTCGCCCTGGTGGCCGTCCTCGGACTCTCCGCGGCCGGTCTCGTCGCCTTCCAGCTCCTGCGGACGGACCCGGCCTGCCCGCCCGCCCTCGAACTGCGCCTGCTCACCGCCCCCGAATCGGAACCGGCCCTGCGCCAGGCGGCCTTCGCCTACGAGATGTCCGACCTCAACACCCGTCCGCTGCACGGCGAGGACGACGTCCCAGACGGCTGCCGGCGCGCCCAGATCACCGTCTACTCCGCGGCCAAGGATCAGGTCGACCAGGGCTTCGCCGCCGCCGACCGCTGGCAGGGCGCGGCTCACGGAACCGGCAAGGGCAAGCCGTCCACCAAGGGCACCGACCCCCTCAACAGGCCGGGGCCGCAGCCGGACCTGTGGATCCCCGAATCCAGCGCCGACTACGAGGAGGTCCGCCGCGGCATGCCCGCCACCGGTTCGCCCGTGACCCTGCACCACACCGGCCCGGTGGCCTACACCCCGCTCGTCGTCGGCATCCCGGCGAACCAGCGGCTCGACGACGTCGAACAGGTCGGTGCGTCCTGGCAGGACATCCTCACCGGCACCGACAGCGACCACCGCGACCTTCGACTGCTGCGCCCCAGCCCCGTCCTGTCCGGCACCGGCCTGCTGCACACCATCGGCCTCTATCTCGCCAACGACGGCTCTCGGATCGGTCCCGCGGGTGGCCCCGACCCCACCCTCGCCCGCGACGCCGAGCGCCGGCTCTCCGCCCCGGGCAGCCAGTACGCGGGCAGCACCGAGCTGCTGTGCTCCCTGCGGCCCACCGGTCAGGACGGCCGCCCCGGCACCGGCCGTGGAAAGGGGGCGGCACCCCTGGTCTCGGAGAAGTCCCTCGCCGACTTCAACCTCGGCCGCGCCGTCGGCAGCTGTCCCGCCCTGGGGAACGCGCTCGCCCCCGGTGACCGGTACGCCGCCTACTACCCCAAGAACGTCCCGGCGCTCGACCACCCGCTGATCCGGGTGGACTGGCAGGGCGCCGCCGACGCCGCGCCACGCCAGGACGCCGTCGGCCGCTTCGGCGACTGGCTCCGGGACCCCGAGGGCGGCCGGCGCATCCTCAGCAGGCAGGGTTACCGCGCGGTGCCCGGCAAGGACGGCAAGGCGCCGGACCCGGTACCGGACTCGCCGCTGACCGACCACCGCGCGGACGCCGACCTCGACGCGCCGGTCACCCCTTTCACCGCGGGCGGCGATCAGGTGACACGGGTGCTGGACGGCTACGACAAGGCGCAGAAGTCCAGCCGGCTGCTGATTCTCATGGACACCTCCACCTCGATGGCGGAGGGCGGAAAACTCCCGGTCGCCCTCAGCGCGGCCGGCCGCGCCCTGGAGATGGTGGGCACCCACCACACCTACGGGCTGTGGACCTTCCCCGACGGCGCGCACCCCACCGATCCCGGCGCGGTACGCCGGACCGTCCCGCTGGGCACCGCCGACCCCGCCCCGGGCAAGGCCGCCCTGGACCGCATCGCCAAGGGGGAGCTGGTCGAGCACGGAGCGGCCATGCAGGAGGCACTGACCGCCGCCGTACGGGAGATGAAGAAGTCGACCGGCACCAACAACGCGATCGTGCTCATCCTCGACCAGGACGACGGCGCCGCACGGCGGGCGGCGGGCGTGGAGCAGACCCTCAACACACTTCTCAAGAAGGGACCCGAGGTGCCCGTCCTCACCCTCGTCATGGGCAAGGCAGGCTGCGACTCCTTCGTCCTCCAGGGACTTGCCGGTGCCTCCAGGGGCCAGTGCGTGCCGGGCGGTCCGGACGCCCCCGACCTGCTGGCCGGACTGGTCGCCTCCGTCGGCACGGCCGGAAAGGACGGCCGGTGAGGGCCCGGCGCGCCGGGCTGCCCACCGCCCTGGCGTGCCTGACGCTGACGGCGGCGGCCAGTGGCTGTACGTCCGGGCCGCAGCCCACCCCGGAGAAGGGCGCGATCGTCCTCGCCACCGGCAGCGACCTCAGCAGCTCCGGTGTGCGCCAGGACCTCATCCTCGACTGGGAGCGGCGCACCGGCCGCACCGTGCGGATCGTCAAGCTGCCGGACACCGCGGACGGCCAGCGCAGCCAGCTGCTGGCCTCCGGCCAGTCCGGCAACAGCGGCTACGACGTGCTGAACCTCGACGTGGCCTGGACCGCCGAGTTCGCCGAGGCGGGCGTCATCCGGCCCTGGGGCGCGAGCCTCGACGCCGATTTCCTCGACAGCGTGGTCAAGACCGTCGAGCACGCGGGCAAGGTGTGGGGCGTGCCCTTCAACACCGATGCCGGGCTGCTCTACTACCGCAAGGACATCCTCCACGACTACGGCTACGACCGGCCCCCCACCAACTGGGGCGAGCTGAAGAACGTGGCCGCCCAGGTCGCCGACGCCTACAACCGCAAGGCCGCGAAGGACGCGAAGGCCGCCAAGAAGGCGGGGGAGGACGCCGAGGCCGTCCCGGAGATGTACGGCATGGTCGCCCAGTTGCGGCCGTACGAAGGGCTGACGGTCAACACCCTGGAGTCGGCCTGGGCCAACGGCGGCGCTCCGGAGGCGACCAGCTTCACCAAGGGCGAGCAGGTCGGCGCGCTCCAGCAGGGCGTCGCCGACGTCAAGGACCGGCTCGATTCGATCATGCCCCACGAGGCCACGACGATGGACGAGACCGAGAGCCGCCGCTGGTTCGCCGACGGCCGGGCGCTGTTCATGCGTAACTGGCCGGTGGAGTACGCCTCGGTCGCCGAGAAACTTGAGGCGGGCGTCCAGTTCGACGTCGCCGAGCTGCCCGGCCGCCCCACCGACGGCAAGCGGATGTCCGTACTGGGCGGGCAGAACCTCGCGATCTCCGCGACCAGCTCCCACCCGGAAGGCGCCCGCCGGCTGATCGAGGCACTGACCGGTCCGGGCAGTGAGCGCTGCCTCCTGGAGCGGGGATTCGCCGCGACCCGCGACTCGGCCTACCGCGCTCCCGAGAAGGCGCCCGACTGCCCCCTGCCGCCCGGGGACGCCGAGCGCGCGGAACACGGCGCCACCCGGCAGCCGGTGCAGCGCCCCGACCAGGAGCCGCCGTACACCCGGACGCTGTACGCGGCGCTACGGGCCGCCGAGCCGCGCCCGCGCTCCGCCCACTACCAGACCTTCAGCAAGGTCGTGCAGCTGCGGGTCTCCGAATACCTCAACAGCCGCGGCGGCACCGCCATCGCCGATGCCCTGGCCAGAGAAGCGGACGAGGCGCTCAGCGGCCGCGGCTGATGCCGCGGTCCGCCGAACGCCTCGTCCGGTGGAATCCCTCGTCCTGCCGGGTCAGCCGGCGACGATGAGGTAGATGCCGTAGGACACGGCCGCCGCGCACAGTGCGAAGGCGACCACCGCGCCGGCCCGCGCGCCCACACCGGGCGCGGAGGCCACGGCCGCCCCGCCCTCCTGGCGCGGCTTGCGGGACGTACCGACGATGCCGACGGTGAACAGGCCCACGATCCCGACCGTCACCACGAGGCTGACGCCGAAGACCTGGCCGAGAGCTGCCCATTCGATGTTCATTGCGTGTTCCTTAGGTGAGGGCCGCTAGCGGCTGGCTGCGGTCGCGGCCGCGGCACGGTGGGCGGCGGTCGGGACCGCGGCGGTGCCGTGCTCACGTTCCTCGGCGAGGGGGGCCGGCGTGCTCGCCGGGGGAGGGGAGACGCTCTGCAGCGCCGCCGTCACCACGCCCACCGGCTCCGCGGCGGGTGCCTCGTTGACGTTGGTGTGGTCGACCGGCTTGCGCCGGGAGGCGACCCAGATCGCGCCGCAGACGGTGAGTCCGAGGACCGCGACCGTCGCCACGCCCCAGTCACCCTGCACGGCCAGGAAGGCGGCGCCCGCCGCGACCAGACCGGCGGCGGGCAGCGTCAGGCCCCAGGCCAGCACCATCCGGCCGGCGGTGGACCAGCGCACCACGCCGCCCTTGCGGCCCAGGCCCGAGCCCATCACGGAGCCGGAGCAGACCTGGGTGGTGGAGAGCGCGAAGCCGAGGTGGGAGGAGGCCAGGATGGTGGCCGCGGCGCCGGTCTGGGCGGCGAAGCCCTGCGGCGGCTGGATGTCGGTGATGCCCTTGCCCATCGTGCGGATGATCCGCCAGCCGCCCAGGTAGGTGCCGAGCGCGATGGCGACACCGGCCGAGGCGATGACCCACAGCGGCGGGTCGGCGTGCGGGGCGACCACACCACCGGTGATCAGCGCGAGGGTGATCACGCCCATCGTCTTCTGCGCGTCGTTGGTGCCGTGGGCGAGCGAGACCAGGGCGGCCGAGGCGATCTGGCCGGCGCGGTAGCCCTTGGCGGTGTCCGCCTCGTCGCGGTTGCGGGCCAGCCGGTAGGTGAGCCGGGTCGCGGCCGTCGCGGCGAGACCGGCGACGACCGGGGCGGCCACGGCCGGGATGAGGACCTTCATCACGACGGCGTCGGCGTGCACTCCGCTGGTGCCGACGGACACCAGGGTCGCGCCGATCAGGCCGCCGAACAGGGCGTGGGAGGAGCTGGAGGGGAGCCCGGCGAGCCAGGTCAGGAGGTTCCAGACGATCGCGCCGACCAGGCCGGCGAAGATCACTTCAGGTCTGATGCCGGCACCTTCGTCGATGATGCCGCCGGAGATGGTCTTGGCGACCTCCACCGACAGGAATGCTCCGACGAGGTTGAGCACCGCCGACATCGCCACCGCGGTCTTGGGCTTCAGTGCCCCGGTGGAAATGGTGGTGGCCATCGCGTTGGCCGTGTCGTGGAAGCCGTTCGTAAAGTCGAACACCAAGGCCGTGACGATCACGATCCCGATGAGAAGCGTGATGTGTTCCATTCACCCAGGCAATCAGCTCGATGGTCAGTGACGCTCGGAAACGTACGGAGGGCGGGTGAACGGAAAGTGAACTGGGGCGGGCCGAGTGATGACACCACCGCAGGGTTCACGGGGAGGTACCCCAGGCGTCACTTCCGCATCACCCTCTGGCGAACTTCTTGAGCTGCCCCAGTGTGCCGTTCCAGCGGTCCTGATCCCCCGGAAGCGGCCCCGTGTCGGCGTACTGCCAGAGGGTGGGGATCGACCAGCCGGCGGGCAGCGGGCCGGGCACGTCGTGCCAGTTCGCCAGCCACAGCGGGTGGGTCCTGAAGGAGCGGCTGCTGCCCGTGCAGTCGTTCCACCAGCGGGTCGTCGTGTAGATCACCGGCCGGCGGCCGGTCTCGCGCCGGACCTCCTTGCTGAAGGAGCGGATCCAGCGCACCATCGCGCCCTTGCTCAGCCCGTAGCAGGGTTGCCTGGAGTTGTAAGGGTTGTGCTCGATGTCCAGGGCGGGCGGCAGCGTCCAGCCGTCCGACTTCCAGCGGCCGCCGTTGCGCAGGAAGTAGCGCGCCTGCCGCGCGCCGCCCGACGCGCTCGGCACCGCGAAGTGGTAGGCGCCGCGCAGCAGACCGGCCTCCCGCGCGCCGTCGTACTGCTCGCGGAAGGCCGGGCTGCGGTAGCCGTGCGACTCGGTGGCCTTGACGTACACGAACCGTGCGCCCTCCTCCCGGGCTTCTGCCCAGTCGACGTTCTTCTGGTGCGAGGAGACGTCATGTCCGCGCGGCGGGCCGTCCGCGGTGGCGGGCGTCGCGGGTCCGACGAGCGCCACGCCCGCCAGTGCGACCACGGGCAGCGTCGCGGCCAGCAGCCGGCGCGGACGGCCGGAGGGCCGAGGGGCCCGGGAGCGGGCGGGGTGGCGGGGACGGGGGCGGGGGAGCCGCGAGTGGCGGTGCACGGACCGCGGCAGGGCGTCGGCGGGAATGCGGTGGGAAGCGCGCTCACTGGCCAATGGATCCCCTTGGTCGGCGACGTCTGGAGACCTTCCCGACAGTAGTTGGCCGCTTACCCGGAGTGGCGGATTTAACGGATAATCATTTTGGGAGTGTCGTTATCCTTCGTTATCTGCCGATACCGGATGCCGGGAAGCCGGTCCCACGCCCTGCCCCGAGGCGGCCTGCCCGTACGGTGGCGCGCGCCGCATCCGCTTTCGCCGCCACCGCGCCGGAGGACCCGTGAAGGATCAGCCCGACTCCGCTCCCCGCCTGGCCGCCGCCTGGCAGGAACTGGTCGCCACCGCACGGCGCACCGTCACCGACGGCCTGGTCGTCGGGACCTCGGGCAATGTCTCGGTCCGCGTCGGCGACCTCGTCCTGGTCACCCCCAGCGGCGTCCCCTACGACCGGCTCGGCCCGGACGACCTCACCGCGGTCGACCCGGACGGCCGTCAGGTGGCTGGCGACCTGCGGCCCACCAGCGAACTCCCCATGCACCTGGCGGTCTACCGCACCACCGCGGCCACCGCCGTCGTCCACACCCACGCCCCGCACGCCACCGCCGTCTCCACACTGGTCCCCGAACTCCCGCCGATCCACTACATGGCCGCGGCGCTCGGCGGCCCCGTCCGGGTCGCCCCCTACGCCCTGTACGGCAGCGACGAACTGGCCCGGCACATGCTGGACGCGCTGCGCGACAGGACCGGCTGCCTGCTGCGGAACCACGGCACCATGGTCCACGGCGACAGCCTCGGCCAGGCACTGGACCGCACCGCCCAGCTGGAATGGATGTGCCGGGTCTGGCTCCTCGCCCGCTCCGTTCCCGGCCACACCCCCGGCCTGCTGTCGGCCGGTCAGCTCGACGAGGCCGGCGCGCGGCTGAGCGGCTACGGCCAGGAGTAGGCCCGGCAGCGCTGCACCACGCCGGGGCCCGGCATCCGTCACCCGCCCGCTCCCGCCCACTGGCCCCGCCGCCCTCCCCTCCGCACACTGGGATGGTGCGCCTGGGTACTGCGGCGGCTGTCGCCGCCACCACCGTGATCGGTGCCGGGGCGGCCGCGGTGGCGGTCGGCCGGTACGCCAGCGATGTTGCCCTCAAACCGTCCCCGGACCACCCCCTGCCGGGCGACCCCCGTCTCACGGTCCACTCCGCCACGGACCAGCTGATCACCCTCACCCGCACCCTCGCCTCCCTGCGGCCCGGAACCTACGGGCTCGCCGGCGCGGGCTGCCACGCGGTGGTGGGCCCCGTCGTCCGCGGCGTCCCGCACCCCGCCGACACCGTCGTACGCCGACTGGAGCGGGTCACCCACGGAATCCTGGCACCGGGCGCCCGGATGCTGCTGACCCCGCAGGTGCACATCGGCAACCCCCGCGACGCCCTCGGGATCGACTACGCCGACGTCGACATCCCCGGCGAACTCGGCGCGCTGCCCGCATGGTTCGTCCCCGGCGTCCGCGACACCTGGGTCATCACCGCCCACGGCCTCGGCACCACACGCGAGCACCCCATGGTCGCCATGCCGTTCCTGTGGCGCCATCAGATCCCGGTCCTCGACCTCGCCTACCGCAACGACGTGGGCGCCCCGCGCACCACCGACGGCATCAGCCATCTCGGCGACTCCGAATGGCGGGACCTGGACGCCGCGATCCGCTACGCCATCCGCTACGGCGCCCGCGACGTGGTTCTCTACGGCTGGTCCACCGGCGCCACCATGGCCCTGCGCGCCGCCGTCAACTCCGCGCTGCGCGACCGGATCAGCGGCCTGGTACTGGACTCCCCGGTCCTCGACCGGCAGGCCGCGGTGCGCGCGCTGGCCGCCGGCCGACGGGTCCCGCGCGCCCTGCTGCCGCTGGTCGTGCGCGCGGCGGAAGGCGCCACGGGACTGCCTCTGGACCGCCCGGCCGACGCCGTGGATCCCGCCGCGCTGACCGTCCCGGCCCTCCTCTTCCACGGACCGGACGACACCGTCGCGCCCTGGGCCGCCTCCCGCTCCTTCGCCGCCCGCCGCGAGGACCTGATCACCCTTCAACCGGTCCCGCACGCGCCGCATGCCGCGATGTGGAACGCCGACCCGGACAGCTACGACGAGGCCCTGCGCCGCTTCCTGACCCCGCTGATGTAGCCACCGGGAGGGACGGGGGAAGCCGGGGAGCGTCCGAGCACCCGGCAGCGCCGCAGGCACAGGCCACCGGGCCCACGGCTAAGAGGGGCCCGCCCCGGCCGGCCCGCCCGGTGGAGCCCCTGACCGGGTGACGTCCGGACGTACAGGGGGACAACTCCCCACATCCGGGATGGGTCGCCGAGGTGGCGCCGCGTGCGCGGAGCGCTACCCGGGTTCCGATTGGGCTTTCGGGCCGTCAGCGGCAAGACTGCTCCTGTGACGTCCCGTACTCCGCGCGACTCCCGGCTCCGACTCGTCCCCCGCCAACCGATTGCGGCCGCCCGCCGGGCGGTGAGCACCCGGGCCGCCCGCCCGGCGCCGCGCCCTCCCGAGGGCACCCCGCCGCCGGCGGAGCTGGCCCGGCAGGCCCGCGCCGTCCTGGCGGGCGCGGCCCGCCTCGCCCGCTGGGCGGACGGCGCCGGCGGCACCGGCGCGGGACTGCGGGCCGGGCCGGACGGAGCGCTGCCCGCGCCCGACGTGGAGCGCGCCGCCGAGGCCCTGCGGCTCACCGCGCGGCAGGTCCGCGCAGACTGGGACCGTGCCCGGCTCGCCGGCCTCATCGAGCTGCACGGCGGCGTGGCCCGCCCCGGCTGGCGGCTGCGCGCCTGGGACCGCGACGACACGGCCGCCCTGCGCGGCTGGGTCGCGCTCTTCGACGCCTGGTCGCTGGCCCGCCCCGCGCCGGCCGGCGCCGGCCCCGCGATCGTCGCCGAAGTCGTAGAAGCCGTACCGCAGTTGCTGTCGCTGCTGCATCTGTCGGCCGGCCCGGTACGGCTGCCGGTCCTGCTGGACATGCTCGACCAGCGCGTCGCCGAGCTGCGCACGGAGCGCTGTGAGGTCCCCTACGGACAGGACAAGGCCCCGGGCCGGGCGACGCAGACGCCCGTACCGGGCCCGCGCACGGGCGCCGGCGCGGAGGCCGGGGCAGCGGTGGTCGAGGCCGCCGGTGCCTCGCTCGCCGAGTTGCTGGACTGGGCGCTGGACTCGCTGACCACCGTCGGGGCGCTGTTCCCGCAGGACGGTGCCCCCGGCGAGCACCGTGACCGCGACGAGGCGCAGCTGACGCCGCTCGGGAACTGGTCGGTGTGGGTCAAGCTGGAGCAGATCTGCGTCGCCGCGCAGAGCCCGGCCGGCCATATCGAGCAGTCCGCGGAGGCGATGCTGCGCGGCTGCGCCCGGCTGACCCCCGGCCCCGCCAGGACCGAATACCGGGCGTGGCTCGCTGCCCGCTCCGTCGGTGCCGCGGTCGAGGAACTGCTGACCGTCGCCCGCGGCGAGGACGCGCTGCTGCGCGGCCTGGCCTTCGAGGCGCTGCGGGCCGTCGGCGCACCCGCGGAGTCCGCCGTGCGCGCCGCGGCCGATGAGCCGGCGCTGCGGCCGTACGCCCTGCTGTGGCTGGTCGAGCACGAGGGCGGGGACCCGGAGACCGCACCGGACGTGCTCACCCGGGAGGAGTCGACCTGGCTCTGGGTGGACACCGCCGCGGCCGTCGCCGACCACGGGGAGACCCAGTTGTTGGTCCGTCACCTCGACTCGGCGGTGCAGGGCTCGGTGCCTCGGCTGCTGGACGAGGTGCGTGCGGTCGGGCACCCGCGCACCGTGCAGGTGCTGGTCGCGCTCGCCGCCGCACACCCGGACCCGGCGCTCGCCAAGGCCGTACGCCGCGCGGCGTTCCAGGTCCACACGGGCGGTGTCTGAGCCTGCGCGGCGGCACATCGGTGTGCCCTCGCGGGCACACCGCCGCCCGGCGGGCTCGCCCCGTCCTGGTGGCTCCCTCAGGCCGAGGCGCCGGGGACGTACGTCCCGAAGCTCCAGATGTTGCCCTCGCCGTCCCGGGCCATGTAGTCGCGAGAGCCGTAGTCCTGGTCCTTGGGCGGCATCAGGATCTCCGCCCCGGCCGCCTCGGCCCGTGCGAAGTGCGCGTCGGTGTCCTGGACGACGACGTAGACGCCGGTGGGGCCGGCATCGCCCATCGCCGTGTCGAAGACGCCGCCGTGGCCCTTGGACCCCAGCATCACCTTGCCGTTGCCGTACGACAGCTCGGCGTGCAGCACCGCACCGCCCTCGCCCTCGTACACCGCGTCCTGGGTGAAGCCGAAGGCGTCGGTCAGCAGCCGGATCGCCGCCCGGGCGTCGCGGTAGAGCACGGTCGGGTAGATCGTCGGTGGCCCGGTGGGGGCTGCGGTCATGGTCGTTCACCATCCCTGCGGTAGGGCCGCGGAACTTTTTCCGAGACCTGCGTCACAGTCTTCCAGCCGGGTCCGACACCGCACCCCAGGACCGCGCCGGCCCTGCCGCGACCACCGCCGCGTGACCTGCGGAGGGCGTTCCGCCGCCCGGTCCTCTCCGTACGCCCCACGGCGCGACCGCGCCCCACGGGGCGGCTCCTGCCGCTGCCGGCCGGGAAAATGCCTTGCGCAGCACCGTTAGACTGCCCGTATGGCAGTTCTCCTTTGGGTTCATTAGACGGCGCAGACCGCTCTCGGACCGTCCGTCCAATCCGCCGTCTTCCTGCCCTGGAGTTTTTCCGTGATCACCGCTTCCGGCCTTGAGCTGCGCGCCGGCGCCCGAATGCTCATCGAGTCCGCCTCCTTCCGTATCGCCAAGGGCGACCGCATCGGCCTGGTCGGCCGCAACGGCGCCGGCAAGACCACCCTCACCAAGGTGCTGGCGGGCGAGGGCGTCCCCGCCGCCGGCTCGGTCACCCGCTCCGGCGACGTCGGCTATCTGCCGCAGGACCCGCGCACCGGCGACCTGGACGTGCTCGCCCGCGACCGCATCCTCTCCGCCCGCGATCTGGACTCCGTGCTCCGCAAGATGCGGGAGAACGAGGACCGGATGGCCAACGGCAAGGGCGCCACCCGCGACAAGGCGATGAAGAAGTACGAGCGCCTGGAGACCGAGTTCCTGACCAAGGGCGGTTACGCGGCCGAGGCGGAGGCCGCGACCATCGCCGCCAGCCTCGGACTGCCCGACCGCATTCTCGGCCAGCCGCTGCACACGCTCTCCGGCGGTCAGCGGCGCCGTGTCGAGCTGGCCCGGATCCTCTTCTCGGACTCCGACACCCTCCTCCTCGACGAGCCGACCAACCACCTCGACGCCGACTCCGTCGTCTGGCTGCGGGACTACCTCAAGACCTATCGCGGCGGCTTCATCGTCATCTCCCACGACGTCGACCTGGTCGAGACCGTTGTCAACAAGGTGTTCTACCTCGACGCCAACCGCTCGAACATCGACATCTACAACATGGGCTGGAAGCTCTACCAGCAGCAGCGCGAGGCCGACGAGAAGCGCCGCAAGCGTGAGCGGCAGAACGCCGAGAAGAAGGCCGCGGCCCTCAACTCCCAGGCCGACAAGATGCGGGCCAAGGCGACCAAGACCGTCGCCGCGCAGAACATGGCCAAGCGCGCCGACCGGCTGCTCGCCGGTCTGGACGCGGTGCGGGCCTCCGACAAGGTCGCCAAGCTGCGCTTCCCGGACCCGGCACCGTGCGGCAAGACGCCGCTGACCGCCGAGGGCCTGTCGAAGTCGTACGGCTCCCTGGAGATCTTCACCGACGTCGACCTCGCCATCGACAAGGGCTCCCGGGTCGTCATCCTCGGCCTCAACGGCGCGGGCAAGACCACCCTGCTGCGGCTGCTGGCCGGCGTCGAGACCCCGGACACCGGCGAGGTCCGACCCGGCCACGGCCTCAAGCTCGGCTATTACGCCCAGGAGCACGAGACGCTGGACCCGGACCGCACGGTCCTGGAGAACATGCGCTCGGCCGCCCCGGACATGGACCTGGTCGCCATCCGCAAGACGCTGGGCTCCTTCCTCTTCTCCGGCGACGACGTCGACAAGCCCGCCGGAGTGCTCTCCGGTGGCGAGAAGACCCGTCTGGCCCTGGCCACGCTGGTCGTCTCCTCCGCCAACGTCCTGCTTCTCGACGAGCCGACGAACAACCTCGACCCGGCCAGCCGCGAGGAGATTCTCGGCGCGCTGCACACCTTCACGGGCGCCGTGGTCCTGGTGTCGCACGACGAGGGCGCGGTGGACGCGCTGGAGCCGGAGCGCATCATTCTGCTGCCCGACGGCGTCGAGGACCTGTGGGGCCAGGACTACGCGGATCTGGTCGCGCTGGCCTGATCAAGGTCGTCTGGATCATTCGGCCGACGGGTGATCCATCATCTGAGTGAGAACGGCTCGTACATCGGCGAGCCTGCGGCGGAAGGCCGGGCCCCTCGGGCCCGGCCTTCTCCCTTTCGATCACATACCTCCTGACCTGCCGCTTCTCCCCGCCGGCGGTCGCCGGCGGGCTCGCGCGACGGGCGGAATGAGGAATTCCGTCGGCGGTGACCGGGCGCCGGAGGCCAAAGGATGTCGTACCGACCTTGCGGAATGGGTGGCCAGGAAGCCGAAGAGGGGTGATCATGAGAGTCCAGAGCGCACTTCCCACGAGGAGGCACGGGTGGCCGAGACTCTGAAGAAGGGCAGCCGGGTAACCGGCGCCGCGCGCGAGAAGCTCGCGGCAGACCTGAAGAAGAAGTACGACTCCGGTGCGAGCATCCGGGCGCTGGCCGACGAAACCGGTCGCTCCTATGGATTCGTGCATCGGATGCTCAGCGAATCCGGTGTGGTCCTGCGCGGTCGTGGCGGAGCCACGAGGGGCAAGAAGGCCGCCTCGGCCTGACGACCGCGACTCCGGGTGCAAGCGGTGTCCCCCCGGTCGATCGAGCAGTCGACCGGGAGGTTACCGTTCAGTCACTTACGCACGCAGGTGCGGCTGGCTGACTCGGAGGCGCCCTATGACTCTGCTCGACAAGGACGGTGTGCGGCTCACCGTGGACGACGCGATCGCCACGGTGACCCTCGCCAACGCGGCCAAGCGCAACGCGCAGTCGCCTGCCATGTGGCGGGCGTTGGCCGAGGCGGGTTCGCTGCTGCCGGGAAGCGTACGGATCGTGGTGCTGCGGGCCGAGGGCCAGTCCTTCTCCGCAGGGCTCGACCGGCAGGCGTTCACGCCCGAGGGATTCGACGGCGAGCCGTCGTTCCTCGACATGGCGCTTGGCCCGGACAGTGAGCTGGACGCCACCATCGCCGAGTACCAGGAGGCGTTCACCTGGTGGCGGCGCAATGACGTGGTCTCCATCGCCGCCGTGCAGGGGCATGCCATCGGTGCGGGCTTCCAGCTCGCTCTGGCCTGCGACCTGCGGGTCTGCGCACAGGATGTCCAGTTCGCCATGCGCGAGACCAGCCTGGGGCTGGTACCGGACCTGACCGGCACGCACCCCCTCCTCGGCCTCGTGGGCTACGCCCGCGCACTGGAGATCTGCGCCACCGGACGCTTCGTGCACGCCGAGGAGGCGGAACGGGTGGGCCTGGCCAACCTCGTGGTGCCCGCCGACGAACTGGACGCCGCGGTGGCCGATCTCGCGGCGGCCCTCACCGCCGCCCCGCGTGACGCGGTCATCGAGACCAAGGCACTGCTCGCCGGCGCCGCGGACCGTACGTACGAGGAGCAGCGCACCGCGGAGCGGGCGGCTCAGGCACGTCGGCTGCGCGATCTCGCGGGCATCGGGGAGTAGCACCCGAGACAGTGCGTACGGGAGCACCCGGTCGGCGAAAGAGTCTCAGCCCGCCGGCCGGGCGCTTCTGGAGAAGTCCCCCTCCACGCCCGTGACCAGCACGGAGACCGTCAGGGCCGAGGGCGCCGCGGCCGTCACCGCCGCACGCACGGCCCGGGCCACCTCCACTGCCCGGTGTCCGGCCAGGGTCGTCAGCTGAACGAACGCATGCCCCTCGGCGAGCCGAGCCGGCCGGGCGCCGAGCGTCGGGGTGAGCCGGGCGACGCCGGGGACGGCGCGGGCGACGGCGGCGATCCCCTCAGGGCCGTCCTGCGTGGCCCCCTCGCGGGCCTTCGGCGGCGTCGTCGGTGTGCCGGAGGTCCCCGCGGCCGTGACCCGGTCGGTCCGCTCCGCGTCGCCCGCCTCCAGGAGGTCGTCGGCCCGCAGATCCACCGCGCTCACCACCAGCCCCAACTCCCGCTCCGCCGCGTCCAGAAGAGCGCCGCGCAGCAGCTCCGCGACGGCGGGCAGCGGCCGGTCGGCGTACGCGGCGAAGCCCGCCTCGATCCGCAGCGGGCCCGGCGGCAAGGCGCTCGGTGGCGCCGGGACCTCGGGACGCGGTGCGCTCTCGGGATCCGCGAGGGACAGCCGCAGCGTCCCCCATCGCACCCCGGCCGGTGAGCCGACGGCAGCCCGCAGCGCGTCGGCGGCCGCCCGCTCGGTGATCCAGGACCCGTCCGAGGGCCCGCCGAGCGGCAGCACCCGGCCGATGCGGAGCTGCTCGCTCACCACTTGCGCCAACTGGTATGCGGGCACCGCGTCACCTCTTTCCCGCTGTCCGTGATTTCCCCGGCTCCCCGGTCTTCCCAACTGTGCCCCCAGCCTGCCGCAGAGCTGCCCGTACGGCAGGGCGGTGCGCCGAATGGAGCCATATGGAGCAGGCCCCCCGGCATCCCCGAAGCGGGGTGCGGGAACCGCACTTACTGTGGAAATCGGAGCGGGCAGACCGCTTCTCCCCTCCGAAAGGGACGAACGGCGATGAGCGAGAGCCAGCAGTATTCGGACAGTGGAAAGACGCTGGGCGGCAGGCGGGGCGGCGGCGATCCCGCTTCCCGTGGACGTACCACCATCGCCGACGGCGTCGTCGAGAAGATCGCCGGCCTGGCGGCCCGTGAGGTGGTCGGCGTCCACGCCATGGGCAGCGGCTTCGCCCGCACCTTCGGCGCGGTCCGGGACCGGGTACCCGGCGGCGGCAAGTCGGCCACCGCGTCCCGCGGCGTGAAGGCGGAGGTCGGCGAGGTACAGACCGCGCTGGACCTGGAGATCGTGGTGGACTACGGCGTGGCGATCGCCGATGTCGCGCGGGCCGTCCGGGAGAACGTCATCTCCGCCGTCGAGCGGATGACGGGCCTGGAGGTCGTCGAGGTCAACATCGCGGTCAGCGACGTCAAGCTGCCCGAAGAGGAAGACGAAGAAGAGGAATCGGAGTCTCGGCTTCAGTAACCGAGTCCGCCCGGAGTGGTAGCGAAGGAGCGCATGATGAGCATGGCCGTGGTCGGCCTCTTGGCCGGTATGGCGCTGGGCTTCGCCGGATACTTCGGCGGCTTCGGAGCCTTCGTCCTGGTAGCGGCGTTGGGTGCGATCGGATTCGTGGCGGGCAGGTTCCTCGACGGCGACCTGGAGCCCGGCACCTTCTTCCGTACGCGCAACGGCGACCGCTACGACCGCTACGACCGGCGGGGGTGACGCCGGGTGACGACGGTTTCCACGGCCCCCGCTGTCACCGTCGTTCCGGCGGGGGAGCGGGGCGCGACAAAGATCGCTGACCGGGTGGTGGCCAAGCTCGCCGCGCAGGCGGCGCGCGAAGCGTTGCGCACGGCCGCTGCCGGCTCGACCACCGACGCCCACGCCTCGGTGACCGTCCACCGCCGGGACGGCCGGCCGCACTTCGGCGAGGCCCGGGTGCGCGTGACCGTGGAAGTCGGCTACCCCTCGGACATCGGCGCGCAGTGCGGCGCGGTGCGCCGCCGGGTCACCGAGCGGGTCAGGACACTGGCGAACATGGAGGTGCCCGACGTCGCGGTGGAGGTCGAGCGCCTGCACTCCCCGCTGCTGGACACCCCCGGCAGGGGAAGGGTGCGATGAGCGAGGACGAGGAACTGTCGAACACCCGGCGGCTGCCCACGCTCGACAAGGAGCCGGACGCCTCCGACCCGTCGGAGCCGTCTCCCGACGCGAAGGACGCCAGCGCCACCGCGGACGGCGAGCAGGCCGGCCGCTTCTGGTCGGAGCGACGGGTACCGGTCGCCATCGTCGCCCTGGTGCTGCTCGGCGCGACGGGGCTGATGCTCTACGACGTCGTCGCGGTGCGCGCCGACCACCCGGCGATGTCCTGGCGCCGTCAGCTCGCCGACCACCTGGCCACCCGCCCCCTGGACAGCCCCTGGGTACTGGGAATCGCGGCGGCCGCCGCGCTGATCGGGCTGTGGCTCCTCGTGCTGGCCCTCACCCCGGGGCTGCGCGAGGTGCTGCCGATGCGGCGCACCACCTCCGGTATCCGGGCCGGACTCGACCGTTCGGCCGCCGCCCTGATCCTCCGCGACCGGGCCATGGAGGTGCCCGGCGTGCAGTCCGTGAAGATGTCCGTCACCCGCCGCAAGGCCAAGGCGCGCGCGTTCTCCCACTTCCGTGAGCTGGAAGAGGTCCGCAGCGACCTGGACGCGGCGCTCGGTGACGGTCTGCAACAGCTGGGGCTCTCGCACCGGTTGCGGCTCTCCCTCAAAGTCCGGCGCCCGAAGAAGAGGTGAGCGCGACATGCGCAAGGTGCGAAGAACCGTCAACAGGGTGCTGCTGGGACTGGCGGGCGCGGTGCTCTTCGGGGCCGGGGCGTCGGTGCTGACGGCCGGACTCGACCTGCCCGCCAAATGGCACTTCACGCTGCCCGACCACTGGCCCTGGACCGCGCCCGACGACGTACTGCTCTCCGAGAAGAACCGCACCCGGTGGACGGACAGCGGCTGGTGGTGGCCCACGGTCATCGCGGCCCTGGCCGTACTGCTCCTGCTTCTGCTGTGGTGGCTGCTCGTCCAGTTCCGGCGGCACCGGCTGAACCATCTCCTGGTCGACAGCGGCGACGGTGAGGGCGCCCTGCTGCGCGGCCGGGCGCTCGAGGTCGCGCTGACGGCGGAGACGGAGGCGCTGGACGGCGTGGACCACGCCACCATGCGGCTGACCGGCCGGCGGACCGAGTCCAAGGTGCGAGCCCAGCTGGCGCTCACCCCGCACGCCGACCCGGGCACGGTGGTGCGGCGTCTGGCGGACGACGCGCTGGACAACGCGCGCCGCTCGGCGGGACTGGACGAGCTGCCGGCGGATGTCCGGCTGCGGGCCGTCCGGCACCGCGCGGAGCGGGTCAGCTGACACCATGGCGACGGCACGAAGCGGCGAAGCGCCCCGATTGGCCGGCGAGACCGGCCACCCGGGGCGCTTCGCCGTGTGTGCGACGCGTCAGAAGCCGTGCCGTGCCCCGCCGTCGACCGGCACCATGACGCCGGTGACATAGGAGGCGGCCGGCGAGAGCAGGAACGCCGCGGCCCGGCCGAACTCCTCGGGGTTGCCGTAGCGGCCCAGCGGAATCGACGCGGAGTTGCGCGCGCGGGAGCCCTCCGGGTCCCCGGAGAGCGCGTCGAGCTGGGTCATCCGGTCGGTGGCGATCCGGCCCGGCAGCACGCCGACGACGCGGATGCCGCGCGGGCCCACCTCGTCGGCCAGCGACTTGGCGAACCCGGCGAGACCCGGGCGGAGCCCGTTGGAGATGGTCAGGCCGCTGATCGGCTCGTGGACGGAGCCGGACAGCACGAAACCGATGACGCCGCCCTCGTCCAGTTCGGCGGCGGCGGTCCTGGCCAGCCGTACCGCGCCCAGGAAGACCGCCTCGAAGGCCGACTGCCACTGCTCGTCGGTGTTGTCGGCGGCCGAGCCGGGCGGCGGGCCGCCGACGCTGATCAGGATGCCGTCGAAGCGGCCGAAGCGCTCACGGGCCGCCGTGACCAGGCGCGCCGCGGCGTCCGGATCGGCGTTGTCGGCCGCTACCCCGAGGGCGCGGTCACCCAGGGAGGCGGCCGCCTTGGCCGCGCTCTCCTCGGTGCGCCCGGTGAGCACGACGTTGGCGCCGTCGGCGATCAGTTCACGGGCGGTGGCGAAACCCAGGCCGCGGGTCGCTCCGGTGACGATGTACGTCCGGTCGGTGAGTCCAAGATCCATGGCCCTAGTCTGCCCCCGGCCCGTCCAGCAGCGCGAAGGCGGTCCCCACCAGCCCGATATGGCTGAACGCCTGCGGGTAGTTGCCCAGCTGCCGCTTGGCGACCGGGTCGTACTCCTCGGCCAGCAGTCCGACGTCGTTGCGCAGCGACAGCAGCCGCTCGAACAGTGCGCGGGCCTCGTCGCGGCGGCCGATCGCGTGCAGCGCGTCGGCGAGCCAGAACGAGCAGACCAGGAAGGCGCCCTCGCCGCCCGGCAGGCCGTCGACGGACACACCGTCGGTGGTGCTGTAGCGGCGTACCAGCCCGTCGTGCGTCAGCTCCCGCTGTACCGCCTCCACGGTGCCGACGACCCGCGGGTCGGTCGCAGGCAGGAAACCGACGCGGGGGATCAGCAGGGTCGCGGCGTCCAGTTCCGTCGAGCCGTAGTACTGGGTGAAGGTGCCGCGCTCCGGGTCGTAGCCCTGCTCGCAGACCTCGCGGTGGACCTCGTCGCGCATCGCCCGCCAGCGGGTGAGGTCGCCGCCGCTCTTCGAATACGCCTCCAGCGCCCGCACCGCGCGGTCCGCCGCGACCCAGGCCATGACCTTGGAGTGCACGAAGTGGCGGCGCGGCCCGCGGATCTCCCACAGCCCCTCGTCGGGGTCGCGCCAGTTGGACTCCAGGTAGTCCATCAGGGCGCTCTGGATCCGCCAGGCGTGCTGTTCCGAAGGCAGCCCCGCGGTGCGCGCGATGTGGAAGGAGTCCAGCACCTCGCCGTAGACGTCGAGCTGCCGTTGCTCGACGGCGGCGTTTCCGATCCGTACCGGCGGGGAGTCGGCGTACCCGGACAGCCACGGGAGTTCGGCCTCCGGGAGCCGCCGTTCGCCGGAGAGCCCGTACATGATCTGCAGGTCCTGGGGGGCGCCGGCCACCGCACGCAGCAGCCAGTCCCGCCAGGCCCCCGCCTCGTCCAGATATCCGGCGGCGATCAGGGAGTTCAGGGTGAGACTGGCGTCGCGCACCCAGCAGTAGCGGTAGTCCCAGTTGCGGACGCCGCCGAGCTCCTCGGGCAGCGAGGTGGTGGGGGCCGCGACGATGCCGCCGGTGGGCGCGTAGGTCAGCGCCTTGAGGGTGATCAGCGAGCGGATCACGGCGGCGCGGTACGGGCCTTCGTAGCGGCATCGGGCGGACCAGTCCTGCCAGTCCTCCAAGGTGGCGTCGAGTGCCTCGAACGGCTCGATCTGGTTCGGCCGGGGCTCGTGGGAGGGGTGCCAGGTCAGCACGAATGCGGCGCGTTCGCCCTCGGAGACGGTGAAGTCCGAACGGGTGCTGAAGCCCTTGCCGTAGGTGGCGCCCCGGGAGGGGGTGCGCAGCCACACCGAGTCCGGTCCCGCGACCGCGACCCGGCAGTCGTTGGAGTGCCGCACCCAGGGCACCACCCGCCCGTAGTCGAAGCGCAGCCGCAGTACACCGCGCATCTCGACGGTGCCGCGGATGCCTTCGACGATCCGTACGACATCGGGCGCGCGGTCGCGCTGCGGCATGAAGTCGGTGACCTTGACGGTGCCGGTGGGGGTCTCCCACACGGTGTCCAGCACGAGGGAGTCACCGCGGTAGGAGCGCTCGGCGCGCGCGTCGGCGTCCCGGGGGGCCAGTCGCCAGTGTCCGTTGTCCCTGGTGCCCAGTATGGCGGCGAAACAGGCGGCCGAATCGAAGCGCGGCAGGCACAGCCAGTCGATGGATCCGTCGCGGCCGACGAGTGCGGCGGTCTGCAGATCGCCGATGAGCGCGTAGTCCTCGATGAGTGGGTGCACTCAGCGCACCTTCCCGCCGAGGGGGCGGGCTACTCGGTCGGGGCGGCTGTCCGGGCTACGGCTTCCGCCGGGGCCGCTGCCGGGTCCCGGTCGGCCGCGGTGGGCGCTGCGGATTCCGCGTCCGTGGCGGAGCGCTCGGCCTCCTGGGGGGCCGGGGGACCGGCCGCGCCCCGGTCGTCCTTGGCCGCGGCCTCGGCCCGGTCGCGGCGCTCGCGGCGTACCAGGACGACCCAGCCGACCGGTACGGCCGCCGCGAAGAGCCACCACTGGATGGCGTACGCCATGTGTGGCCCGATGCTGTCGTGATCCGGCTCCGGGACCTGCTCGGGCTTGCCGCCCGCCGGCTCGGGCCCGGTCTGCTCGAGGTAGCCGCCGAGGACCGGCCGGTCGAGCCGCTCGGCCTGCTGCGCGCTGTTGATCAGCATCACCTGGCGGGCCGGCAGCCCCTTGGTGTTCTTGATGCCGCTCTCGGCGGTGGTCTCGTCGGCCATCATCCGGCCGGTCACCGTCACCTGGCCGCGGGGAGCGGCCGGGACGTCGGGGAACTTCGTGAGGTCGTTGCCCGCCGAGATCCAGCCCCGGTTGACCAGGACGACGTCGCCGCCGGGCAGGAGCAGGGGAGTCAGGACGTAGTAGCCGATGCTCTGCTCGTCGGCGGCGGTGCGCTGGCGGACGACGACCTCGTGCCGGGTGTCGTACCTGCCGGTGGCGGTGACCGTGCGCCACATGTCGTCCCGGGGCAGTGGCCGGCCCGGCGCGGTCAGATCGGTGACCGGGACCGGCTCGGCGGCGAGGCTGTCCGAGATGAGCTGGTTCTGCGCCACCTTGTGTTCGTGCCGGTGGAACTGCCAGAAGCCCAGCTTGATCATCGTTGGGATCAGGACCAAGCCCAGGAGGGTGAGGATCACCCACTGCCGGGACAACAGGAAGCGGTACACGCATTGACGGTACCCGGAGTGCGGCTGCCCCCGAGCAGGGGGTCCTGCCGGGGGCCGAAAGCCGCTTCGGGGGACGACGGCCGGGTCAGACTCTGTCGACGATGCCCACCTTCCCCTCCGCGCGGGCGCAGTGGGCGCCGCAGAACCACTGGTCCCCGACCTCGACGCCCTGACCGATGATCTGGCATCGGCAGTGCTCGCAGATCGGTGCCATGCGGTGGATGGCGCAGGAGAAGCAGTCGAAGACGTGCACCGCGCCCTGCGCGTGCACCTCGAATGTCATGCCGTAGTCGTTTCCGCAGACCTCACAACGTGCCATGCGCCACAGGGTGCGGGCGGGGCCTGCGCGGGGCGAGGTGCCGACGGGTGTGTTGGGCGCGCTTCACCCGGAAGCAGGCGCCGAGGACGCCGGCACGACGTCCTGCAGCAGCTGCATGAAGGCCGCCTCGTCGATCACGACCGTGCCGAACGAGGCCGCCTTGGCGGTCTTGGAGGTCTGCGCACCGGGGTCGTTGGTCACCAGCAGACTCGTCAGCCGGGACACGCTCGTGGCGACATGCAGACCGGCCTCGATCGCGCGGTCCTCCAGCAGCTCGCGGTCGACGGAGGTGTCGCCCGAGAACGCGACCCGCATGCCCTGGACTAGCCGGCCGCCGGCTTCGTAGCGCCCCGGGTTGGGATACGGGCAGGCCGGGCGCTTGCGGGCCGGCCGCCACGAAGTGGGGCGGTAGGAGGACGCGGAGTGCTGCCGGGGCGCGGGGGCGTCCGACCACTCCGTCAGCGGCTGGCAGTTCAGCAGCGGGAGCCGAAGATTCTCCTGCGCGGCGCGGCGCAGACCGGGGCGGAACGCCTCGGCGAGCACCCGGGCGTCGTCCAGGGCGTGGTGGGCGCGCTCCTGCACGACGCCGTAATGGGCGGCGAGGGACTCCAGCTTGTGGTTGGGCAACGGCAGCGCCAGCTCCTTGGCGAGCGCGATCGTGCACAGGCGCTGGCGGACCGGCGCGGTGGCCGCGGCGCGGGCGTACTCCCGGGCGATCATGGACCAGTCGAACATGGCGTTGTGCGCGACCAGCACCCGGTCCTCCAGGCGCTTGGACAGCTCCGGGACGATGTCCGGGAAGAGCGGGGCATCGGCCAGCACCGCGCTCGTCAGGCCGTGGATCCAGACCGGGCCGGGGTCCCGCTGCGGGTTGACGAGGGTGTACCAGTGGTCCTGGACCTCGCCCTGTGCGTCGAGTTGATACACGGCGGCAGAGATGATGCGGTCGTCCCGGGCCAGGCCGGTGGTCTCCACGTCGACCACCGCGTATCCCTGGGGATACGAGGTCGGCCAAGGAGCCGGCGGCGTCTGCGGGCCCGGCTGCTGCCCGATCTTCGGGGCGATCGAGGGGGCTGCTGCCATGCGGTCTTCGAGCATGGTCAATGAGGATACGGGCCGCCACTGACAGCCACCGCACCGCCGTCGCGCGCGTCGGCCTGTGCGACGCCCCTGTCGCCGCCGGTGCGGAGGTCACCTGCGGCGGTCGCAAGGCCGGGCGAAAGCACCGTCAGCAGCCCCTGGGCAGCGCGGATGGAGCTCGCCGCCAGGTCGCGGGGGACCGCGCCGCGGCTTCCCGAGACGGACCCGTCGCGTGCGGATTTACGCAAGCCGGACGGTACGTCCGCAGTTCGCCCCGCACTTCCGCGTTGTCGCCCGTGCCGAAGCGTCAGGTCTTCGGGGCGAGCTGCCGCGCGTCCCACGGTGTCTCGGCCACCGCGCCCCCCTCGCCGACGCTCACCCGCCGCAAGGTGGCGCCCGGCCTGCGCGTCACGACATCCACCGGGCGGCCGTCCGTGAACACCCCGGCGGCACCGTCGTCGATGGCCCAACCGCCTGGCAACGCGCCGCTGTTGACGGCGGCCCGGTATCCGGGACGGCGTGCCGGTTCGCTGTCGTAGTGCGGGCAGACGCTGCCCGGAAGCAGTCCCAGCCCGTCGGAGAGCGGCGCCGGGGGACCGAAGGAGTCCGAGAGCGCGCTCTCGAACCAGCAGCAGGCCCCCGCGCTGATGCCGCAGAGCAATACCCCGGCCTCGTACGCCTCGCGCAGGACGGCGTCCAGGCCGTGCAGGCGCCAGACGGCGAGCATGTTGGCGGTGTTGCCGCCGCCGACGTAGACGATGTCCTGGGCGAGTACAAACGTGCGCAAGTCGGGCTCGGTGCGCCGGAACAGCGCCAGATGGCTCGGCTCGCAGTCGCGCGCGCCGAAGGCGGCGTGGAACGCCTCGATGTACCCCTGGGCGTCGCCGCTCGCGGTGGGCAGAAAGCAGATCTTCGGCCGTGGGCGCCCGGCCGTGGCGAGGACGTGGTCATCGATCAGGGTGTCGTCATCGTCGGAGAAGCCGCCGCCCAGCAGGGCGAGGGTGCGTGCCGGGGCCATCCGGTCCTCGATTCTTCCGATGCGCGCGCTGGGGGCGTGCCGGCGGGCGGGCGAGGCTGTGCGGTGGGACGCCGCCCGCACTCCGCAACGTAGGAGCCTCGGCCGCCGATCGCGACCGATTTCTCCCGGAGCGGCAGCAGCAGCTGACAACACGTCTTACATACTTCTCGGTAACAACCTCTAGCGGGGGCCCCACTGCCGCCTTTATGGTGCGGGGCATGCCGCACCTGCCCGATGTCGTGTTGTGGTCCGTACCGGCCTTCGTCCTGCTCACCGTCGTGGAGATGGTGAGCTATCGCCTGCATCCCGACGAGGACGCGGAGGGCTATCAGGCGAAGGACGCCGCCACCAGCGTCGGTATGGGGCTCGGCAGCCTCGTCTTCGACGCCCTGTGGAAGATACCGATCGTGGCGATCTACGCCGCGATCTACGAACTCACCCCGCTGCGCGTCCCCGTCCTGTGGTGGACGCTGCTGCTGATGCTGCTGGCGCAGGACTTCTTCTATTACTGGTCGCACCGCGGGCACCACGTCATCCGCGTCCTGTGGGCGTGCCATGTGGTGCACCACTCCAGCAAGAACTTCAACCTGACCACCGCGCTGCGGCAGCCCTGGACGACGTGGACCGTCTGGCCGTTCTACGTCCCGATGATCGCCCTCGGGGTGCATCCGGCGGCCGTCGCCTTCTGCTCGGGGGCCAACCTCGTCTACCAGTTCTGGGTCCACACCGAGCGGATCGGCAAGCTGCCGCGCCCGGTGGAGTTCGTCCTGAACACGCCCTCCCACCACCGGGTCCACCATGCCTCGCAGGGTGGCTACCTCGACCGGAACTTCGGCGGGATCCTGATCCTCTGGGACCGGATGTTCGGCTCGTTCGTCGCCGAGACCGAGCGGCCCGTCTACGGCCTCACCAAGAACATCGAGACCCACAACCCGCTGCGGGTCGCCACCCATGAGTACGCCGCCATCGCGCGCGACGTACGGGCGGCCGACACCTGGCGCGAACGCGCCGGACGGGTCTTCGGCGGGCCGGGATGGCAGCCGGCGGGCGCGGCCGTGCCCGGCCGGGCCGTGGTGGACGGCGCCGAGCCCCCCGTGGAAGCGGGCGGTTCACCGGGGCCGGCCGGGAAGAAGAAGACCCGGCGCGAGAAGAAGAGCGCCACGGTCAAGGAGCCCGCCGCGTGACCTTCCCAGTGCCCGGCCCCCGCACCGCGCGGATCCTGGCCGGCGCCTTCGGCGCGCTGGCCGTCGTCCACCTCGCCGCCCTGCTGACCCGGGCGGCCACCGGCACCGCCGACGGGCTCGGCGCCGCAGCGGACCTCGCCGTCCACGTCACCAAGCCCGCCCTGATGCCCGTGCTCGCGGGATTCGTCCTCGCCCGTGGCGGCCCGCCGCTGCTGGCCGGCGCGCTGCTGTTCGGCTGCGGGGGCGACACCTTCCTCCAGATCGGCGGGGACACCCTCTTTCTGCTGGGGATGGGCTCGTTCGCCGCCGGGCACGTCTGCTACCTGGTGCTCTTCGCCCGCCACGGCGCACCCGACGCGCGACGGGGGCGCACCGCAGCGGCTGCCGCCGCGTACGCCGCCGTGCTGACCGGCACCGTGGCTCTGCTGTGGCTTGACCTGCCGCCCGAGCTGCGGATCCCCGTGGCGGGCTACAGCCTGCTGCTCACCACGATGGCGTTCGGCGCCCTGCGGGCAGGGCCCTGGGCCGCGCTCGGCGGGCTGCTCTTCCTGCTCTCGGACACCCTGATCGCGACCGGTATCGCCGAGTGGCCGCAGCTGCCGGGCCCGCAGTTCTGGATCATGCTCACCTATATTGCGGCCCAGTGCGCGCTGGCCGGCGGTGTGCTCCGGGCGGTCGCCGCCCCGCGCGGACCGCGTGCCGCCGCACAGCCCACCCGTACGGCCGGCTCGGCCGTCTGAGCCGCTGGGCAGCCGAGGGCCGACCGTGAGGCCGGGCGGAGCGTGGCGTGACCGCGAGCCGCCCGGCCCTCGCGTCGGCCCGTTGCCGCCCCCGGACAGCGCAACGGGCCGGGTGGCGAACCACCCGGCCCGTCGGGGGAGTTACTTCTTCACCGCGTCCAGCGCGTCGACGATGCCGTAGCCGAAGTGGCTGTTGACATGCTTCGTGCCGGTGCAGGTGGCGTCACCCGTGGGGCAGCCAGGGTTGTCGGCCTGCTCCTTGAGCAGCCACTGGATCTCCTGCGGGCTCGCCTTCGGGTGGGCGCTCTTGACCAGCGCCGCGACGCCCGCGACATGCGGCGACGCCATGGACGTGCCGGCCAGGTAGGCCCAGTCACCGCCCGGCATCGTGGAGAGGATGTTGCCGTTCTTGGCGGGCAGCTCGGGCACCTGCCGCGAGTCGCCGCCCGGGGCCGCCACATCGATCTGGCCGAGGCCGTAGTTCGAGTAGTACGACTTGAGCTTGTTCACGCCGGTCGCCGCGACCGTCACCGTGCCCGGGATCTGGGTCGGGACGTCCCAGCAGGTCTTCGGGTCGATGGTGCGCTCGACCGGCGTCGAGTCGTTCGGGCTGCTGTTGTCGGCGATCTTGGCAGCCGCGAGGTCGAAGCTGGAGTTGCCCGCCGCGGCGACGTTGATCGCGCCCTTGCGCTGGGCGTACTTCGCGGCCCGGCCGACCGCGTCAATGATGGCCGCCTGGTCGGCGTCATCCTTGCAGTTGAACATCCACGGGTCGACGTAGTAGCTGTTGTTCGTGACCTCGACGCCGTGGTCGGCCGCGAAGACGAAGGCACACACCACGCTCTCGGCGAAGAAGAGGCTGGTGTCGGGCTCGCTGACCTTGATGGCCGAGAGCTTCACGCCCGGGGCGACACCCGCCACGCCCACGCCGTTGCGGGCCGCGGCGATGGAACCGGCGACATGCGTGCCGTGGTAGTCGTTGTCCGGGTCGTACGGGCGCCAGGCCCCCGCGGAGGTATCGGCCACGCCGCCCACGCAGTTGGCGGACTGCTTCGCCGAGAAGTTCGCCTTCAGGTCCGGGTGGGTGTCGTCCACGCCGGTGTCGATGACGGCGACGGTGACCTTCTTGCTGCCGGGGTTCACCTGCGCGGCCTTGTCGGCCTTGATCGCCGGGATGTCCCACTGCAGGGGCTCCAACGGCTCCTCGCCGCTCGCCTTGGCCGCCGCGGCCGCCTTGAGCTGAGACTTCGGCAGCGCGACCTTCTGCGGCTTGCCGATGTCGGTGGTACCCGACGCCTTCAGCGGCGCGGTACGGGTGGCGCCCGCAGACTGCACACCCTGCACGGTCCGGATCGACTCCGAGAACCGGGGGTTGGCCGAATGGACGACGATCACACCGATCTGCTGATGAGCGGTGACCACCTTCCCCCCGGCCTTGGCTATCTCCTTCGTCACCCTGCCGACCGTGGCCCGGTCCGGGGTGGTGTTCACGACATACGACAGCAGCGGGCCGTCGGTCGAGACGGCAGCGGCCGGAGCGGTGTCCTGCGACGCGGCGGTGGCCGCGTTCGGGAGGAAACCGAGGGATGCCGTCAGAGCCAGTCCGAGCGGGACGGCCAACGCCCGCACCCGTCTGGATCGGGGATGCGCCATGGGTACTCCACATCATCCGTGAGACCGCCCGTGCACGGGTGTGCGCACGGGCGGATGCAATGACTCGTGAAGCTATCGGCGATCACCGGAGAACAGCAATGGACTCGGCCGAAAACCTGGCAGATATGGCATATTGACGCCGCGTCACATGAATCGGCAGGAGCCGTTCACGGGCCGCGCCGCAAGGATCCGATGCTCAGCGGCGGCAGGGCGACGCGTGAGCCGTACCACCGGCGCTGCTCCCTCCCGGCCGGCCGCGGCGCCGTGGGCGGGACGGCGAGCGGGGCCGGCAGCCGGACGCTGCCGTAGGGGCGCCGACGGGGGCCGAACGGCTGCGGGGCCTGCGTGGGAGGCGGTTTCACAACCGTCTCAACGAAGCGGCCCTCGAGCGGTGGCGGCCCCTCGGGCCATTCCTCTGGAATTCAACCAACAGCCCCCTGTCGCATCGTTTGCCACGGCTCTACCATGCGTGATCCGGATCACTTACATGACTCTTACCGTCGGCCGTCCCACCAGCAACTACGCGTCAGGAGATTCCGTGAGCACCGCACCGCCCTCCGCCCCGGGGCCGCACGAGCCGCCCGACTACGCCCAGGAGCAGTCGAGCGCGGAATTCGCCGCACTACGCCACTCGTACCGCTCGTTCGCCTTCCCGCTCACCATCGCCTTCATCCTCTGGTATCTCGCGTACGTGCTGCTGTCGAGCTACGCGGGTGACTTCATGGCGCTGAAGGTCTTCGGCAATGTCAACGTCGCCTTCGTCCTCGGCATCGCCCAGTTCGCGACCACCTTCCTCATCGCCTGGTGGTACGCCCGGCACGCCGCAGCCAAGCTCGACCCCAAGGCCGAGGCCATCAAGTCCCGCCTGGAGGGCGACGCATGAACCTCATCCAGCAGCCGCACACGCTCCCGCTCGCGGCCGGCGGCGCGGGCGAGCACCGGCCCCTGATCATCTCGCTCTTCGCGGTCTTCGTCCTGGCCACCCTCGCCATCACCGTCTGGGCGGGCCGCCAGACCAAGGGAGCGGAGGACTTCTACGCCGGCGGCCGGCAGTTCAGCGGCTTCCAGAACGGCCTGGCGATCTCCGGCGACTACATGTCCGCCGCGTCCTTCCTCGGCATCGCCGGCGCCATCGCGCTCTTCGGCTACGACGGCTTCCTCTACTCCATCGGCTTCCTCGTCGCCTGGCTGGTCGCCCTGCTCCTGGTCGCCGAACCCCTGCGCAACTCGGGCCGGTTCACGATGGGTGACGTGCTCGCCTACCGCATGCGCCAGCGCCCGGTCCGCACGGCCGCGGGCACCTCCACCATCGTCGTCTCGATCTTCTACCTGCTCGCCCAGATGGCCGGCGCCGGCGCCCTGGTCACCCTGCTCCTCGGCATCACCAGCGAAGCGGGCAAGATCCTGGTCGTCGTCATCGTCGGCATCGTGATGATCCTCTACGTCACCATCGGCGGCATGAAGGGCACCACGTGGGTGCAGATGGTCAAGGCCGTCCTGCTGATCGCCGGCACTCTGCTGATCACCTTCCTGGTGATGCTCAAGTTCAACTTCAACATCTCCACCCTGCTGGGCGCCGCCGCCGAGAACAGCGGCAAGGGCGCGTCCTTCCTGGAGCCCGGCCTGAAGTACGGCGCCACCGCCACCTCGAAGATCGACTTCATCTCCCTGGGCATCGCCCTCGTCCTGGGCACCGCCGGCCTGCCCCACATCCTCATCCGCTTCTACACGGTGCCCACGGCCAAGGCCGCCCGTAAGTCGGTGAACTGGGCGATCGGCATCATCGGCATCTTCTACCTGATGACCATCGCGCTCGGCTTCGGCGCCGCCGCCCTGATCAAGCCCGCCACGATCATCGCGTCCAACAAGGCGGGCAACACCGCGGCCCCGCTGCTCGCCCAGGAGATCGGCGGCGGTGCGGACTCCACGGGCGGTGCGATCCTGCTCGCGGTCATCTCGGCGGTGGCCTTCGCGACGATCCTCGCCGTGGTCGCGGGACTCACCCTGGCCTCGTCCTCGTCCTTCGCGCACGACCTGTACGTCAACGTCATCCGCAAGGGCAAGGCCACCGAGAAGGAAGAGGTCCGCGCGGCCCGCTGGGCGACGGTGGGCATCGGCTCCGTCGCCATCGCCCTCGGCGTCCTCGCCCGCGGCCTGAACGTGGCGGGCCTGGTGGCCCTCGCCTTCGCCGTGGCGGCGTCCGCCAACCTCCCGACGCTCCTCTACAGCCTGTTCTGGAAGCGGTTCACCACCAACGGCGCCCTGTGGTCGATCTACGGCGGCCTGGCCTCCTCGGTCCTGCTGGTCCTGTTCTCGCCCGTCGTCTCCGGCAAGGAGACGTCGATGTTCCCGGGCGTGGACTTCGCCTACTTCCCGCTGGAGAACCCCGGCCTGATCTCCATCCCGCTGGGCTTCCTGCTCGGCTGGCTGGGATCCCTGCTGTCCAAGGAGGAGCCGGACGTGAAGAAGTACGCCGAGCTGGAGGTCCGCTCCCTCACCGGAACCGGAGCGCACTGAGACATCCGTACACCCCATGGGCGGGGCGCCCTCGTAGAGATCTACGAGGGCGCCCCGCCCACCTCGTGCTTCTCAGGGCTGCTCCGCGGCGAACCCATCACGTAGGCTCGAAGCGTACTGATCCGGACTCTCGGGGAGGGGACCTCGTGCTCATCGACACCTACGGTCGCGTGGCCACCGACCTGCGCGTCTCGCTGACCGACCGCTGCAATCTCCGTTGCACCTACTGCATGCCGGAGGAGGGCCTGCAGTGGCTCGCGAAGCCGGATCTGCTCACCGACGACGAGATCGTCCGGCTGATCCGCATAGCCGTGACCGACCTCGGCATCGAAGAGGTCCGCTTCACGGGCGGCGAGCCGCTCCTGCGCCCCGGCCTCGTCGGCATCGTCGAGCGCGTCGCGGCGCTCACCCCCCGCCCCCAGATGTCGCTCACCACCAACGGCATCGGCCTGCAGCGCACCGCGACCGCGCTGCGCGACGCCGGCCTGGACCGTGTGAACGTCTCCCTGGACACCCTGCGGCCGGACGTCTTCCAGACCATGACCCGCCGCAAGCGGCACGACGACGTGCTGCGCGGCCTGGAGGCGGCCCGCGACGCCGGCCTGACCCCGGTCAAGGTCAACACCGTCCTGATGCCGGGCCTCAAC
The DNA here is from genome assembly GCF_044328065.1 of Streptomyces sp. NPDC017993. Classification (NCBI taxonomy): domain Bacteria; kingdom Bacillati; phylum Actinomycetota; class Actinomycetes; order Kitasatosporales; family Streptomycetaceae; genus Streptomyces; species Streptomyces sp. NPDC017993. The sequence goes on from NZ_JBIRGO010000007.1 coordinate 370,485, forward strand.
GACGACGAGGCCCCCGACCTCCTCGCCTGGGCCGTGGAGAACGACTACGAGCTCCGCTTCATCGAGCAGATGCCCCTCGACGCCCAGCACGGCTGGAAGCGCGACGGCATGATCACCGCAGGTGACATCCTCACCTCGCTGCGCACCCGCTTCGAGCTGACCGCCGAGGGCCGGGACGAGCGCGGCTCCGCGCCCGCAGAACGCTGGATCGTCGACGGCGGCCCGCACCGCGTGGGCGTCATCGCCTCCGTCACCCGCCCGTTCTGCCGGGCCTGCGACCGCACCCGCCTGACCGCCGACGGCCAGGTCCGTACGTGCCTGTTCGCCACCGAGGAGACGGACCTGCGTGCCGCCCTCCGCTCGGACGCCCCCGACGCCGAGATCGCCCGCATCTGGAAACTCGCGATGTGGGGCAAGAAGGCCGGCTCCGGCCTGGACGACCCGACCTTCCTCCAGCCCGACCGCCCGATGTCCGCGATCGGCGGCTGAAGCCTCTTCGCGGGGCGGCGGCCGGACGCCGTGGTGGCTGCCGGGGCCTCCGGCTCAGGCCCCAGGGCCCGGGAGGAGGCTCCGCAGATACCGCGTGCGGCGGCTTTTCACCATGACCCGTCCCACCGCTGCGGAGACGTACGCGGTGACCGCGAGGAGAACCGTCGCGGCGGTACCCACGCCACAGGCGATGACGGCCAGGGCGAGCACGCCTATCAGCAGTGCCCATAGGCCCGCCGCGTGGATGCGCGGATTCCAGACCGGGCAGGTGCGGATCGCACGCAGCTTCTCCCAGTCGGGGAGTGCGTCGGAAGCGGACACGACGGCGCCCTCAGGCAGTTGCGCACCCTCCGCGGTGTCGAACCAGCCTCGTACGCACCGGCGGCCCTCCAACACCAGGGTGGCGAAGGCCTTGTGACCCTTCGCCAGGTATTCCGGGGAGGGCACGATCCAGAAGAGCCCTGCCTGAAGGCCGGTGATCTGCCGGTCAAGGCCCGGCGGGTCGATGGCGGGGTCCAGGAAGATCTCCAGAGGCTCTCCAGCGGGACCCGTCATCCGGATACGGGGATGCGGCCGCCGTGGCACGTCCGGCTTGGGAGGCTCCCGGTCCAGCGTCACGTCCACACCGGTCACGGTGACGGCGACCGAGCGGCCACGGCCATTTTCGCCGAGTACTTTCAGCTTGCGCCCGGCCCGGGCGAAGCCGCCGAAGAGGGCGCCCAAGGACAGAAAGAGACCGGTGACGAGCAGTACCAGAGCGTAGGTGGCCGGTTGCGCAGAGCCTCCGCTCTCCTCCTGCAAGACGTCCCGGTCACCGTCGGCGAGAGCTCCGAGTTCAACTGCGGAGGGGGCATAGAGGGCCCACACCTTGTCTCCGCGATCCACCCGGTAGTCCGAGTCGAATTCGGCCGTGACGGCTTCGCTACCGGTGTCGAACGGAACAGAAACCCGAGCCTTGTACTCGTAATGTCCGGAGTGCTTGCTCCGGACATACTCGGACGACAGCACATCCTGGACTGCTACTGCCCGAATGCCTCCCCCCGCCTCAACGATCCGAGTGGCTTCGGGGGAAGGGGAGAGGGCGGCGTAGCCGAACAAATAGATGGGCACGATGATCCCGAAAAAGAGCGCGGCAGAGATCCACGCCCCGTTCCGATCGGGCCACCAATACCTGCTGGTCTCCTCCCGGCCTGACGCAGGGAGGTGATCACGTCGCAGCAGGAGCAGGGCGCCTGCGATACCGGCGGATGTCAGCGCGAGACACGCGAGGAGATCCCACCGCGGCAGCGCCGCGGCGGGTTGCATCAACACCCGCACCATGGCCGCCAGTATCCCGGCACCGGCTGTCGCCAGGCAGACGTTCATCGCACGGGATCGAGTCATCCGAATGTGTCCTTTACGCTGCGTTCTTGAGGAGTCGATCTGGCTTCGGGCTTTTCCTTCGAATCGTCATCGCCTTGCAGCGAAGCCTGCCCGAACCCCGCTGCAGCGCCGCCAAGCCCACCGGTTACTCCGTCGATCGACATGTGGGGGCCGGTCCGCGCAGGAGCCGGTGTAAAGCCTGCATCCGGCACGAAGCCTTCAGTTGGCTTACCGAGATGCCCCGCTCCCGCCCCGCCTACGCCGCCCAGTCCCCCACCAACGAGGTTGGCGCCTGTGCCCCACAAGAAATCACTCTTATTGAATTCCTCGCCGGTAGCGGCTTTAACGCCCTCGGTTGCCCAGCCACCTACGACGTTGCCCGTGGCGCCTGCCGCAACTCCGCCTGCTACGTCGCTAATGAATCCAGTCCCGACACGCGAAGCAGCCTTTCCTGCCACCAGCCCGGCACCGGTTCCGGTGACGGCTCCCAGCCCCCCCTGCCAGGTCGCTTCCCATAGCCCCGCGCCATCGATTCCTTCCCCGGACATACCTTGACCGAGGAGTGTACCTCCTGTGTTCCCGGCCCAGTTAATGGCAACGTTTGAGAGGAATTTATGCGTTTTCGCCAGCTGCGCAATACGCCGGAATGCCGAGGCAATGCGCGTAAGGATTGAGGCGAGGCGAGCTGAAACGCGGCCGGCCTGGGCTGCGAGGCGGGTTGCGTTTGCTGCTGCGGCAGCCCCACCGAAGCCCATGGTTACGAAGGAAAGGGCGACCCCGACGGCGATTGAGGCTCCGATCTCCAGATAAATGCCGTGGATTTCATCGTTCACCTCTTCGATGGAGTCGGCTGCATCATCAAGGCCCTTGGCGGCCTGAGTGAAGGTGGGTTCCGTTTTATGGATACCCTGCTTCAGCTCGTTCCAATGCGCTTCGAACGCGTCGGCGGAATCACCTCGCCAATGCTCCCCGAGGGTGGCCTGGATCTTTTTGTCAAGGGCATCGAAGGCTTCCTCCAGTTCTGAGCCCATGTTGCGCCACGAGGTGGCTGCAGCGCGCAGGACGTCGGGCCGTCCTCCGGGGTTTATCAGCTCGAGCCCTGCCTCGACGATCTCCTCGCCGACTCCTTCGTTGCTCACTTTTCCCCCTGCTTGAAGGCAGCCGCGATTTCCTCGTCCGAAGCTTCGCTGTTTTTTACATTTTCCCGGAGGAGCTGACCCATCGCATCAAGGTGCTTGTGGAGTTTGGCGAGGGACTCCGACATGTTCTCAGAGAGTTCGATGTAGGCGGAAGTAACTTCCTCGGACTCGGTGAGGAGGCCGAAGCCGTCATGGATCGCCTCTGAATCGGTTTTTGTCTTGAATCCCTTTAGCGCACTCTCGATGTCGTACGCATAGCTGGCGAAGCTTTTGCCTAGCTTCTTGATTTCCTCCGGTTCGATATGAAATTCTTTTGCCACCAAATCCCCCGATGTACCTTGCTCCGTAAAGGCGCGCACCGATGGTGCGCAGCTGCGTCTGAAAAAGGACCAAGATCACGCTACAGGAACTTCGGGGAGCGGGGTGACCGAGTACATGCAGCTGGTCATTCTCGGTCAAGGTATTTAGTGGCAATGTCGGTTTTTGCCCACGGGTCAAACAGTGCAAAGGTGGTCCGAGGGCATCAGTTGCCGACTTCGGAAGGCTCGTTCTTTTCGGTCTGGGTGCGCCTTGCGCCCCCGGGGCGCAGACCGGGAGGATGCCTCGCCGCTTCGGCCAGGCGGGTCGTCCGCTCAGCTCCCGGACGCCGACGCCTCCCACTCCTCCAGTGTCACGACGTCCTTCAGGAAGCCGCGGACGCCGAGGAACTGGGAGAGGTGCTCGCGGTGTTCCTCGCAGGCGAGCCAGGTCTTGCGGCGCTCCGGGGTGTGCAGCTTCGGGTTGTTCCAGGCCAGTACCCACACGGCGGCGGCGCGGCAGCCCTTGGCGGAGCAGATGACGGCGTTCTCGGGGGAGTTCGGGGAGATCACGGTCTCAACCCTACGTCGCGCATCCGGGCCCGGACATGGCGACGCCGGGCAGCCACGGGGGGAGCCGCCCGGCGTCGGTCCGTCGCTCCGACGGGGGATGCGGAGCGCGTACGCAGTATGTCACGGGCACTGGTTCCAGGTGCACCGGAACCACATGATTGATCTGAGCTTTTCTTGAGCTTTGCAGACAGGTCCGAGGGGTCAGGTTCCCGTGGTCCGCGGCTCCGACGCGTCCGCTTCGGGAGGACCCGAAGGTTCCGTTCCCGACTCCGCGGGCGTGGCCGGACTCCCCGCCGTCAGCATCGGCCGGGTCGGCGCGGCGACGAACGTCGAGGGCAGTGAAGGGGCGTTCTCCCGGCCCGCGTTGGCGATGACGACCGCGATATAGGGGAGCGCGATGCCCAGTACCAGCGTCGCGATGGCGATGGGCCGCTGGACGTTCCAGAGCACGGCGGTCAGGATCACGGCCACGGTCCGCACCGACATGGAGATCACATAGCGGCGCTGCCGGCCGCGCACGTCCTCGGACAGCCCCTGGCGCGCACCGGTGATCCGGAAGGCCTCGGTGCTGCTGTGCTTCCGCATCACATTCCACCACCTGGTCAGTTGTGCCGGATGCTCCGCTTTCCGGGCGGATTCCACGGTACGCCGCGTCTGCGTCGCGTTCGAGACCGGGTCCTGCCGTGGTGCGTCCCTGTGACCTACGCCGTTGTGCCCACTCCCTGCTCCGGCGTGCGCCGTAGCACGCACGGAGCGACACTGGCGTGGCACGGGTACGTGCTCCGCGCCCCACGAGGAGGCGACATGAGTTGGTTGTGGGCGATCATCCTCGGTCTGGTCCTGGGTCTGATCGCGAAGGCCATCATCCCGGGCAAGCAGGCGATCCCCCTCTGGCTGACCGTGATCTTCGGCATGCTGGGCAGCGTCCTGGGAAACTGGGCGGCCACCGGTATCGGAGTGAACGAGACCGAGGGCATCGACTGGATGCGCCACTTGCTGCAGCTGGTCGGTGCGGTCCTCGTCGTCGGGGTGGGCGACCGTGTCTGGGCCGGCCTGCGCTCGCACAGGAGACGGACCACCTAGGTACACACATACGAGCGGCCGGTGCGTCAGCGCACCGGCCGCTCGTCATGTCATGCCCGGTGCGTCAGCGCCCTTCGAGCTGAGCGAGCTTGCGCCCCGCCTTGAGGTACGCCGCCCCGGTCGTGCCGGCCAGCTTCTCGGCCAGTACCTCGGCCAGCGGGCGCACCGACTCGGCCTCGGCGAGCACCACCGTCTGCTGTCCGTCCTCGCCCTCCACGACCAGCCGCAGCGCGTTCTGCTTGGCCAGCCGGCGCGCGGCCGAGGCGCTCGGCGTGAACTCCAGCACCTTCGTCAGCACCGCGGCCACCGTCTCCGTGCCGTGCGCGGCGACATCGACGACCGGCAGCGAGTCCACGTCGGCGAACGACTTCTTGGAGAACTGCGCGACGAACCCGGCCCGCGCCGCCATCGCCGCGTCCAGGCCGTACAGCGCCGTCACGACCTCACCGGCGAGGATCTTCTTGAGATCCATCGGGTGCAGCGACCGGTCCGCGACGCGGCCCAGGGCGAGGGTGATCTCCTCGTCCGTCCACTCCGTCCAGGCCTTGAGGTACGGCTCGATCAGCCGGTCGGGCACCGACATGATCTTGCCGAAGACATCGTCGGCGGGGGAGTTCAGCCCGACGTAGTTGCCCTTGGACTTGGACATCTTGGCGCCGGTGCCGTCGGTGCCCTCGATCAGCGGCATGGTCACCACCAGCTGCGGCTGCTGCCCGCGCAGCTCCATGAGCTTGCGGCCCATCTGGAGGTTGAGCAGCTGGTCGGAGCCGCCCAGCTCGACGTCGCACTCCAGCGCCACCGAGTCCAGGCCCTGGGCGATGGGGTAGAGCAGCTCGGTCATCGTCAGTCCCGAGCCGGCGGCCAGGCGGTTGCGGAAGTCCTCGCGCTGCAGCAGCTGGGACGCCGGCACCTGGGAGAGCAGCGAGAGCAGCTCGGGGAAGGTGTAGGGCGCCAGCCACTCGCTGTTCTGCCGGAAGCTGACCTTTTCGAAGTCGAAGAAGGGGCGTACCTGTTCGCGGTACGTCGCGAGGTTCTGCGCGATGTCCTCGTCGGTCAGCGGGGGACGCTCGGCGGTACGGCCCGACGGGTCGCCGATCTTGGCGGTGAAATCACCGATGATCAGCGTGACGTCGTGCCCGAGCCGCTGGAACCGGCTGAGGATGATCAGTGGTACGGCGTGACCGAGGTGCACGTCGGTCGCCGTCGGGTCGATGCCCAGCTTGATGTGCAGGCCCCGCCCGGACGTCCGGCGCTCCTCGATCCGCTCGGCCAGCTTGTCCACGCCCGGCAGGACCTCGACGGTCCGGCTCGCGATCAGCTCGGCCTGCTCCTTGGCGGGCAGGTCCGTCAGGTCGAGATAGCGCCGCGCGCCCGTCTCCTGGAGCAGCTCCTGGACGGTCGCGTCCGCGGAGAGGTCGGTGGAGAGCAGGGTCGTGGCGCGGGCGACGGATTCGCCGAGGCGTGTCATGGCGTTCCTGATCGATCGGTGTTCCCACAAGGGGAGGACAGGCGCACAGTCTATTCGCCCGCCGGCCGGTGATCGCCCGGCCGGGCCAGGGGCACCGGCCGGGCTGCGGCGCTCACACGCCGCGGCTGACCGAACTCATGTTGAAGTCCGGGATGCGCAGTGCCGGCATCGCCGCCCGCGTGAAGTAGTCGCTCCACTCCCGTGGCAGCGTCCGTTCCGTGCGGCCGGCCTCCACCGCGCGGGAGAGCAGGTCCACCGGCGACTCGTTGAAGCGGAAGTTGTTGACCTCGCCGACGACCTCGCCGTTCTCGACCAGGTAGACGCCGTCCCGGGTCAGACCGGTCAGCAGCAGCGTCGCCGGGTCGACCTCGCGGATGTACCACAGGCAGGTCAGCAGCAGGGCCGGCCCGTCGTGCCCGCTCGCCGCCACCATCTCGTCCAGGGAGCGTGAACCGCCCGCGTCCAGCAGGAGGTTGTCGATACCGGGGGCCACCGGGAGTCCGGTCAGCGCGGCACTGTGCCGGGTGGTCACCAAGCGGTTGAGCACTCCGTCGCGCAGCCATTCGGTGGGCGCCAGCGGCAGCCCGTTGTCGAAGACCGACGCGTCGTCGCCCGAGGTGTGCGCCACCACGAACGGCGCGCACTCCAGGCCGGGTGCCCGCGGATCGCTGCGCAGCGTCAGCGGCAGCTCCGAGAGCCGCTCGCCCAGCCGGGTGCCCGCTCCGGGCCGGGACGCGTCGTCGTTGTCCTTGCCCGCCTTCGAGAAGACCGTACGGCCCTCGACGGCGTCCCGGGCGGCGGACGACCACATCTGGTAGATCAGCAGGTCCGCGACGGCGGTCGGCGGCAGCAGCGTCTCGTACCGCCCGGCCGGCAGCTCGACCCGCCGCTCGGCCCAGCTCAGCCGCCGGGCCAGCTCCGCGTCCAGCTCGCGCGGGTCGACATCGGTGAAGTCGCGGGTCGCGCGGCCGGTCCAGGCGGAGCGGGCGGCGGCCGCGGTGGTGCCCGCCGACTTGGCGTTCAGCTCCAGCGTCCCGGTGGGCTGGTCGTGCCGCAGCCGCAGCCCGGTCGAGGTGCCCAGGTAGGTCGAGACGACCTCGTGGTGGGCGAAGCCGTACAGCTCGCGGCCGCCGTCCCGGGCCTGCCGGAAGGACTCCCCGAGGGCCGGCGCGAACTCCGCGAAGACGTCCGAGGAGGTCTCGGCGGGCGCGTCGGTGAAGTCGGCGGACGCGGCCGGGCCGCCGACCAGCGGCTGGGCGTCCTCGGCCGGCCCCGCCTCGCGGGCGGCCGCCTCCGCGGCCCGTACCAGCGGTTCCAGATCGGCCGCCGTCACCGCCGACCGGGAGATCACTCCGCACGCGGTGCCCTGCTTGCCGTCCACCGTCGCCACGACGGTCAGCGACCGGCCGCGGGTGACGCCGTTGGTGGTGAGCGCATTGCCCGCCCAGCGCAGATTGGTGCTGGAGTGCTCGTCGGCGAGGACCGCACAGCCGTCGGCCCGCGACAGCTCAAGGGTCCGCTCGACGATCTCGTGCGGGGTGCTGGTGCGAGGGCTCATCGGCCGGCCTCCTGCGTGGTGTTCAGGATGTTGACGCCCTCGAACAGGGCCGAGGGGCAGCCGTGCGAGACCGCGGCGATCTGCCCCGGCTGGGCCTTGCCGCAGTTGAAGGCGCCGCCCAGGACATAGGTCTGCGGTCCGCCGACCGCGCTCATCGAGCCCCAGAAGTCGGTGGTGGTCGCCTGGTAGGCGACATCACGCAGCTGCCCGGCCAGTCGGCCGTTCTCGATGCGGAAGAACCGCTGGCCGGTGAACTGGAAGTTGTACCGCTGCATGTCGATCGACCAGGAGCGGTCGCCGACGACGTAGATGCCGCGCTCCACCCCCGAGATCAGCTCCTCGGTGGACGGCCCGTCCGGCGCCGGCTGGAGCGAGACGTTCGCCATCCGCTGGACCGGCACATGTCCGGGCGAGTCCGCGAAGGCACAGCCGTTGGAGCGCCCCAGGCCCGTCAACCGCGCGATTCTGCGGTCGAGTTGATAGCCGACGAGAGTGCCGCCGCGGATCAGGTCCCAGGACTGCGCGGCCACCCCCTCGTCGTCGTAGCCGACCGTGGCGAGGCCGTGCTCGGCGGTCCGGTCGCCGGTGACGTTCATGATCTCGGAGCCGTACGCCAGCTTCCCGAGCTGGTCGAAGGTGGCGAACGAGGTGCCCGCGTACGCCGCCTCGTAGCCCAGCGCGCGATCAAGTTCGGTCGCGTGCCCGATCGACTCGTGGATCGTCAGCCACAGGTTGGAGGGATCCACCACCAGGTCGTAGGTGCCCGCCTCGACGCTCGGCGCGTGCAGTTTCTCCGCGAGGTACCCGGGGATCCGCGCCAGCTCGCCGTCCCAGTCGTAGTGACCGCCGGTCAGGTACTCCCAGCCGCGGCCCACCGGCGGCGCGATGGTGCGCATCGAGTCGAACTCGCCGGTGACCGGGTCCACCGCGACCGCCGTCAGCTGGGAGTGCAGCCGCACCCGCTGCTGGGTGGTGCTGGTGCCCGTGGTGTCCGCGTAGAACTTGTTCTCCTGAACGGTCAGCAGCGACGCGTCCGCGTGCGCCACCCCCGGCGCCGCCAGCAGCCGCCCGCTCCACTCCGCCAGCAGCCCGGTCTTGTCGGCGTCCGGCACGTCGAACGGATTGATCTCGTACGCCGACACCCACGTACGGTCCGGATGCGCGGGCTCCGGCGCCAGCTCGACCCGCTCGTCGGACCCGGCCGCGTCGATGACCTTGGCCGACAGCTTGGCCATCGCCACCGCGCGGGACGCCACCCGCGCCGCCGCGTCCATCGTCAGATCCACACCGGACGCGAACCCCCAGGCCCCGCCGTGCACCACCCGCACCGCGTACCCGAGGTCGGTGGTGTCCGACGTCCCGGCCGTACGGGCGTCCCGCAGCCGCCAGGCCGCGCTGCGCACCCGCTCCAGGCGGAAGTCGGCGTGCTCGGCGCCCAGCGCGCGGGCCCGTGCCAGCGCGGCGTCGGCCAGCGCGTGCCGCGGCAGCGCCAGAAAGGTCTCGTCAGGGGCATGGGGTGAAGCAGGCACGGCATCCTCCCGTAGTCGGCGCATGCATCATGCCCTGCGCGGCGCGCCCGGCCCAGACCGCGCCGGGCGCGCCGCGGTGCTTCGGCCCGCCGGGGAGGGGGCCGCGTAAGGGGCGTGCACCGCGGTTCTGTGGGGACCCCACAGTGCGCGGGGCGCGCCCCTGTCCGGGCTCGATTCCCCGTCCGGGCCCCGCTACCGATAGTTTCGTACCGAACTCAGGACGGACAGGAACAAGAAAGGGTGATCTCTTGAGCCGCTCGGTTCTGGTCACCGGAGGCAACCGCGGCATTGGCCTTGCCATTGCCCGAGCCTTCGCCGAGGCAGGCGACAAGGTCGCCATCACCTACCGCTCGGGCGAGCCCCCCGAGGGCTTTTTGGCCGTGAAGTGCGACATCACGGACAACGAGCAGGTCGAGCAGGCATACAAGGAGATCGAGGAGAAGCAGGGCGCGGTCGAGGTGCTGGTGGCGAACGCCGGTGTCACCCGCGACCAGTTGCTGATGCGGATGTCCGAGGAGGACTTCACCTCGGTCCTGGAGACCAACCTCACCGGCACGTTCCGGGTGGTCAAGCGGGCCAACCGCGCGATGCTGCGGGCCCGTAAGGGGCGGGTGGTGCTCATCTCGTCCGTGGTCGGGCTGATGGGTGGCCCGGGGCAGTCGAACTACGCCGCCTCCAAGGCCGGTCTGGTGGGCTTCGCCCGCTCGCTGGCACGGGAGCTGGGCAGCCGCAACATCACCGTCAACGTCGTCGCCCCCGGCTTCGTCGACACCGACATGACCCGTGTGCTCAGCGACGAGCAGCGGGAGAACATCGTGAAGCAGGTCCCGCTCGCGCGCTATGCGCAGCCCGAGGAGATCGCCGCCTCGGTCCGCTTCCTGGCCTCGGACGAGGCCGCGTACATCACCGGAGCCGTCATTCCTGTCGACGGCGGATTGGGCATGGGTCACTGATCAGCATGAGTGGAATCCTTGCAGGCAAGCGCATCCTGGTCACGGGTGTTCTGACCGAGTCGTCGATCGCGTTCCAGGCGGCCAAGGTCGCCCAGAACGAAGGCGCGGAGGTCATCCTCACCGGCTTCGGCCGGCTCTCTCTCGTCGAGCGGATCGCCAAGCGGCTGCCGAAGCCCGCGCCGGTGATCGAGCTGGACGTGACCAACCAGGAGCACCTCGACACCCTCGCCGACAAGGTCCGCGAGCACCAGGGCGAGGGCGCCCGGATCGACGGCATCGTCCACTCCATCGCCTTCGGCCCGCAGGGCGCCTTCAACTTCCTGGAGGCGGAGTGGTCGGACGTGGGCACCGCGGTGCAGGTCTCGGCGTACTCCTACAAGTCGCTGACCATGGCCTGCCTGCCGCTCATGGAGCACGGCGGCGCGGTCGTCGGCCTCACCTTCGACGCGCAGATCGCCTGGCCGAAGTACGACTGGATGGGCGTGGCCAAGGCGGCGCTGGAGAGCACCAACCGCTACCTCGCGCGTGACCTGGGCCCCAAGGGCATCCGCTGCAACCTGGTCTCGGCCGGCCCCATCAAGTCGATGGCCGCCAAGTCCATCCCCGGCTTCGAGGAGCTGGCGGACGTGTGGAACCACCGCGCCCCCATCGGCTGGGACCTCGCCGACCCGGAGCCGGCCGGCCGCGGCGTCGTCGGCATGCTGTCCGACTTCTTCCCCCGGACGACCGGCGAGATCGTCCACGTCGACGGCGGCGTGCACATGATGGGTGCCTGACGCCGAAAGCGCATCCGTACTGCCCGTCCCGGTCCGCCGGGGCGGGCAGAACGCGTTTTCGAGTCGAGAAGCGGCGGCGCTCCCCACACACTGGGTGAGGTGTCCGGGACCCGCCCGGCGCATCGTGGGGAGGAGGTACCGGCGTGCCCGCATCACGACGCCGTACGGCAGCCCTGACGATCGCCCTGGCCGCCCTCACGGCGGTCACCGCACCGGCCGCACGGGCCGTGCCGCCCGTCGCGTCCGACGATCCGCAGGAGGTGCCGCACGCACAGTGCCGCACCACCGTGGTCCGCAGCAGCGGCACCGCCACCTGCTTCAACCCCCACGGCAACATCAGTCACGTACGCCTGCACATCGAGTGCAAGCGGTGGTACGACCCCGACGTGGACTCCCTGGCCGAAGCGGTCGGCCCCGCTCAGCGCGTCACCCTCGCCGGCCGCTGCTGGCAGGAGATCGAGGACATCTGGGTCAGCCACGATCCAGCGGGGTGAGCCGGCAGCCGAAGGGGTGCGCGCTCGCCTCCGCGGCGGCCAGGTCGCCGTCGCCCGCGCGGATCGCCTCCACCAGGCGCGCGTGATCCATGTGCGCCTCGGGCCGCAGTACGGTGCCGACATCGGCGCGCAGGAAGTCGCGCAGCACGCCCCCGAGGTCGGCGTAGATCTCGGCCAGTACGTCGTTGTGCGAAGCCGCCACGATCGCCATGTGCAAGGTGGCGTCCGCCTCCACGAAGGCTTCGGCGGCACCGGACTCCCAGGCGTCCTCGCGCCGCTCCAGCAGCGTGTCGATCTGCCGCAGGTCCTGCGCGGAGCGCCGGCGGGCGGCGAGCCGGGCGGCTTCCGCCTCCAGGGCGCTGCGCAGCTCGGCGACGTGCACCGGGTCGGCGTCGGCGAACCTGCGGTTCATCACCCCGGCCAGCTCACTGGTCGCGACGACGTACGTGCCCGAGCCCTGCCGGATGTCGACCAGCCCGTTGTGGGCCAGGGCCCGGACGGCCTCGCGGACGGTGTTGCGGGCCACCCCGAGCTGCTCGACGAGTTCCGGCTCGGTCGGGATGCGGGATCCCACGGGCCACTCCCCGGAGGTGATCTGACCGCGCAGCTGCGCGATCACCTGGTCGGCCAGCGCGGACCGGCGGGGCGAGGTCAGGGGCATGGCTGAGCTCCGGAGGGGTGTGACGGGCGGAGGGCGGCGCGGGGGCCGGGCGGAGCTTTTGGTCGCCCTTGGCGCCGCCCGGGACAGCAGAGGCTACCGACAACGAGTGGACACACATTCATCCCATGATTCTATGATGGTGCACATGGCAGACGAAGACCTCGCGACCCTCGGCCCGGCGGCCGAGCCCAGGACCACCCCCGCACCCCGCTCGCCGGACGGCTCCGGGCAGCCGCAGCCGGCGGTACGAGAAGCCGGACCGGAGGGCGCCCGCGCCACCTCCCGGGCCGCCCGCTGGCTGCCGGGGACCCTGATCGCCGGCCTGGTCCTCGCGGCGCTCAATCTCCGGCCCGCCATCACCAGCCTCGGCGCTCTCCTGGAGGAGGTCCGCGTCGGTCTCGGCATGTCCGGCACGGTCGCCGGGCTGCTGACCTCCGTGCCGGCCCTGTGCTTCGCCGCCTTCGGCCTCACCGCGCCCCGGCTGGCCCGGCGCTGGGGGGCAGGCACCATCGTCTGCGTCGGCATGGCCGCGATCGCGGTGGGGGTCGCGGTGCGGCCGTTCGCCGGCGGCACCGCCGGCTTCCTCGCCGCCAGCGCGCTCGCCCTGGCCGGAATCGCGGTCAGCAACGTCCTCATGCCGGTCGTCATCAAGACCTGGTTCCCGGACCGGGTCGGTTCGATGACCGGCCTGTACTCCATGGCCCTGGCCCTGGGGACCTCGCTCGCCGCGGCGCTCACCGTCCCCATGACGGCCGCGCTGGGCGGCAGTTGGCGTACCGGCCTGGCGGTGTGGGCGGCGCTCGCCGCCGTCGCGGTGGTGCCCTGGCTCGCGGTGGTCCGCCGGCGCGGGACCGCGGGCGACGCGCACACGGGAAGTACGGCGGGCTCCGCCACACCCCCCGTACGGATCACCTCGTCGCCGACCGCCTGGGCGCTGGCCGTCTTCTTCGGCCTGCAGGCCACCGCCGCCTACATCACGATGGGCTGGATGCCGCAGATCTTCCGCGACGCCGGGGTCTCTGCGGGCACCGCGGGCGTTCTGCTCGCCGTCACCATGGTGATGGGCGTGCCGCTCTCGTTCGTGCTGCCGCGGCTGGCCTCCCGGATGCGGCACCAGGGCCCCCTCGCCGTGGTGCTCGGCGTCTGCGGCCTGGCCGGCTACGCCGGACTGTGGCTGGCCCCGGCCGCCGGCGCCTGGGCCTGGGCGCTGCTGATGGGCATATCGAACTGCGCCTTCCCGCTCGCCCTGACGATGATCGGGATGCGGTCGAGCAGCTCCGCGGGCGTGGTGAAGCTGTCGGCCTTCGCGCAGTGCGTCGGCTACCTGATCTCCATCCCGGGGCCGCTGCTGGTCGGCACGCTCTACCAGCACAGCGGCGGCTGGGGCCTGCCGATCGCGCTGATGGCCGGGCTCATGGTGCCGCAGATCGTGGTCGGTGTGCTGGCCGGCCGGGACCGCCGCATCGAGGACGAGACCTGAGTGGGAGACTGGGCGCATGCCAGTGCTCGAACCGAATCCGCAGGGCGGCCAGAAGAAGCTGCTCCTCGTGCTGGGCGCCATGCTCGGCGTGACCGTCGTCGTCGCGATCATCGCGAGTATCGCCGCACCCTGAGCCCGACCGGGGCCGTGTGGCGGACGGGGGCCGTGGCCGTGGGCAGAGCTCTGTGACGTCCCTCCCGGGCCCGTGGGTGGGGAAAACCCCACCACCCCCTAGGGGGTCGGGCTCAGGGGAAAGTAGGTGGCTTCCCGGGTAGGAACGGGCGCCCAAGATCCGTAGCTTCGAAGCACACCGCACCGCAGCGGTGGGCGCCCCGCAGCCCGCGGCCGCGCAGCCCTTCGATCGCCACGGAGGCGATGGCATGTCCGCCGTGTTCCGCCGGCCGTCCCCACCCAGGACCCGGGGCCTGCGGATACCGCTGCCGTGGTGGGCGCTGGCCCTGCCGGTCGCCTCGTTCGCCGCCCTGCTGGTGCTCATGGCGAGCTCCTCCCCGGCGACCGCGGCGAGCGCCCGGGACGGCCTGGCGCCGCTGCTGGAATTCCTTGCCAGGGTCGTCAGCCTCGGTTCCTCATGACCGCCGGTGAGCGGTTGTCACCCTGGCGGGGGCAGCCCTCCAACACCCCGCGCCCCGCGCCGCCTTTCGTGCGAAGCTGGGACTCATGAGCGCCGATACACCCCGCCGGATTGTCCTCCTCCGACACGCCAAGGCCGAATGGTCGGACAGTTCCGACCACGAGCGTCCGCTCGCCGATCGCGGCCGCCAGGACGCCCCGGCCGCCGGTCGCAGGCTGGCCGGAGCCGGGATCACCCCCGACCTGACGTTGTGCTCGACGGCCACCCGCACCCGTGAGACCTGGAAGCTCTTCGTGACCGAGCTCGCGCACCGCCCCAAGACGGTGTATGAGGAGCGGCTCTACGAAGCCTCCCTCGGCGACCTCATCGCCCTGCTGAACGAGACCTCCGACGACGTGCACGACCTGCTGGTCGTCGGCCACAACCCGGGGGTGCACGCCCTCGCGGACGCGCTCGCCGGCGACGCCGACGACGACCTCCTGGCGCGCATGAACCGCGGTGGCTTCCCGACCGCGACGATGGCGGTGATCGCCTTCAACGGCTCGTGGAAGTCCGTCGAGCACGGCGTCGGCCGCCTCGTCGCCTACCTGCCGCCGCACGAGTGAGACCCCCGACCAGCGCCGCCGACTGACGCACCGGTCCACCGACCGGCCCGCTGACGGCCGCACCACATGCGACAAGGGCTCCGGCGTGTGCCGGAGCCCTTGTCGTATGTCTGCCGTTGCCCCCGGAGTGCCCGTCCCGCCGGCCCGGCGAGCGGGCGAGCGGTGCGGCCTCAGCCGAGGTGCGTGTCCGCGGCCTCGACCTCTTCGCGGGTGATGCCCAGCAGATAGAGCACCGTGTCCAGGAACGGCACGTTCACCGCCGTGTGCGCCGCCTCGCGGACCACCGGCTTGGCGTTGAAGGCGACGCCGAGACCCGCGGTGTTGAGCATGTCGAGGTCGTTGGCGCCGTCGCCGATCGCGACCGTCTGCGCGAGCGGCACCCCGGCCTGCTGGGCGAAGCTGCGCAGCAGACGGGCCTTGCCCGCCCGGTCGACGATGTCGCCGGTCACCCGGCCGGTGAGCTTGCCGTCGACGATCTCCAGGGTGTTGGCGGAGGCGAAGTCCAGCCCGAGCTCTTCCTGGAGCGCGTCGGTGACCTGCGTGAATCCGCCCGAGACCACACCGACTTGGTAGCCGAGCCGCTTGAGGGTCCGCACGAGGGTGCGGGCACCGGGGGTGAGCCGCACCTCCTTGCGTACGGACTCCACGACGGAGGCGTCGAGCCCGCCGAGCAGCGCGACGCGGGCGTGCAGCGACTGCTCGAAGTCCAGCTCGCCGCGCATCGCGGCGGCGGTCACCTCGGCGACCTCGGCCTCGCAGCCGGCGTGCGCCGCGAACAGCTCGATGACCTCGTCCTGGATGAGCGTCGAGTCGACGTCCATGACCACCAGCCGCTGGGCCCGGCGCTGGAGCCCGGCCGCGACAACAGCGATGTCCACTCCGAGCATCGCGGCCTCCGGCGCCAGCACCGAGCGCAGCGCGTCCGTCGCCGCACCCGACACCGCGAACTCCACGGCCGTCACCGGATACTTCGCAAGACGGAAAATACGGTCGATATTGCCGCCTGTGGACGTTATGGCGGCGGCGATGGCGGCCGTCGACTCCGCGGTCAGCGGGTGGCCCAGCACGGTGACATGGGAGCGGCCGGTGCCGCGTGGACGGTTGTCGCCCCGGCCGGAGATGATCTCGGCCTGGAGGTTCAGTGACTCCGCCCAGCTGTGGACGGTGGCCCGGAGGTCGCCCTCGAACGAGCCGGAGGAGCCCGCGGCCGGGGCCGGCGCCGTGACCAGCGCGCACAGCACGATGCGCCCTCGGGTCACGACCTGTTCGATGTCCACGACATCGACGGCGTAGGCGGCGAGGGTGTCGAAGAGACCTGCGGTGATGCCGGGCCGGTCCTTCCCGAAGATCTTGACGAGAAGAGTCGGTAGGTCATCGCCCGGTACGGCGGTGGCAGGCGGGATCTGCGATGCGCTCATGGTGCCCTTACGGTATCCGGCCGGAGAGCCCGACCGTACAGGTGTCCGTGGTTCGGACCGGCGCGTTCCGCCGTCTGCCCGCGGTGCGCCGGGGCTCCGGGGTGCGGGCGGACCCGGCTGATCGTTATCGAGTCGTGTCCACGCCGTCGGCCGGGCCGGCCAAAGGGGTGAGCTGAGTCGCCAACACCCTTGTTCTGTGCGGGAGTTCGCCTGGCCGGCGGCGGGCGCGGAGAGGTCGATCCCGCCGCGGTGACGGCGCTCCCGAACCCCGAACATCCCTCCGTCCCGCCTGCGCGGCCGTGGCGTCAAGGGTATTTTGGGTCGTTTCGCCCGGTAAGGCGAGGTCAGCGGCCTCGCGGCCGCCCCGGGCCTGCCGGGGGCGTGGCCGGTGCCGCCCCCTTCGGGCTCGCCGGGGACCGTACGCCGGCGGTCTCGTCGCCCGGAGGAGGGAGGTCCGCCGTCACGTCTCCCGTCCCTCGGAGGAAAAGCCAGCTCAACGCGGAGCCGACGGGTGGCGGCGGCGCGACCGGCGCGGGTGCGGGTGGCGCGGCGGGAGGTACCACCGACGCACTGTCAGGCGTGCGGCCATCCGTAATGAGCCCGTTCCTCGGAAATCTCCGCATCCGCTCCTACTTCCCGCTCTCCGGGGGAGTTTGGCGCACCCCGACAAGAAGGCCCCGCGCCCCGGCCCTCTCCCGGTTACCGGTTGAAGGGCCGAGCCTGAAATAGTTCCTCACGATGTTCGCCATCCCTAGACTTCCCATACAGGGCGTCACTCGGGGGACTATGTAATGGGGCATGGAGTGCCTGAACTCGTACTCGAATTGAACGGAAGGACCTGGACGCTCGATCCGTCCCGGTCCTACAACGTGGGCCGCGATCCGCAGGGCGACATGGTGCTCGACGACGCCAGGGTTTCCTGGCGGCACGCCACCGTGCGGTGGGCGGGCCGCGGCTGGATCATCGAAGACCACGGCAGCACCAACGGCACGTACAGCCAGGGACAGCGGATCCACCAGCTGGAGATCGGCCCCGGCTCGGTCGTCCACCTGGGCAACGCCACCGACGGCCCCCGGGTGAGCCTCTCGGCCGCCCCGGCAGCTGACGTCTACAACGCGCAGGCCGCGATGGCGCCGCAGCAGCAGGGCGCGCAGGGCTGGCAGGCGCCGCCCGCGCATCAGCCGCCGCACCACCAGCCGCCGGTCCAGAACCAGCCACCGGTCCACCAGAACTGGCAGGCTCCGCCGCAGGCGCAGCAGCCGCCGTACATCCCGCCACAGCAGGCCCAGCAGCCCCCTCAGGCGGCCGCGCCCTCGCAGGGCCCTGCCCAGAAGGTGGGTGGCCAGGCCCCGCCGGCCCACGGCGACCGCAGCCCGACCACCTTCCACCGCCTCGACACCGGCCGAGTGATGCGCATCGGCCGTGCGCTGGAGAACGAGCTGGTCGTCTCCGACCTCCAGGTCTCCAGGAACCACGCGGAGTTCCGGGCCACGCCCGACGGCCGCTTCGAGATCCGCGACCTCGGCAGCCACAACGGCACCTACGTCAACGGTCAGCCGGTCGCCAAGTCCGGCACGGCGCTGATCGGCCCGAACGACATCATCGGCGTCGGTCACTCCACCTTCCGGCTGGTCGGCGACCGCCTGGAGGAGTTCGTCGACACCGGCGAGGTCTCCTTCTCGGCCCGCCACCTCACCGTCACCGTCGACGGTGGCAAGCAGATCCTCAAGGACGTCTCCTTCGGCGTCCCGGAAAAGTCGCTGATCGCGGTCATCGGCCCGTCGGGTTCCGGCAAGTCGACGCTGCTCAAGGCGCTGACCGGCTACCGCCCCGCCAACCAGGGCGACGTCCTCTACGACAACCGCAACCTCTACAAGCAGTTCGCCGAGCTGCGCCAGCGCATCGGTCTGGTCCCGCAGGACGACATCCTGCACAAGGAACTGACCGTCGCCAAGGCTCTCAAGTACGCCGCAAAGCTGCGGTTCCCCGGTGACACCGCGGAGTCCGAGCGTGAGGCGCGGATCGACGAGGTGCTGCGCGAGCTGAAGCTCGACATCCACAAGGACAAGAAGGTCACCTCGCTCTCCGGTGGCCAGCGCAAGCGCGTCTCGGTGGCCCTGGAGCTGCTGACCAAGCCGTCGCTGATCTTCCTGGACGAGCCGACCTCCGGCCTCGACCCGGGCATGGACCGCGATGTCATGCAGCTGCTGCGCGGCCTCGCCGACGACGGCCGCACGGTTTTGGTCGTCACCCACTCGGTGGCCGAACTCGGCATCTGCGACAAGCTGCTGGTGATGGCTCCGGGCGGTGGCGTGGCCTACTTCGGCCCGCCCGAGGAAGCGCTGAACTTCTTCCAGTACGACACCTGGGCGGATGTCTTCTCGGCCTTCGAGAACTACCGGGACTACGACTGGATGGGCCGCTGGCGCGGCTCGCCGCACTACCAGATGTACGCCGCGGACATCGACGCCGTCGCCCCGCAGTCGGTGACGATCCAGCCGCCGCCGGCCCGGATGCAGAAGTCCCAGAGCTGGGGCTCGCAGCTGTGGACGCTGATGCGGCGCTACGTCTCGGTGCTCGCCTCCGACCGCGGCTTCCTGGGCCTGATGGTGATCCTGCCTGCGGTGCTCGGCGTGGTCTCGATCCTGATCCCCAGCGACTACGGCCTCGGATACGGGCCGCTCAACAAGAGCAGGACCAACCGCGACGCGAGCACGATCATGCTGATCCTCGCGGTCGGCATGTGCTTCTCGGGCGCGGCCAACTCCGTCCGCGAGTTGATCAAGGAGCGGGTCATCTACGAGCGCGAACGGGCCACCGGCCTGTCGCGGTCGGCGTATTTGATGTCCAAGGTGATCGTGCTCGGCGTGGTCACGGCCTTCCAGGGCGTGATCATCGCG
This sequence comes from Streptomyces sp. NPDC017993, assembly GCF_044328065.1. Lineage (NCBI taxonomy): Bacteria > Bacillati > Actinomycetota > Actinomycetes > Kitasatosporales > Streptomycetaceae > Streptomyces > Streptomyces sp. NPDC017993. The sequence goes on from NZ_JBIRGO010000007.1 coordinate 389,861, forward strand.
GCGATCGGCTTCTCACCCCGCAAGCTGCCCACCGAGGGCCTGCTGTTGGAGAACGCGCCGGCCGTCGAGATGGCGCTGGCGATCATTGCGCTCGGCTTCACCTCGATGATGTTCGGCCTGATCATCTCGGCGCTTGTCAAGACGGCCGAGAAGACCATGCCGCTCCTGGTCATGTTCGCCATCGTCCAGGTCGTCTTCACGGGCGTGCTCTTCCAGCTCTTCGACACCGTGGGGGTCGGGCAGTTCTCCTGGCTGATGCCCTCGCGCTGGGCCGTCGCGGCGATGGGCGCGACCGCCGACATGAACACGCTGCTGCCGTGGGAAGCGGGCAACCCCGACCCGCTGTGGAAGCACCAGACCGGCGTCTACGTCATGGACATGATCATCCTGATCGGCCTGGGCGTCGCACTCGCCTTCGTCGTCGCGCGGCTGCTGCGCCGCCACGAGCCGGAGGTCATGCGCAAGTAGCGCGCCCCGCACCCACGCCCGAGGGGCGGCACCCGGAATCGGGTGCCGCCCCTCGGCGGTGTCGGTGCGTGAACCGGCTTCTCAGTAGGCCGAGTTCACGTTGTCCATCGAACCGTACATGTCGGCCGCGTAGTTGCAGGCGGCGGTGATGTTGGCGACCGGGTCGTAGAGGTCCCACGAGGTGCCGTCGACGTGGTACGCCTCGAAGGTCGGCTGGATCACCTGGAGCAGGCCCTTGGACGGGACGCCGTTCTGGGCGTTGATGTCCCAGTTGTTGATGGCCTTCGGGTCACCGCCCGACTCCCGGATGATGTTCCGGTGGATGCCCTCGTACGTGCCGGGGATGCCCTTCTTCGCCATGATGTCCAGCGACTCCCGGATCCAGCCGTCCAGGTTGTCGGCGTACGTCTTGGGGGCCGGCTTCGGGGCGGGAGCGGCGGCGCGCTCGGCGGACCGGCTCGCGGCCTGCTGCTCCTTGCGCTCCTTCTCCGCCCTGGCCTTGGCCTCCGCCTTCGCCTTCGCGGCTGCCTCCGCCTTCGCCTTGGCCTCGGCCTCGGCCTTCTTCTTCGCGGCGGCGGCCTCGGCCTTGCCCTGTGCGGCCGAGTCGTCGGCCTGCTTGGTGATCGTCGTCTGCTGCGTCTTGGCGGCGGTGTCGACCGCGCTGAAGGCAACAGGCTTCGCGTTCTGCGCGGCGGCCTTGGGCTCGCCCTCCTGGGCGTCGGTGCCCGGGACGACGGAGAAGGCCAGGGCGGCGGCGGCGGCCGCTGCGATGCCTACGACGGAAAGCTTATGGGTCCGCTTGAGGCGGGAAAATCCAGAAACAGCGTGCTTGGGCATGGCGGAGTCGACCTCTTCCAATGGGGGGCCGTCGCGAGGGCCGTGGTAGCGAAGAACGCCGATTTCGATTACGGCGCCGAGCGACGGGAGCCATTCTTAGCGGCCGGAAATTAACCGGGCAAAGGTGTGACGTACGATCCCGGTTAGTGGAACCAGGGGGTCTCGAATTGCGTCGCAGGTAGTCGATTCCCAGCTCACAGCACCTTTATAAGGCCACTAACCCGGGTCGTAAGTGACTTGCGTCCTATGTGCGGCGTCACATTGAAGAGGTGTTTACCTCGCCGGGTGTAATTGCGAACGCACGGCCTGTGCGGACGGTGCTGCCATGCCGGCCAAGTCAAGAGACTTTCGGACCAAATCGGGCAGTTAGCGTGCGATATAGGGCAACTCGCTGAAACCACCGCGAAAGCCTCCTTGTTGGCAGGCCACCCGAGCGCCTCCCGGCGCAAGTGCATCCGGCGCAGCGCGGCTACCAGCGCTATCGGACTGCACAGGCGCGGCGCGGACAGCAGCGTGCGGACCGCGACACCTGTCGACTCGTCCGCGTAGTACTCGCCCATGTAGTAGTCGAAGCCCGGCCGGAACGAAAGTCCGCGGCTGCTGATGCGCGCGCCCGACGACCGATGCGCTCGACGACCCGGGTGGCGGCGCGGGCCTCAGGACGGCAGCAGCAGGTGGAGGTCCCCGAATTCGTGCCACAGGTAGCGGCGCTCCACCGCCGCTGCGTACGCGCGCCGCAGCGCCTCCCCGTCCGCCACCGCCGACGCCACCGCCTCAAGCATCAGCAGATGCGAGGCCGTGGGCTCGTGCAGCCCGGTGAGCAGGCCGTTCACCACCCGCACCCCGCGCTCCGGCGTCACCACGAGATCCGTCCAGCCGGACGTCGCCCGCACCCGCCCGTCCGGCCCGGCGGCCGACTCCAGTGCCCGCACCGCCGTCGTCCCCACCGCCACGACCCGCCCGCCCGTACCGGCGCCGCGCCCAGCCCGCCCGGGGCGCACCGCGTTCACCAGCCAGGCGGTGGCGGGCGGCACCGCGAACCGCTCCGGATACGGCGGCTCGAACGCTTCCGCCGACGCCACCCCGGTGTGCAGGGAGATCGGCGCGAACAGCACGCCCGCGCTCACGAGCCGTGCCACCAGCGAGGCCGTGAAGGGCCGGGCCGCACTCGGCATCTCGGCGCTGCCGCCGTCGGCCGCGTCCGTCGCGAACACCGTCTGATAGGCGGCCGGTGGCTGATCCCGGTCCGTGTAGCCGTACCGGATCGGCCGCCCGTACCGGCGCATCAGCTCCGGGACCGTGCCGCCCGACACTCGCGCCCACCACAGCCGTGCGCCCCCGGGGTCCACCGGCGCCTCCACGGTCAGCCGCGCCCCGCCCGGCAGCCGCACCACTCTGCCGACCGGTCCGCCCGCCCGCGGCCGGGTGCTGCCCAGTCCGTCCGGGCGGCGCAGTTCCACCGCCCAGCAGCCGGCCACCGCGCGGCCCGCCGGGTGCCTGCGATCCGCCCGCGTCGAGAAGTGCACCACCACCGGCTCGCCGCGCCCCCGGCCGTCCCCGATCCGGCCGTCGACCGCAGCCGACAGCGTCCGCGAGGTGTTCACCACCAGCACGTCTCCGGCCGCCAGCAGTTCCGGCAGCTCACCGAAGGCGTGGTGTCCGACCTCCTCCGTGCCCCGGCTCACCATCAGCCGTACGGCATCGCGGTCGAGGCCCGGGCCCCGCTGCTCCGCCGGGACCCGGGCGGAGAGCTCCTCCGGGACACGCAGTGCCTCCGCGATCATCGTGCGCCCTCCGGGGTGGGCGACGATGCGTCCCCAGGGGCCACCGGCCCGGCCGGAAGGTCCACCGCCCGGTACCGCCCCGAGGCCGCCCGGCCGTCCAGGAGGCCCAGCAGCGCGGGAACAACGGTGTCCGGCAGCGGCCGCCCGGAGTCGTCGTCGGTGGGGACGGCGGCCGCGTACAGATCGGTGCGCATATCGCCCGGGTCCACCCACCACACCCGCAGCTCCGGCTCCTCCTCCGCCAGCACCGCCGACAGTTGATCGAGCGCCGCCTTCGAGGCGCCGTAGCCACCCCACGTCTCGTACGCCTCGACGGCAGCATCCGAACTTATGTGAAGAACCGCCCCGCCTGTCCCTATATATGCGTCTCCTTCTGTCCCTGTATAAGGGGACGAATCCCTATTGGCTGCACCCTCTGCGGGAAGGGAGAAGTGCAGGGACTTACGCAGCAGCGGCAGCGCCTCTTGAACCAGACCCAGGGGCGCCACGACATTCACCTCCAGGGCATCCCGCAACCCCGTCAGCGGATGCTCCGCCAGCCGCACCAGCGGAGCCGCCCCCAGGACGCTCGCGTTGTTCACCAGCAGATCGAGCCCGCCCAGCTCGCAGGCCGCGGCCACCAGCTCCGCCCGGTGCCCGCTGTCCGCCACATCGCCGGGCAGCGCAACAACCCGCGTCCCGCTCCCGCGCAGCCCCCGCGCCGCCTCTTCCAACGGCCCCGCCGACCTGGCGTCCACCACCAGATCCCAGCCCCGCGCGGCCAGCGCCGTGGCCAGCGCCCGGCCCAGCCCCTTCGACGCCCCCGTGATGATCGCCACCGGCATGATCGCGTCCCCTTTCCGGGCCGGGCCCGCGCCCCGCGCCCTCGCCCTCACCGTAGGAACGCCGCGGCCGGGGAGGCGTCGGCCGCCGGGCGGGCCGCCGCAGGGCATTGGGCCTAGGGCGGCAGGCGGAGGCCGGGGGCGCCGGAGGACCGATACGGGCCGGTCAGCGCGCCGGTACGGTGAAGCCATGACCAACGGAGCGGGAGCCGGCATCCCCGCGGTGAGCACCGCGATCCTGGCGATGAGCAGGCACCTGGAGGTGCGCGACGTCCTCAAGACGATCGTCGCCTCGGCCCGCGAACTGCTGGACGCCGAATACGCCGCACTGGGCGTGCCCGACGACCACGGCGGCTTCGCGCAGTTCGTGGTGGACGGCGTGAGCAGCGAGCAGTGGAAGGCCATCGGCCCGCTGCCCCGCCAGCACGGCATCCTCGCCGCGATGCTGCACAACGCCACCCCCGAGCGCCTCGCCGACGTGCGGCAGGACCCCCGCTTCGGCGGCTGGCCCGCAGCCCACCCGGACATGTCCGATTTCCTCGGCCTGCCGGTCGCGGACGGCGACGAAATCCTCGGCGCCCTCTTCCTGGCCAACAAGCGCTGCCCCGAACCCCGGCCCGCCCGCGGGGCCCGTTGCGGCTTCACCGAGGACGACGAGCGACTGCTCGGCATACTCGCCCAGCACGCCGCCATCGCGCTGACCAACGCCCGCCTCTACGAGCGCAGCCGCGAACTCACCATCGCGGGGGAGCGCGCCCGGCTCGCCCACGAGCTGCACGACGCGGTCGCCCAGAAGCTCTTCTCCCTCCGGCTGACCGCGCAGGCGGCCACCGCGCTGGTCGACCGCGACCCGGCCCGCGCCAAGGACGAACTGCACCAGGTCGCCGCGCTCGCCGCGGAGGCCGCCGACGAACTGCGTGCCGCCGTCATCGAGCTGCGGCCCGCGGCCCTGGACGAGGACGGCCTGGTCGCGACCCTGCGCTCCCAGGCCCAGGTCCTGGACCGCGCCCACTCCGCGCGGGTCACCTTCACGGCCCACGGGGTCCGCGCCCTGCCGGCCGCCCAGGAGGAGGCGCTGCTCCGCGTCGCCCAGGAGGCGCTGCACAACGCCCTACGGCACTCCGGAGCGGAGCACGTCGACGTCAGCCTCGCCCGGCACGGCCAGGGAGCGCTGCTGCGGGTCGCGGACGACGGCTGCGGGTTCGACACCGGCCGGGTCCGCCGGGCCGGCCGCCACCTCGGGCTGGTCTCGATGCGTGACCGCGCCGGCGGAGTCGGTGGAAAGCTCACCGTGGAGTCGGTGCCCGGCAAGGGGACCGCTGTCGAGATGGAGGTACCCGGTGGCTGATATCGGAGGGGGCGGCGCCATGGGAGCGCCCGCGGACGGAACCCGGGGGAGCCGGGACCGGCCGCCGGGTGACGGCCGGGCCATTCGCGTCCTGCTCGTCGACGACCACCAGGTCGTACGCCGCGGGCTACGGACCTTCCTGGAGATCCAGGACGACATCGAGGTGGTGGGGGAGGCGTCCGACGGCGCGGAGGGCGTCGCCGCCGCCGAACAGCTGCGCCCCGACGTCGTGCTGATGGACGTCAAGATGCCCGGCATGGACGGCATCGAGGCCCTGCGCAAGCTGCGCGAACTGACCAACCCCGCCCGGGTGTTGGTCGTGACGAGCTTCACCGAGCAGCGCACCGTCGTCCCGGCCCTGCGCGCGGGCGCCGCCGGGTATCTCTACAAGGATGTCGACCCCGACGCGCTGGCCGGCGCCATCCGCTCCGTGCACGCGGGGCACGTGCTGCTCCAGCCCGAGGTCGCCGGCGCCCTGCTCTCCCAGGATGAGGGCAACACCGGGCAGGGACGCGGTACTTCGCTGACCGAGCGGGAGCGCGAGGTGCTCGGCCTGATCGCGGACGGGCGGTCCAACCGCGAGATCGCGCGGACGCTGGTGCTCTCCGAGAAGACGGTCAAGACGCATGTCTCCAACATCCTCATGAAGCTCGACCTCGCCGATCGCACCCAGGCCGCGCTGTGGGCGGTGCGGCACGGCATCGGAGCCTGAACACGCCGCCGCCGGACGGGGGGACGGCCGACCTGCTCCTCGAAACGATTCTGCTCCGGTTTCCCGGGGTGACGGGGCGAAAAAAGCGGAGCGTCGTCTTCCGGTGCGAGATTCATACTGTCGTGTAGACGTCGCCCATTCGGCGTATCCGCCCTCGGGGTCGGGCCGTTTCCCAGTGCAGTCGTGACGGCTGGTCACGGCAACGGCAACGAGGAGCATGAGAAGTGAAGAACATCAAGCGGGTAGCGGCTCTCACGATGATGGCCGGCGGCCTCGCCGTCGCGGGTGCCGGTATCGCCTCCGCCCACAGCGCGCCGCTGGCCCAGGGTACGGCCGTGAAGTCTCCCGGCATCGGCTCCGGCAACCTCGTGCAGGTGCCCGTGAATGTCCCCGTGAACGCCTGTGGCAACACCGCCACCGTCATCGGTGCCCTCAACCCGGTCTTCGGCAACCCCTGCCTCAACCCCTGATCCGGGCGCTCCCTCCCGGCACGGCATCCCGGCCCCGCAGGCAACCACCTGCGGGGCCGGGCCTGTTGCGGCCCGCAGCCATCGCGCCAAGCCGGCGCTGCTGACGGCGGGACCTACCCCGGCCAGGCGCACCGGGCCGATCCCTGACGGAACGAACAGCTGACGCCCATTCCCCGGCGGCCCATTCCCCGGCGGCCGATTCCTTGACGGCCGATTCCTTGACAGGGTTGACGGTCCCCCCCCCGCGTCCCTGTCGGAAGTCCGGGCCTCGCCCTCCGGGCACAACCTCCGGACCACCGGGGCTCTGTTCCCCGGGCCTCGATCAGCCCTCCCTCACCCTCGCCGCTCCCGCTCCTCCACCGCGGCGTTGTACGCCGCCACCTGCGCCCGCCGGGCCGTACGCTCAACCGGCCGCAGCGCCTCGGCCCGGGCCGCGATCTCCGATGCGCTCACCGCTCCGCCGTGCTCCCCGTCGCCGCCGGCCTGCCGCGCGATGTCGATCAGCGCGCCCACCCGCTGGGCCAACTCCAGTACCCGCACCGCACGGGGCGGGTACCCCGGCGCGAGCACCTGCCGGCCGGCCTCCGCCCGCGCGCGGTACGCCTCCAGGGCCGCCTGCGCGACGGGACCCGAACCGGCCACATCCAGCGTCGAGAGCGCCTCGGTCGCCTCCCGCAGCGCCTCCGCCAGCTCCCGCTCGGCCTCGCCCAGCGACGGCACATCGGCCGGCGGCCCCTCTCGCACCGGCAGGCAGTTCCAGACCACCTCCACATGCACATCGGGGCCGCTGCCGCCCTCGGGGCCGGCCTCGTATATCTCCGGCACCAGGCCCAGGCCGGCTCCCACCGCGAGCACCGCCTCCTCGGCCTCCAGCGCCCGCGCGTTGAATTCCGGCGGACCGCTGAGCCCCAGCGGATGCCCCGCAACTGGCAACGCGACCCGCAGGCCGACCGCCCCCAGCGTGCGCAGCCGCCCCAGCGCGAGCGTCAGCCCGACCGGCGACGCCTCCCCGGGCAGGCCCTCCACGCGGTGCACCGCGTCATCGTCCGCGATCCGGTGCGCGGCTTCATCAGGTGAGACAAGTCCGGCCAAGAGGGCATTTCCCCATGACGCCAGCCGTCCCGAACGAGGTTCATCGAGCATGCTCCCCAGCCTAGGCAACAGCTCTGACAACGAGTGGCGTAGGTTTGCTGGGGGGCTGCGCCTACAGGTGCACGCGACGACCGAGAAGCAATGGGAGACAACGCGCTCATGAGCGATGTGCTGGAGCTGGTGGACGTATCCGTGGTCCGCGAAGGACGGGCTCTGGTGGACCAGGTCTCCTGGTCGGTGAAGGAGGGTGAGCGCTGGGTGATCCTCGGTCCGAACGGCGCCGGCAAGACCACCCTCCTCAACGTCGCCTCCAGCTACCTCTACCCGACCACCGGGACGGCCTCGATCCTCGGTGAGAAGCTCGGCAAGGTCGACGTCTTCGACCTCCGCCCGCGCATCGGTATGGCCGGCATCGCCCTCGCCGACAAGCTGCCGCGCAGCCAGACCGTCCTGCAGACGGTCCTGACCGCCGCCTACGGCATGACCGCGAGCTGGCAGGAGAGCTACGAGGAGGTCGACGAGCAGCGCGCCCGCGCCTTCCTCGACCGCCTGGGCATGACCGCGTACCTCGACCGGAAGTTCGGCACTCTCTCCGAGGGCGAGCGCAAGCGCACCCTGATCGCCCGCGCGATGATGACCGACCCCGAGCTGCTCCTCCTGGACGAGCCCGCCGCGGGCCTCGACCTCGGTGGCCGCGAGGACCTGGTGCGCCGTCTGGGCCGCCTGGCCCGCGACCCCTACGCGCCCTCGATGATCATGGTCACGCACCACGTCGAGGAGATCGCCCCCGGCTTCACCCACGTCCTGATGATCCGCCAGGGCAAGGTGCTGGCCGCCGGCCCGCTCGACCTGGAGCTGACCTCCAGCAACCTCTCCCACTGCTTCGGCCTGCCGCTGATCGTCGAGCAGCGCGGCGACCGCTGGACCGCGCAAGGTCTGCCCCTTTCCTGACCGATCGTGCCCTGTCCCGGGCCGTCCCGCGGATCTACCATGAAGCCGTGGACGCATGGGTGTGGTGGCTGATCGCCGCCGTAGGGCTGGGTATTCCTCTCGTCGTGACCGCGATGCCCGAATTCGGGATGCTCGCGGTCGGTGCCGTCGCCGGTGCCGTCACCGCAAGCCTCGGTGGCGGCGCCGTTCCGCAATTCCTCGTCTTCGCCGCCGTATCGGTCGCGTTGATCGTGGTCGTACGCCCCATCGCCAACCGCCACCGCGGCCAGAGTCCGCGCCTGGCCTCGGGAGTTGACGCCCTCAAGGGCAAGAGCGCCACGGTTCTCGAACGCGTCGACTCCGGCGGCGGCCGCATCAAACTCGCCGGTGAGGTCTGGTCCGCCCGCGCTCTCGACACCGACCAGGTCTACGAACCGGGCCAACAGGTCGACGTCGTCGAGATCGAAGGGGCCACGGCGGTCGTCATCTGACCTGAACCCGCTGCGCCGCGCGCCTCGACTCTGAAAGACTGATCAACCGCCAAGCCGGTCAGACGGTCGGCACGGACCAGCAACGAAGGGCACGGGAGCCGCAGTGGAACCGATCATCATCGTCCTGATCATCCTGGTGGTGCTCGTGTTCATCGCACTCATCAAGACGATCCAGGTCATCCCACAGGCCAGCGCCGCCATCGTCGAACGCTTCGGGCGCTACACCCGTACGCTCAACGCCGGGTTGAACATCGTCGTCCCGTTCATCGACTCCATCCGCAACCGCATCGACCTCCGCGAACAGGTCGTGCCGTTCCCGCCGCAGCCGGTGATCACCCAGGACAACCTGGTCGTGAATATCGACACCGTCATCTACTACCAAGTGACGGACGCCCGCGCCGCGACCTACGAAGTCGCCAGCTACATCCAGGCGATCGAGCAGCTCACCGTCACCACCCTGCGCAACATCATCGGTGGCATGGACCTGGAGCGGACCCTGACCTCCCGCGAGGAGATCAACGCCGCGCTGCGCGGCGTCCTCGACGAGGCCACCGGCAAGTGGGGCATCCGCGTCAACCGCGTCGAGCTCAAGGCCATCGAGCCGCCGACCTCCATCCAGGACTCGATGGAGAAGCAGATGCGCGCCGACCGCGACAAGCGCGCCGCCATCCTCCAGGCCGAAGGTGTCCGGCAGTCCCAGATCCTCACCGCCGAAGGCGAGAAGCAGTCGTCGATCCTGCGCGCCGAAGGTGACGCCAAGGCCGCGGCGCTGCGCGCCGAGGGCGAGGCCCAGGCCATCAGGGTCGTCTTCGAGTCGATTCACGCCGGAGACCCGGACCAGAAGCTGCTCTCCTACCAGTACCTCCAGATGCTCCCGAAGATCGCCGAAGGCGACGCCAACAAGCTCTGGATCGTGCCGAGCGAGATCGGCGATGCCCTCAAGGGTCTCGGCGGCGCCCTCGGCAACTTCAACCCCGCGGGCGGCGGCAGCATCCCCAAGCCCAGCTCCCCGAACCGCGAGGCGCCCCCCATCGATTGACGGGGCAACCTCCTGGGGCATGATCGGGGCGACACATACCGATCATGCCCGGGGGAGTCCGCATGAGTATCTGGGAAGCACTCGCGGTCTTCGTCGCGGGAATCGGCGCAGGCACGATCAACACCATCGTCGGCTCCGGCACCCTCATCACGTTCCCCGTGCTGCTGGCCGTCGGCCTGCCACCCATCACGGCCAATGTCTCCAACACGCTCGGTCTGGTGCCCGGTTCGCTCAGCGGCGCCATCGGCTACCGCCGCGAACTCAGCGGCCAGCGCCGCCGCATCGTGCGCTTCGGCGTCACCGCCTTCATCGGCGGCCTGGCCGGCGCGGTCCTGCTGCTCGCGCTGCCGTCCGAGGCCTTCGACGCGATCGTGCCCGCGCTCATCGCCGTCGCCCTGGTCCTGGTCGTCGCCCAGCCCCGGCTCTCCGCCGCACTCCGCGCCCGCCGTGCCCGTACCGGCACCACCGGCCATCGCGACGGGGGCATCGCCCTCCTCACCGGCCTGCTGTGCGCCAGCGTCTACGGCGGTTACTTCGGCGCCGCCCAGGGGGTCCTCTACCTCTCCCTGATGGGCCTGCTGCTCAACGAGGACCTGCAACGCCTCAACGCCCTCAAGAACGTCCTCGCGGTCGTCGTGAACGGCGTCGCGGCGATCTTCTTCCTCTTCGTCGCCGAATTCGACTGGACCGCCGTCGTCCTCATCGCCGTGGGCTCGGCCCTCGGCGGCCAGATCGGCGCGAAGGTCGGCCGACGGCTGCCCCCCACCGTCCTGCGTGGCGTCATCGTCGCCGTCGGCCTGGCGGCCATCGCCCAACTCCTCCTGAACTAGGACGGTCGGGCGACGGCCCACAACGTGCCGGGGCAAGGCACCTCAGGCCGGTAGAGCCAGCCAGTCCGGCAGTTCCTCCCGTACGGAGACCTCGAGCGCAGACAGCATCGCGTCCGCCGGCGTCGGCTCGAACGGACGCCGCAGCAACTGCATCCCCGCCTGCTCGGGAGTACGGTCCGCCTTGCGGTGATTGTCCTCCGCGCACGATGCGACGGTATTCAGCCAGGTGTCCCCACCGCCGTGCGACCGCGGCACGACGTGGTCGACGGTCGTCGCCCGCCGTCCGCAGTACGCACACCGGTGCTGGTCACGGACCAGCACACCCCGCCGCGTCCACGGCGCCTGTCTTCGGAACGGCACCCGCACATATCTGCTGAGTCTGATCACCCGCGGCACCGGCACATCCACCGAGGCGGCGCGGATGCGAAGCCCGGGGTGAGCGTGCTCGACGACGGCCTTGTCCTGCATGACCAGCACCACCGCACGCCGCAGCGACACCGTCGACAGCGGCTCGAAGCTCGCGTTGAGCACCAGCGTCTCGCGCATCCCGCCCACCTCCCGGACCCCGTTCGCCCCCGCGGCGAAGTGGTTCCACTGTGCAGTGGAAGGGATTCCCAGGACAACGCAATTTCCGCATGCCAGAAGGTAAATGACGGGCCATCAGAAGATGAACAGGGAGTGGCCGCTCGTGCCGGTCATCCGCCGCCGGTGGGAGGGAGCCGGACCCCGGCCCCGGAAAAGGGTGCGCTCCGGGTCCCACCCCCGTGAACACGCGGGACCCGGAGCGAACGGCAGCCGGCGCGGACGCCCGACAACGAGTGCGGACTCCGGCAAGCGGCGGGGGACACACCTGCGCCCCGCCGCTCCCGCTACTGCGGTACCGACTGCCCGACGGCCCGATGCAGGCCGTCAGCCACGTACCACTCTGTGTGCGGGAGCGCCGGGGCGCAACGGAATTAGCGGCTCAGCCCTCCGCGGGCACCTCGAACTCGGAGATCAGCTGCGCCCGCCCGACGGTGTGGAACCGCAGGTTGAAGCCCACCACCGCGGGCGAGGCATCGGCGTCCGGGCCGAGCTTCTCCTGGTCCACCGCGTACACGGTGAACACGTAGCGGTGCGGCCCGTCCCCGGGCGGCGGCGCGGCGCCACCGAACTCCCGCGTCCCGTAGTCGTTACGGGCGTGGACGGCACCTTCGGGCAGCCCCTTCATGTCACCGGACCCGGCACCGGCCGGCAGCTCCGTCACCGACGCCGGAATGTCGAACAGCGTCCAGTGCCAAAAGCCGCTGCCGGTCGGCGCGTCCGGGTCGAAGCAGGTGACGGCAAAGCTCTTCGTCCCCGCGGGAGCACCCTCCCACCGCAGATGCGGCGAACGGTTTCCCCCGGCATGGACCTGTTCCGAACGCAGCGTTCCGCCCGGCTCCACCTCATCGCTGGTCACCGTGAACTGCGGCACCGGCGGATGGAAATCGTGCGGGAGCGGCCGCCGCTTCAGCTCGGACACTTCGAACCTCCTGGTCGCTTGCTGACACCTGTCCGCCCAGGTTAGAGCCAGTTCCGCTTACCGCCGACCTCCGCCAGCCACTGGTTGAGGTAAGCGGCCCAGTCCGTTCCCTCGAAGTCGTTGAGGCCGACCGTGAACGACCGGAAGGAGTCCGTCCCCTCGGTGAACAGCCCCGGCTTCTTGTCCATCTCCAGCACGACGTCCATCTCGCGGTCGTCGGCGACGAAGGACAGCTCCACCTGGTTCAGCCCGCGGTACTGCTGCGGGGCGAAGAACTCCACCTCCTGGTAGAACGGCAGCTTCTGGCGCGTCCCCCGGATGTGCCCCTGCTCGAGGTCAGCGGCCTTGAAACGGAACCCGAGCCGGCCGAACGCGTCGAGAATCGCCTGCTGCGCCGGCAGCGGGTGCACGTTCACCGGGTCGAGGTCACCGGAGTCCACCGCTCGCGCGATCTCCAGCTCCGTCGTCACGCCGACGGCCATGCCGTGCAGGTGCTGGCCGAGAAACGTCGTGATCGGCGTCTCCCACGGAATCTCCAGACCGAACGGCACGGTGTGTGTCGCCCCGGCCTGCACCTCGAACGCGCCACCCAGCCGCTGCTTGGTGAACTCGATGTTCCGCTTGTACTCCTCCTCGCCGCTCTCGACCTCGACGCGCGCCTGCAGACCGACGGACAGCCCCTCGACCTGCTGGGCAACGGACCCGCCCTGGATCCGCACCTCGCCCTGGACGACCCCACCGGGGACGACGTTCTCCTCGAAGAGGACCGTCTCCACCGACGCGCCCCCGGCTCCCAAACTCGCCAGCAGCTTCTTGAACCCCATGCTCGTCCTCCCCAGGCGGAACGCCTGTGCTCTGTGTAGCTCGCCGAGATCTCGGCTTGATTCCTACCCACGCGAAACGGCGCGGGCCGGTTCCACGGCCATACCTTCCCAACCCCGGTACCCCGCTGACCAGCCGCCCGTTCATATACGGCTGCACTACTCTCGGAGCGCATGACCGACGTACCGGAACGTATGCCGCTCACCCGCGATTTCTTCGACCGCCCCGTGGTGGACGTCGCCCCCGACCTGCTCGGGCGCACCCTCGTACGCCACACCCCCGACGGGCCGATCGAGCTCCGCCTGACGGAGGTCGAGGCGTACGACGGGGAGACCGACCCGGGCTCGCACGCCTACCGGGGCCGCACGGAGCGCAACGCCTCCATGTTCGGCCCGCCCGGTCACGCGTACGTCTACTTCATCTACGGCATGTGGTTCAGCCTCAACCTGGTCTGCGGCCCCGAAGGCAAGGCGAGCGGTGTCCTCCTGCGCGCCGGCGAGATCGTGACGGGTACCCCGCTGGCCGCCGCCCGCCGGCCCAAGGCCCGCAACACCAACGAACTCGCCAAGGGCCCGGCGCGCCTGGCCACGGCTCTCGATATCGACCGCAGTCTGAACGGCGTCGACCTCTGCGACGGCGACCCCGACCATCTCGCCGTCCTGCACGGCAGCCCGGTGGCGCCCGCCGACGTGCACAGCGGTCCGCGCACCGGCGTAGGCGGCGAGGGGGCCGACCACCTCTGGCGCTACTGGATCGCCGGCGACCCCACCGTCAGCCCGTACCGCCCGCACGTCCCGCGTCGTCGCCGTGCCACCAGCGCTACTTGACTCTGTCGGGCCAACCGCCTAACGTGGCCCGAGCCGCTGGAGACGGGCAGCGCTATCTGCGTGGACCGCCAGGCGGCACAACCAACTACTACGAACGCTCCCCCTGACCGGGGTCTTCTTTCGCGTTGCCGAAATTCGACCTCACCGGCCCGATTATGAGTCGCCGGGGAAAGCAGCTAACGTAGTGACCACGCCGAAAGGCGCGAAAAACCCCCTCCGACAGGTAATCGGAACCGTATTTCGAACCCACCGCGATAAGCGGGGGAGCGGAAAAGGATCTGATAGAGTCGGAATCGCGAAGAAGCCGAAAGGTCGAATCGCACCGGCGAAAATCAGGACCGCGAGGATCTGATAGAGTCGGAAACGCAAGACCGAAGGGAAGCGCCCGGAGAGCCTGGTGAAACAGGC